>JAFAHZ010000323.1 GCA_019236975.1 Vulcanimicrobiota bacterium | reverse complement strand
TTCGTTAGGCGTTACGGCTGCGCGGCGAGTGCGGCCGGCTGTCCCGGCACGGCGAGGTTGCGCGTTATTCTGACGCCGCCGGCGGCAATCTCGCGAACCACGAACGACGTGCAGTCGCTGTTGCTGCAATCTGCCGCATAGACGTTGTTCGCATCGTCGAGTGCCAGCAGGTAGGGCTCGATCAGCGTCAGCGACCGGCTCGGTTTGGTCGCGGTAGGCCCAAAGACGCCGAGACCGCCGGAGTAGGTCGCACTCGAGGACGACACGCACGCGTTGGTTTGTATGGCGGCGGCGACGTAGAGGTTGTTTTTGGGATCGATCGCGAGCGCGGTTACCGGCTTCAGGCCCGAGATCGTGCGCAGCACGCTGCTGCTGCCTTTGGGTGCGAACTCGGTGACCGCTCCAACCGGGCCGCCCGAGCTCGCGCTCGATGCGCAGGTAAACGGCTGATTCGAAACGCTGCCCACGTAGACGTCGCCGCTGGAATCGACCGCCAGCGCGGTCGGAATCGAGCTGGAGAACGCGATCGTTTTCGTCGGTGCGGTGGCATTCGGTGCGAACATCGTCAGCGTGCCGCTTCCGGAACTGCTCGAACCGTGAGCGGTAACGTTCGTAACGTACAGATTTCCGAACGGATCGAACACCATCGCCGTCGGCGTCTGAATGCCTTGCGTGACCGTGCGCAAGAGCTTGCCGGTTTTGGGATCGTAGACGGTCAGCTTGTTGCTGGCGTTGAGCACGTAGATCGATCCACGGAACGCCACCGCCACCGGGCAGGTAATCCCATTCTTGATGACGCGTTTGGCGGCTTTGGCGCCGGCCTTATAGAAATTCAGCGAACCGCCCGGGCCGCACGTGGCACTGCCGCTTCCGGCGGTTTGATCGCCGACGTACAGCGTTCCGGATGGTGAAAACGCTAGCGCCGCCGCGGTGAAGTTGCCTTGCGGAATCGACGCGATACGCGCCTTTCCCGCCGAAGCGTAAACGGCGACTTGACCCGGCGTTCCAACGTACACCGCGCCGCTCGTAGAGAATTCCGGCACGCGATCGCCGGGCATCGCTGGCTGCGGGGCGGTTTGCAGCACCGGCAGCGCGCCGCGCGTCGAGCACGCCGGCACGAAGGTAACGGCGAGCAAAGCAAGCAGAGTCGGAGACGCGAGCGTTCGAGCCATACGCCAACCTATTTCCCTATAAGCAGGCCTTTGACTCCCTTGATGTCGACCGGCTTCTGCGAGAAGAACTCGGTGCCGGCAGTGCAGTGCTCCTCGACCGCGCCGACGTGCGCGTCGGCGTCGGACTCCGACCCCGAAAACGTGCCGCTCCCTGTCGCTTTGCCCGGCGTGCAGAATCCGCTGTGCAGCGTGAAGGCAGCGGACAGGTTCTTGCCTTCGAGTTTACCGCCTTTGACGTCATAGCCCTGATCGAAACTGCGCACGCCCCACGCCGAGCAGTAGGGTTTGAGCTCGCCGAACGTCGTGACGCTGCTGCCTTTGGGGTCGACCGCGCCGGTACTTTCGAAGACAAGCGTGACGTTGACTTTGTAATCGGCCGTGCCGGAGCACTTGTTTCCCGATGCGTCGTGCCACGACCACGACGTCTTGCCGCTGCCTCCGGACCCGAGGTACTCCTTGGTGGCGGCCGAAGCGTTCGCGCTTGCGGCGGGTACGAATGGCGATGCGCCGTGCGGCCCGCAGGCCGCAAGCGCGAAGGTCAGCAACACTGCTGCTCCCCGCACGAGAGGACACTGTATCGTTAATCCCATAGCCGCCGATTCTATGCCGCCCTCGCAAAATCGTTCCGCCGTCGTCGCAGCGTACGCGGGCATGTGCGCCATCTGGGGAACGACGTGGCTCGGCATCAAGTATTCCCTGCTGTACGTCCCGCCGCTGACGGGCGTCGGTTTGCGCTTCATCGTCGCCGGTTTGGCGATGTATGCCGTCGCGTTGGCGAGCGGTGCCCTTCGACAGCCTCAGGGTCACACGAGGCGGCCATACCCCTGGAAACTGGTCGCCGTTCTCGCCGTCTTTCTCTTCGGCCTCAACTACGTTTTGACGTACACGGCCGAGACGCGCTTGGGCTCGGGATTGACGGCAGTGCTGTTCGGAACGCTGCCGTTCTTCGTGTTTGGGTTCGGGCACGTACTCGCCGGCGAACGCACGACCGCACGCATTTGGTTCGGTGCGGTGCTCGCGTTCGCGGGTGTCGCGGTGATTTCGCTCGGCGGCGAAGTGCGCGGATCGCCGCTCTTCGCGCTCGCAGCCGTCGCCGCCGCCGGCGTGTCGGCGTTCGGAAACGTCTACGCACGGCGGCATTCGCAGCACGACCCGCTCCGGACGCTGCCGCCGGCCATGCTCGTTGCGGGCATGTGCGTCTTCGCGCTCGGCGTCTTTACCGAGCCCGTTTCGTGGTCGCGCGTCATCGCGCCGGGATCGATCGAGGTCTTGCTCTATCTCGCATTGCTCGGAAGCTGCGTGCCGTTCTTCCTCAACCTGTGGCTGCTGCAGCGCATTCCCGCCTGGGTCGTCGGCCTTTCGTCGCTGATTATTCCGGTCATCGCGGTGGTCGTCGGAATCGTGCTCGGCGGCGAGGTGTTCAGTTGGCGGGAACTGCTGGGTTCGGCGCTCGTGATCGGCGGTATCTGGATCGCCCTCACGAATGCGCCTACTGGGTGACGAGAGCGGCCTTGGCCTCGCGATAGATTTCGGCAATCGGAAGCGTTGCGCCGCGCGCGCGCTCGGCTTCGTACGTCTCGTCGCCGAGGACGGCACGCACGCCGTCGACCAGTTCCTGCAGCATGCCGACTTCGCGCGCTTGCCGCGCGAGATCGCTCGGCATCAACGATGCCGCGCACCCGAGCAGCCGCGCGGCCACTAAAGCATTTTCGGTCGCGCTGCACCATGCGGCCGCGCTTTCCAAAACCTCCGCTAATCCTTCGTGATCTTTTCGCTCCACGGCAATGTCGACCGAACGCTGCAGCGCCTGCCGCGACTCTTCGTGCCGGCCGACCGACGACAAGTGGAAACCGAGATTATTCCACTGATGCCCGGCTTCGGTGCTGTCCGGGCTTTCGTCGAAAAATTCTACGGCGCGCGTGCTCCAGCGAACGGCTTGTTCGTAGTCGCCGCCGAGATACGCTACGACGGCGCAGTTGCCGATGACGCGCCCGGCACGCTCGCGATCGCCGCGCGCTTCGAGCAGCCCGGCGGCGCGCTCGAAACAGACGGCGGCCTCCACGAGCCGGTCCTGATCGAGCATTTCGGCATAGTTGACGCCCAGATTGTTGAGCAGCTCGGCGGCGCGCAGCGTACTGCCGAGCTCGAGCATCAAGTCGGCGAGCCGCGCGACCTCGACGGCGAGTTTGGCCGACGGCGCACCGAGCACGTCGTGCTGCAGCGCGCTCGTGCAGCGCAGCGCGTCGGCCAGGTGCGTCATGTCGCCGATTTCGCGGTACAGCTCGTAAGCGCGCTTTGCCGATTCGAGCGCGCGATGCCGTTCGGAGAAACGCAACAGCGCCGCGTGCGCCAATCGCAGCGGCGCTTCGGCCGACGGCTGCATCGTCGTCGTGAGAATCGTGGAGATCCGGCGCGTGAGATCGGCTGCGTGCACGTGACCGTACGTCCAGAGCCAGCAAAACAGCGCTTCGCAAATGGACGCCGGGCTTTCCACGTCGCCCGCGTCGAGCGCGAGCGAGAGCGCCGCGCGAAAGTTCTGCGCCTCGCCCGTCACCGTCGCCTGCCACTGCAAGACCGGCTGCGCGTCGAGGACGTTTTCGTACCGCCGCGCGAGCAGCACGAAGTACCGCACGTGGGCCTGCGCGGCTTCGTCGTACTCGTTCGAGCGGAATAGGCAGCCCTGGGCGTAAGCGCGCGTCGTTTCGAGCATGCGGTAGCGCGTGCGTCCCTCGATACGCTCCTTGATGACCAATGACTTGAGCACCAGTTCTTCGAGCGCCTCGCTGAGCTGCGCTTCGTTGAAGCGGCTATCGCAGCAGACGTGCATCGCGGCTTCGAGCGAACAGCCTCCGACGAAAATGGCCAACCGCCGGAATAGCTTCTGTCCGTTCTCGCTGAGCAGGCGATGGCTCCAATCGTGCATCGCTTCGAGCGTCTGCTGGCGGCTGGGCGCACCGCGGTTTTCGAAAGCGAGCAGATCGAGGCGATCGTCGAGATGCCGCAGGAGTTCGTCGACCGACATCGCGCGCAGTTGCGGAGCGGCAAGCTCGATGGCCAGCGGAATCGCGTCGAGATACTCGACGACGCCCGCGACGGTAACGCGTTGCTGGTCGTCGAGCCGCACGCCGGCGTTGCGCGCGCGATCGTAAAACAGCTCGACGCCGTCGTCGATCGCCAGCGTGCCGAGCCGGTGCTCCACCTCGACGTCGATACCGAGGCGCTGGCGCGAGGTGGCGATAACGCGGGCGCGCGGCGCGACGTGCACGATCGCAGAGAGCAGTTCGGCGGTTCGCTCGAGGACGTGCTCGCAGCTATCGAAGACGAGCAGCACCTGACGATCGCCCAGCGCCGCCGCGAACGTTGCGGTGTCGCGCGCGAGCGGCGCGATCTCGCGCAGCGTTTCGCAAACGAACGGAACGACGTCCGAACCGTCGTCGAGCAACGCTAAATTAACGAACCAGACGCCGTCGGGAAAGAACGCCGCAACGCGTTTGGCCAGTTCGATGGCGATGCGCGTCTTTCCGACGCCGCCCGCGCCCGTTACGGTTACGATCTGACGATCGTCCAGCGTTGTGGCCAGCAGTGCCACTTCGTCGGCATGGCCGATAAAGCGGGTCGGACGGCTGGGAAGATTCCCCGGAACGCGCGTCGGCTGGGCTATCACAATCGTCTCCGTTCGGGCCGCACGATTGCTGTTCCTAAGTGCAGTTTACACTCGTAGTGGCTCGCGCGCGCCCCCGAATAAATCGCTCCCGAGCACGCTGTCGTGACGGCCCGAAAGACGGCTTTATTCGGTCGCGGCTCGCGCCTCGTGCACGGCCTGGTCGCGCGACGTCCGGCCGCCTTCAGCCATCAGCGATGTCAGGCGTTCCTTATCGAGCGCGGATCGCAGAATCTCCATCGCCCGTTGGTAGCCGCGCGCCTCGGTCGGCTCGCGAATGGCGCCTTGGCGCGCGTACACCGCATCGGAAAAGCCGATCGCGCGCGCGGCGCTTTCGGGATCGCCGCGCCGTGCGGCGATCTCCGCCAGGTGACCGATGCCGACCGCGAGCAGCAACTCTTCGTCGGGGGCGCTCACGTCCAGCGCCGCAATAGCGCAATCGCGCGCCTCGGCGGCGCGATCGAGTGCCAACAAGTAGGCCGCCAAGTTGAGATTTTGAATTTGCCGTCGTTCCCGCGTGGTGCTGGGATCGTTTAGGTCGAACGACTCCTGCAGGCACTCCACCGCGCGCGCGACGTTGCCCGAAGCAAAAAGTGCTTCCGCAAAATTTCCGAGCGTGAGTCGCAGCCGGCGATAATCGCCGCTCCGGCGCAGCGATTCGACCGTTCGCTCGAACAGCGCGCATCCTGCTTGCGGGTCGCCGCCGAAGGTCGTCCACAGTGCGAGCTGTTCGTTTGCCCACGCTCGAAGGGCCGGCGCGTCGGCGCCCTCTAGCGCGGCCAACGCTTCCTCCGCACACGCGATTGCGTCCGGAACGCGCCCTTGCCGCAGGTACGCTCCGCCGATCCGAATCGTCGCCTCCGCAAAATGCACCGCATCTCCCGACGCTTTGAAGTAGCGCGCCGCGCGCTGCGCGGCTTCCTCGACCGGTCTGCTATCGCCGAAAATGCGCGCGTACGCTAATCCTAAATGAGCGCCCAACGCTTCGTCGCCGTTTTCTGCCACCGGCATTGCGCGATCGGTGAGATGCCGGCGCTCGGGAAGATGCGTCTCGGAGAGGTTCGCAACGATGGACGCGCCCGCTACGGGATCGAAACCCTCGACGAGCGCCCAATCGATCGCCGCGCGGAAGTTATCGAATTCTACCGCCATCGCCGCATGCCAGCGGTCGAGGGTCAATCGCCAATACTCGTCGTACCGGCGCCTCGACTCACCGAGAAAAAACGCGCAGTGTCTCGCTGCGGTCGCTGCGTACTCGCCGCGTTCGCGCAGCTCTTGGGCGGCAAACTCGCGCGTTGACTCCAGCAAACGGTACCGAAGCTCGCTGCCATCCGATTCGACGTTGACCAAGGATTTTTCGACCAGCGATTCCAGCAGCGCGATCGCATCGTTCTCGCCGTCTCCGCTCACTTCGACGGCGGCGTCGATGGTCCAACCGGCGCGAAAGATCGCCAGCTGCCGCAGCATGCGTTTTTCGGCGTCGTCGAGCAGCTCGTAGCTCCAACCGATCATCGCGCGCAGCGTCTGCTGGCGGGGCAGCGCGGTGCGGCTTCCGCCGGCCAGCAGCTTGAAGCGTTCGTTGAGGCCTTCGCGAATGCGTTCGAGACTGAGAACCTTGACGCGCGATGCGGCCAACTCGATGGCCAGCGGAATGCCGTCGAGGCGCGTCACGATTTGGTTGACGATCGCAGCGTTGCCGTTCAGGGCGAAATCGCGCTTGACTGCGGCAGCGCGCTCGGCGAAAAGCGCGGCTCCGCTCGTTTCGTCCAACGATGGCATGCGATAGGTGCGTTCGCCGTGCACGCCGAGCGCTTCGCGACTCGTCACCAGGAAATGCACGCCCGGGCATCGCTGCAGCAGTTGCTCGACGGTTTGCGCGGCACCGGCGATGAGGTGTTCGCAGTTGTCGAGAACCACGAGCAGCGTTTTGTTCCGAATGGCCAGCGCCAGCTCTTCGAGCGGGGGCAAACCGCCCGACGTGACGCTGACGCGCAGTGCGGCGGCGATCGTGCCGGCTATCAGAGCGGCTTCGGCGATCGGCGCCAGTTCGACCAGCCAGACGCCGTCTGCAAACGTATCCAGCGAATCGCGCGCCGCCTCGAGCGCCGTCCGCGTCTTGCCCACACCTCCCGAACCGGTCAGCGTTACCAACCGCGACTCCCGCACGAGCGCTTCGATATCGGCCAGTTCCCGTTGACGGCCCAAGAGCGCGGTCAGGTGCAGCGGCAGATTGGTCGGATTCTCCTCCACGGCGCGCAGCGGCGGAAAGTCGGCGAGCAGACCGTCGCCGTCGAGTTGAAAGACGTGCTCGGGCTCGGGCAAGTCTTTGAGACGGTACTTGCCCAAATCGCGCAGCGACGCGCCCGGCGCGAGCGTGCCCTCGAGCAGCGCAGCCGCTACGTGCGAAACGAGAATCTGGGCGCCGTGCGCGGCGGACATCATTCGCGCGACGCGGTTGAGCGGCGGCCCGAAGTAATCGTCGTCTCGGCGTTCCGCAACGCCCGTATGCATCGCCATCCGCACGCGCAAGCCGTCGACCGCGCTCCAGTCGCACTCCGCTAGCGCGCGCTGCGCGTCGACGGCGGCTGCGGCGGCGTCTTGCGGTTTCGAAAACGCGCAGCAAAAGGCGTCGCCGATCGTTTTGAATACGTGTCCGCCATGGCGCTCGAGCGCCGCGCGCATGACGGCGTCGTGCCGCGCCAGCGCCGATTGCATCGCGTCGCGGTGCGCCTCCCAGCGCGCGGTACTGCCTTCGATGTCGCTAAAAAGAAACGTTACGGTATCGGCGGGCGCGCTCACGCGAGCAGCGCCTCGCGCACGGCGTCGCCCTCCGACAACCGCGCGCCTTCGGCGAGCAGCGTTTGCAGACGCTCCGCGTCGAGCGCGGCGCGCAGAATCTGCATCGTCCGCTCGTAGCCGCGCGCTTCCGTCGGCTCGCGAGTCTCTTTGAATTGCGAATACACCCCGTCGACGTAGCCAATGAGCCGGGCCGCGCGCTCGTGAGCGCCTTGGAGGACGCTAATAGCAGCAATATGCCCGACCGCATTGGTGACCAGAAACGGCTGCTCGAGGCTGGACGCGATAGCTATCGCCGACGTCACGCGCTCGTAGGCTTCATCCAGTCGCCCCATCGCAATGAGATACGCAGCTGCGTTGTTTTGAATATTTACGGAACGAACGGGGTTGTCGCGCGAGAGCTCGAGCGCTTCGTCGGCGAACCGCAAGGCGCACTGCGGATCGTCGGCCGCAAACTTCGTCTCGGCAAAATTTAGGAGCAGATGGGCGACGGCACCGCGATCGTCGAGAGCGCGGAGAATCGACAACGCTTCCTCGGACATCTTGAATCCCCGTGCGGCGTCGGCGCCGGCACCAACCCATACGGCCGCCATTTGAAGGGTAACGGCGAAGAATCGTTCCAGTCCGAGAGTCCCGGCAATGCGGACGGCTTCCTCGCCGACGGTAGCCGCTTCGGCCAAACGTCCCGACCGCCACAGTGCATTTCCCTTATATAGCAACGCTTCGGCTCGCCGCAAAGAATCGTCGGCAGTTTCGAAAATGCCGGCTGCTTCCATTGCGTGATCGTAGAGTCCGTGCTGGTTGTACTCCATTAACGAGAGCAAGAGACGTCCGCGGAGAAGCCGATTGCTCTTAGCCACGTCAGTTTCGAGCGCTAAGT
>JAFAHZ010000263.1 GCA_019236975.1 Vulcanimicrobiota bacterium | reverse complement strand
TATTTCGGAGGGTACCGGCAGCCGGGGTTCGTGCTCGGGCCCATTACCGCCGGCTACTACTACACGTCGATGGTGGCCGACCGCAACGGCGTCTTCAACCTTCACCTTGCGGTGCCGCGTAAGGGCGGTCTACGGGACGACGTGCAGCTCCTTTACGACAACAACTACATCTTCACGCAGTTCTACAGTTCGCCCAACGACGTCGGATTGCAAAACTATGCGACGCTTCAAAACGGTTACGGCGTCTTTCCGACGACTCCGCGTTACTCCGACACCTTCTCCTACAACGGTCCGCTTGGAAAGACGCTAACGTCCAATCCGCTCGATCGAATCAGTCCGTACTGGTTTCCGAGCCAGCCGGAGCACGCATTCGCCGCACCGATACCGCTCGATAACCGGGACGGCAACAACAACAACACGGGCATCTTCAAACTGCAGTACCAGCATAATTTCAGCAGCAGCGCCTTCGCGCGCGCGTACGCATACAGCTACTACTGGGATTATATTGCCACGGGTCCGATGAGCTCGGCGCTATACTATGCAATTCCCTGGTCGGCCCAATACAATATCGACGGTCACAACTACGGTGCGAACCTGACGTTCTCGGACCAGATCTCGCCGCAGCATCTGCTTAGCGTCCAAGGCAACGCCGTCACGTCGCAAAACCACTATGCGGACAGCTACCAAACCGAACTCTATTATGGCGGCGGTCCCGACGATTTTATCGCCGTCGTCGATTCGAACTATCTAAAAGACGGTCTTTGCTATAACATCGCCGGTGCAAAAGCCGGTACGTCGATCGCACCGACGACCTGCAATCCCTCGGCCGGTGCGGCAACGTTTGCATCGCTGTACCAAACCGGGCTCTCCACGATGGGGCTGCTGCAATGCCCGGGCGGCCCGGCGCCGCCCGGACTCTACACGTTCTCCGGCGCGTGCAACGGAAAGTTCGGGGCACCGCTGCCGTCGAGCGTCTCGAACCTCACGTGCGGAACCGGGCCCTGCCGGTATGCGACGGTCGAGAACGGCGCGTGGGGCGGTCTCAACAACGTCGGCGGCCGTTTTTGGGCGGCTTCGCTCACCGACAACTGGCGCCCGAGCGATCCGTGGAACGTCGACGCCGGCGTGCGCCTCGATTCGTACGGCTACGTCTTGGGCAATACGACCGGTACGCCGGCTCGCGCGTTTTGGTTTGCGGCGTACAATCGCGATACGTGCGCGAATCCGGGTCTCAACTACGGTTACCCGACCGATAAAACGCAGATACCGCTCTACGGCAGTCCCGGGAAATTCCTTACGCCACTGGAACCGTGCTCGGCCGGAGGACCCGGCTGGGCACCGGTACCGCTGTACAACGTCAGCGGCGGAAACTACCGCTACAACGTGTTCGAGCCGCGCGCCGGCGCGACGTACACCGTAAGCCCCAACACCGTACTGCGCGCAAATTGGGGAATCTACTCTCAGCAGCCGGCGGGCATCACGCAGCAGGTCGATTCGCTGGAACAGGATCTGCCCTTCGATACGCTCGGCAAGACGTTGGCCTCGTATGGCTTCAATCAGCCGGGGTCTAATATACGCCCGGAGGTTTCCTACAACGCGGACTTCTCTCTCGAACATCGCTTCCAGGGAACCGACGTCTCGATGAAGCTGACACCTTTTCTGCG
Source organism: Vulcanimicrobiota bacterium (assembly GCA_019236975.1). Lineage (GTDB taxonomy): Bacteria > Vulcanimicrobiota > Vulcanimicrobiia > Vulcanimicrobiales > Vulcanimicrobiaceae > JAFAHZ01. The sequence goes on along the minus strand of JAFAHZ010000263.1, from coordinate 11,118 downwards.
CTTGACTCGCGATCAACTCGAGGGTTTCTACATCAATCAATACGAGTACGACAACCTCAACGTCGGGCGGCAAACCTCCGAAGGCTTCGAACTGCAGCTGGACAAGGGCGATTTCAATCGTAACGGTTTGGCGGCACAGCTCGCCTTCACGTACACGAACGTCTTCGTCAACTTCGGCAACCTGCCCAACGGGCAAACCGTCGTGACGACCATCAACAACGACATCGGGAACTACAACGCCTATACGTCGGCGTGTGCTGCCGGTGGCGCGTTCGCCGGCAAAACCCTCTTCGGGCAGCCGGTGTGCGGCCGTACGTCGAGCGGCGCGCCGGCAGGCGCCTGCTACTCGGGCGTCAAGGTCGCACCGTGCACGGCGAAAGGCGCCGTCGCCAACCCGTATTGGAACGCGCCGGTTCAGACGCTGCTCGATCCGTCGGCGAACTATCCGGCCTTCGACGTCTTTCCCGGCTCGGTCAACGTCAGTTCCGTTCAAACGTTCAACACGCCCTACGTGGCGGCGCTGATTCTCAACTACAAACACGATAAGTTCGCGCTCACGCCGACGCTGCAGCTCAATGCGGGCAATCGCTACGGCGCGCCTGAAGTCGTGCAAGGTATCGACCCCGCCGCCGGCTGCACCGCGTTGAAGAGCCCGGTCGCCGGCGACCCGCGGTATCCGTACGGTGCGCGCGGCGGCGCGCCGTTCGATGCGGCGGGATGCGCCGGCCGCTTGCCGTTGCCCGATCCGTACACCGGCGTCTTCGACGAGCCCGGATCGTTCCGAAATCCCGCGAATCTATCGCTAGCCGCCAACATGAGCTATGCGGCATCGCCGCGCATCACGCTCAACGTTGCGCTGACCAACCTCGTGAACAACTGTTTCTGGGGCGAACAAACCAAGTTTACGTGGTATTGGGGCTCGCACGTCTGCAACTACGGCGGGATTAGCTACGTCGACCCATCGTATTGGCTCATGCCGGTCGGCAACGTCTACAATCCCCACGATAAGGTGCAGAAAGTTTTGCAGTATCCGTACGAACCGGAGTTCGGCCCGAACAATATCGACGGCAACTCCACCGTCGAGCCGTTCTCGGCGTACTTCACCGTCAACGTGAAGCTGTGATCGGCGCGATTGCGGCAGCGCTGCTCGCCGTCGCGGGCTCACCTCAGGGGTACGATCTTCCGACGGGACAGCAGATCACGCCATTAGCCGCACCCGGTGCGACGCAAGTGCGCTTACGGACCGGTTTGCGCGCGGATGGAAACGCCGATGCAAGCGGGGCGATGTCCGCGGCGCTCGGCCCCGACGGCCGCACGCTCCTGGTGCTCACCAGCGGCTATAACTACCAGTACTTCGATACGAACGGACGAGAAATTCGTTTTCCACTTCGCAATCCGGTGACGGGCGCGCCGTCGCACGAGACGACCGATCTCACGCAGTGGATTTTCGTGTACCACGTGCGAGCCGACGGCTCGCTGGAGAGAGTTCAGCGTCTTACCGTTCCCGACGCGTTCGAGGGCATCGTTTGGGCTCCCGACGGCAAACGATTCTACGTGTCCGGTGGCATCGACGACCGCGTCGCCGTCTATCGTCGCAATGGCGATGCGTTCGTCCTTGACGCACCCGAGATTTTGCTCGGTCACGACGGCAACGACGCGGCACCGCTTCCGAAGTACGACGGCGGCATTTTCACGCACACGCCGGCAGGGCGGCGCGCGGGCGATGCACTTCGTTTCGGCGCGATGGCTGCGGGCTTAGCGGTAAGCGCCGACGGGAAGACGCTCGCCGTGGCAAACATGCAAAACGACTCGGTCTCGATCGTCGATACGAAGGCGCGGGCGGTTACTGCCGAAGTGGCGTTACACCGGCCGGGATCGCTCGTGGCGCACGGCGAGTATCCGTACGGCGTCGCCATCGTTTCGGCACCGAACGGCAGCGTAGCAAAGATCTACGCGGGTTCGCTGCGCGACGGAGACGTCTCGGTAATCGAAGGGCGCCGCGTCGCAAAAACCGTCGCGCTCGGCGGCGAAATCAACGCCCTTGCGGTTTCGCGCGACGGTTCGAAGCTGTACGCCGTCAACGGAGATCGCGACGAAATCGACGCGATCGACACGGCGACCGACGCGCTCGTCGCGCGTATCGGCGTCGACCGGCACGGCCAACGCCTGCGCGGCGCTAACCCGAACGGCATCGCGATCGACGCGCGCAATCAACGCGCTTACGTCACGCTAGGCGGAGAGAACGCGGTCGCCGTCGTCGACCTTGCACAGGGCGCAGTGCTGGGGCGCATTCCGACGGGCTGGTATCCGACCTCGATCGCCGGTATTGGAAGCGCGTTCGGCGCTGCCGCGCCGAGCGAGTTGATCGTCACCGATGCAAAAGGGTTGGCCGGCCCAAATCCAGAGTTGGCCGGGTACGTCGCGATCGTCGGCAGCCGGCGTCAGGATCCATCGCATCGCGACCAGTACGTGCTCGACCTCGAGAAGGCCGACCTGCTGAACCTTCCGCTGCCGTCCGACGAACGGCTTTCGGCATTGAGTCGCGACGTCGACGAAAACAACGGTTTCGGCGTCGCGCGCGATCCGCTGCCCTCCGGCATGGACGGCAAGATCAAACACGTTATTTTCGTCATGAAAGAGAATCGCACGTACGATCAAGTGCTGGGCGATCTCGGCGGTGCGAACGGCGATCCTCGCCTCGTTTCCTTTCCGTATGCCGTCGCGCCGAATCACCACGAACTCGCCAAGCAGTTCGTTACGTTCGATAACTTCTACACCAGCGGCGACGTGAGCGCCGATGGATGGAACTGGAGCACGCAAGCGCGAGCCAACGAATACACGACGCGGCTTACGCCTATCGCCTACGCCAGCAACGGAATGCCGTACGATTGGAACGGCACCAATCGCAACCTCAACACGGCGATTGCCGCCACGGGCGGCAACAGCCCGTTCGACGCGCGGCTCACGACGCTGCTCGACGCTAGCGGTAAGTCCGCGCTGCTCCCCGGTCACAAGGATATTGCCGCAACCGAAGGAGACGGCGATGAATCGTCCGGCGCCACCGGTGGTTACATCTGGGACGCCGCGCTGCGCGCGAGCAAAACCGTGCGCCAATACGGAATGTATACCGACCAAACGTATTACACGATCGGCGGCCCGTCGTACATTCCTATCGTCCGGCGTGCGTACGAGCATCGCGCACCGCAGTCACCGCCCGTACGCCCTTCACTCGCCGGACGGACGGACGTGTACTACCGGGGGTGGGATCTCAACGTTCCCGACCGTTTTCGCTACGAAGAGTGGAAGCGCGAATTCGACGGCTACGTCCGGCGCGGCGACCTGCCGGCGCTCGAGGCCGTTTGCCTCATGATGGATCACTTCGGCAACTTCAAGACCAACGTCGCCGGCCTCAATACACCCTATCTCCAAATGTCGGACGATGATTACGCGTTGGGGCTGCTGGTCGAGGCGGTCTCGCATTCGCCGTACTGGCGCGACACGGCGATCTTCGTGCTCGAGGACGATTCGCAGGACGGCCCCGATCACGTCGACTCGCACCGCTCGATCGCGTACGCGATCTCCCCTTATACGCGCCGGAACGCGGTGGTGCACACGCGCTATACGACCGTTTCGATGCTCAAGACGATCGAAACGCTTCTCGGCATCGGCTCGCTGGGGATCTTCGACGGGAACGCGCCGGCGATGAGCGACGCCTTCACGGCCGCGCCGGACGTGCGAGATCGTTACGTCGCAAAAATCCCCGGTGACTTGTGCCGCGCACCGGTCGATCGCGACTTGATTCCGGAATGTGCGTCGCAGCGGGCTCGCACGGCCGCACTGGTCCCCCGGCGTAGCGCGGCCTGGTGGATCGCCAAAACGGCCGCAATGGATTTCTCGCGCCCCGATGCCGTCGACCCCTCTCGATTCAACGCGCTGCTTCAGATCGGAACGGCAAGCATTCCTTAATCGCGTCTACGGAAGGACGACGTCCTCGATACGTTCGATCCGCTTCACCCGGTCCGATTCGATCAGCCGTCCCAATACGTCGAAGCCGCCCGTCACGTCGCCGAAGACGGTGAAATCGCGATCCAAGTGAAGCTGCGGCGATAACGTCACGTAGTACTGCGTTCCTGCGGAGTCGCGAATCGGCGTATTCGTCTTATCGTCGTAGTTCAGGCCCATAGAAATCACGTAGCTGTGCTGCTCGAGCGGATTTTCTTCGGCACCGATCGCGTAGCCGGCATCACCCTCACCGTTATCGTTCGGGTCGCCTGTTTGCACGACAAAATCGGGCACGATGCGAAACCAGCGGTTGCCGTCGTAATAGCCGCGATTTGCGAGCGCCAGGAAGTTTGCGACGGTCAACGGCGCCCACTCCGGATAGAGCACGACGTAGAGGTTCCCTTTGGTCGTCGAGACGCGCACGCGCGGATGCGGCCCGGGAGCCGCCCCCGTCATGCGCGCGAGCGTTTCGGGCAAGAGCGTGAGGCGCACGTCGGCGTCGTCGGGAGAGGGCGCTCCCGGCTTCCCTTCCGCCGGCGTGCGCGGCATTGCCGGCAACGAAGCCAACGGATCGGCAGCAACCGCGGGAACGTGCACGTAACTGGGGATCGCGGTTAAGTGTTCCGTCGGCGGTTTGCCGCTTAGCGCACGAATCGCTTCAGCGGCCTGCTCTTGCACGCGCCACGAGGAATCGGCGAGCAGCGGTTTCACCAGCGCAATCAAGGATGCGTCTTTGTATTTGCCCATCGCGCGTACGGCCTCGATGCGCACGAGCTCGTCGGGATCTTTGAGAGCGCCTTCCACGACCTTGCGGTTCACGCGCGCCGCATAGCCGCGGTAGATACACCACATGGCGTGCCAGCGAACGAGCGTTTCGCGATCGCCGGCAAACGCGGTCGCGAGCGCGGCTGCAGCTTCTTGCGCGTTCGCACCGTCGCGAAACTCGACCAGCGCGGTTGCGGCGCGGGCGCGCACGACCGCCTCGGGATCGCGGGCCAGCAAGCGCTCCACTTCGGCTTGCGCCTCGCCTTCCGAGCTCCCGAACTTGTGGGCCGCCTCGTAGCGCGCGACGGCGTCGAGAGCCGCCGCTCGCACGGCGGGCGACGAATCGCCGGTCACTGCGATCAATCCTGCCGCGTTATTCCCCGTAGCGAGCAGACCGAGTCCGTAGACGCTCATCGCCCTCACCGCTACGCGCGAATCCTCGAGGTGCGCCGCCAAGAGCTCTTCGCCCGCGGGTTGCTTGGTGCGGCCGATCGCCAAGGCCGCACGAGCCGCGACGGCCTCGTCGGGCGAGGCCAGGAAGAGCGCTAGCCGGCCGTCGCCGAGCGAGCGCCGGCTCTCCAAGGCGATCATCTGGGTGTAGGCGCCGGAATCGGGGCTAGAAACGGCCCCGACCGCCGCCAAAATGAGGACCGCGGTCACCATTTTGGCGAGGGGCAAAGCAACTAAACCAAGCCTTTTCATTGCTCCCCAACCTTAGAGCTCGAACTTGCGTTCTAATATATGGAAAGACAAAGCCGTCCTCCCGGCGGCCCCAGCAAAGGTGAATCACAACGTCATGCCAGTCCCAGAACAGCAACCAAAACGCACGAGCGGTATGTCGGTCCGCGAAGCCGGCCAAAAAGGCGGCGAAACCGTCAAGCAAAAGTACGGTCCCGAGTTCTACGAGCAGATCGGCCGTAAAGGTGGTCTAGCGACGAAACAAGCGCACGGCCACGAATTCTACGAGCAGATCGGCAAGAAGGGTGGAAAGAAAGGCGGCGAAGCCACCCGCGACCGCTATGGACCGAACTTCTACGAACGCATTGGACAAAAAGGTGGCCAACGAGTCAAACAACTCATCGAAGAGGGAAAGCGCGCGGCAGCCGCGGCGCGCGAAAAGCGCGCTAGCTAAAACCGCGCTCTTTCTCCTCTGCGTCGCTGCCGGCGCGGGCGTCGCCGGGGCGTTTCCGATTCCGCCGACGCCATCGCCGCAGTCGTTACCGAGTGCTTCGCCCTCACCGGCGCCCTCGGGCAACGTTCTGCCTTTCGATTCAAACCTGACGTTCGTCACGGACGCGGCCATTTCGTCGCAGGGTTCGCGCGCCGGTCAACTGATCGACGTTCACCTCAAGGACGATCTCACGGTCGGCGGTCACGTCGTCGCACCGGCAGGCACGCCGGCTAAACTGCGGGTCGTCGCCGTCTCGCATGCCGACATCGGCGACCAATACGGATTCGTGGATATTTTCTTCGAGCCGCTCGCGCTCCCGGACGGACGGGTGCTGCCGATTCGCGCGCCGGTCTCGCGATTGGCGCCGCATCGCAGCGCGGGCCACGAGTCGACGGTCGCACTCGAAGACACGATCGAAGATCAGGTCATCCCGTATCACTGGCTGTATCACTTGTTCCGCAAGGGCAAGAACTTCGTGCTCAACGCCGGTTCGGAGATGCCCGCGCGTACGGAGGCGACGCTGACCGCCCTGCCCAACGGCACGGTTGCAATCGAGACTCCGCCGCCGGCGGCAGCCAGCGTGACGGCGCCCAAATCCGCCTTCCCGGTCGAACCCGAGGCCACCCCATTCGGCCCCAATGCAGGAAAGCTGCCAAGGCGTCCCTCACCCTCACCAACGCCATGGCCCACGCCATCCTAGGTGAACGAGAGAAAGGGACGACCGTTGTGATCGCTCGCAGCTTACGTAAAATCGCGCTGCCGCTCGTGGCCGCGCTTTGCACCGTTGCCGCTTCGCCGATGCCGATGGCGACGCCGACGCCAACGAAGATGTCGCCGTTCCCGCAAGGAGCGGAAGTCGCATTCCTTCAGTCGATTCAGAAAGACCTCGGCGCGCGGTTCGCCACGCCGCAGGATGCCGTCAAAGCGGGATATTTCCGCTACACCAACGAGGACGAAGACGGTGCGATCAGTTACGCCAACTTGCAGTGGCAAAGCGCCGACCCACAGCATCCCAGCCAACTCTGGTACGACGTTAAGGGCAACTTGCTCGGAGCGGACTTTTCCGTCCTGCAAAGCGGATCGCCGGCGCCGCCGAACCTCTGGGGCGTCGATTTTCATCGCTGGGTATCGTTTCGCGAACACATTCACTACATACTCGCCGGCGCCAACGGAACGGAGACCTACGGCGCGACGAGTGCGAAGAAGTTTGCCGCTGCGGGCGGCAACGTCGACGATCCGCAAGCGGCAACGCTCGTGAAGATGGGCGTCGTCAAGGACGCGGCCGGCGTGAAGAAAGTCTTCCTTTTCCCCTCGGTGTGGGATTTGATCGTGTGGGTGAAGCCCAATCCCGCGGGCGCCTTCGCCGATAAGAACCCCGACGTGATACCGAGCGCAAACGCCGAAAAAGCCGACTAGCCGAACGGAAATCGCCGCCAAAAGGCGGCGATTTTATTTGGGCGGGGGCGACGCGGACGCGCAGTGCGTTTCGGCGGCGTTGGTTGCGATATCGACGGCGTGATTCTCGGCCATGTCGACGCTATTGACCTGGGGGCCGTAGTGCAGGAACGACTTAATGTTTTTTTCGTCGGCGGGAAGCGTGTTTTCGTACGGAGTCCAGCCGCCGAGCGGATGCGGACCGCGTAAGATATTGTAGCGCATCATCGCCTGCACGACTCCGGTCAGATCCGTGGAGAGCTGCATCTGATGCAGATATGCATCCTGTAACTGCGCGGCGGCGTCGCTCATCTCTTTGGCTTCGCCGGGATCAGTCGTCAGCTTCCCGGACTCGCGCAGCGCCACGATCTCGTCGTGCATCGGCGGAAGCGAAGCGTCGAGCGTCGCCGTCTCCTTGAGCAGCTTCGCCCGCAGGTCCATGAACCGGTTCGCGTAGTCCGGGTACTTGAACATGTCGTTCATGTCGTCGAGCTGCACGTCCACCACCGCAAAAACGCGGTCGTTGGCGATCATAGGCACGAGTGCGGCATTGAAGTGGTCGGCCAGTGCATTACAGTACGGCGAGGATTTCACCGTTACGATCGTTTTGAGGACTCGCGGAGAGGCGCTCGGGCCGGGAGATGCCGCGGCCGGAGCGGCCGGTGCGGGGGGCGGGATCAGGGCGAGGATCAGGGCTAACGCGACCATCATAACGTGCATAACGTACCCCGAGCCTCAATTGTGTTCGCTCGAGCGAGGGTTATTCGTTGCTCCAATAGTCTTTTAAGGCTTTGCCGCGAGAGGGGTGCCTCAGCTTCCGCAGCGCCTTCGCCTCGATCTGCCGGATGCGCTCGCGGGTCACGCCGAACTCTTGGCCGACCTCCTCGAGCGTGCGCTGGTGCCCGTCCTCGAGGCCGAAGCGAAGGACCAGTACCTTGCGCTCGCGCTCGGTCAAGTTCTGGAGCACGTCCTGCATCTTCTCTTTGAGCAGCATGACCGACGCAGCCTCGGCGGGCGCCACCGCTTCTTGATCTTCGATGAAATCGCCGAGGTGCGAATCCTCCTCTTCGCCGATCGGCGTTTCGAGCGATATCGGCTCCTGCGAAATCTTCATGACCTCGCGCACTTTTTCGGGCGTCAACCCCATCGACTCGGCGATCTCTTCCACCGACGGTTCGCGCCCGAGCTCCTGAAGGAGCTGTCGCGAGACCTTGATCAGGCGATTGATCGTTTCGACCATGTGCACCGGAATGCGGATCGTCCGCGCCTGATCCGCGAGAGCGCGCGTAATCGCTTGACGAATCCACCACGTTGCATACGTGGAAAACTTGTATCCCTTGCGATAATCGAATTTCTCGACCGCGCGAATCAGTCCGAGGTTGCCCTCTTGGATCAGATCCAAGAAGAGCATGCCGCGCCCGACATATTTTTTCGCGATCGAGACGACCAGACGCAGATTTGCCTCGGTCAGCTGACGCTTGGCTTCCTCGCCCGAATCCACGACCGACCAATCGGCGGAGCCGTTCTTGTGCGCCTCGAGCTCGCCGGCTTCGATACGCATCGCGAGCGATTTCTCTTGCTCCATGGAAAGCAGCGGGACGCGTCCGATTTCTTTGAGGTACATGCGGACCGGATCGTCGAGCGAGAGTCCCTCCGCGATCTGCGTTTCGGGCTCTTCCTCGGCCTCGCTTTCGGGCTTCTCTTCCTTGGAGTCGTCGACGATCTCGACGCCCGCAGCCGTAATTTCTTCGAAGAATTCGTCGAGCTGCTCGGGAGTGACGTCGTCGAGCGCATCGAAAGCGGTGTTGATTTCCTCATAGGTCAGCGACCCGCGGCTCTTGCCGCGCGCGAGCAGCTTCTTCTTGAGTTCCTCCAGCGTTGCGGCCGGCGTTGCTTCCGCGACGGACGCCGCGCTTTTCTTACGAGCCATTATCTTCGTTCTCACCTCCTTTCCCTAGACCGCGATTACCTTTTCAGACGGGCCACGAGCGTCTCGAATTCGCCGCGGAGCTCCGGGGAAACCGGTTCTCCGGCGGCCAGTTGTTCGTCGATACGGCGCGACACTTCTCGGTATCGGCGTTGTTCGTCCTCATGTTGAAGGCGCTCGACGACCCGCTCCAGATGCGCCCTGCGCTCGTCCGAATCGCCGTAGCGCACGGTGGAGCTTCGATCCCGCCGTCCCAACGCGGCCACTGCGTCGAGGCTCTCGGCATCGTCTGCAAAGATCGCGAAGACGTCTACTGTCGACCGCAGCGTACCGGTCTCGTCTATGACCCGTTCGTAGATTCGGCGATATACCTCGTTGCGAAAACGCGATGCCGGAATGCGACCGGCGTACTCCGACGCTAGCGCCGGATCTTCGAGCACGATGCCCAGGACCTCGCGTTCGAACGAAAGCGGCTCGATCGACGCGGGTGCGTGGCGGCTTCCTGCCGCGGGAACGCCCGGCGAACGAGGCGCGAAGTTTGCGCTGTTTGCGAGGAAGCGGCTATTCCGAAGGTCGTCGACGTTCACCTGCAATCGACCGGCCACGTAGACGCGCCAGCGATCCCATTCCTCACGCGGCGTTAACTGCCGGATCAAAGCTTCGGCCTTCGACGAAAGCTTGGCCGGCGTGTCGAACCCCGCGCGCAGCCGATCGACCTCGGCATCGATCTTGTACTCGATGGCGGGCTTTGCCCGTTCGAGCAACTCGCGAAACGCAGTTGCGCCGCGCTCGCGCAGAAAGCTGTCCGGATCGGCTCCGGGCGGCAGAGAGACCACGCTCACGGAAATGCCGGCATGCTCGATTGCCTTAGACGCTACGTCGACCGCTTTGGTTGCAGCGGCGCTCCCGGCAGTGTCCCCGTCGAAGCACAGGAACGCGTAGTCGGCAAACTTCCGCAGCTCCGACGCCTGCTCGGGTGTAAACGACGTCCCCAGCGCCGCCACTGCGTTCTCGAACCCGGCTTGGTGCATCGCAATACAGTCCAAGTAGCCTTCGACGACGATGAGCGTGCGGTCGGCGGCGGCGGCGCGCCGCGCCACGTTGAGCGCGAAGAGGTGGTGCCCTTTGGTGTACACCGGGGTACCCGAGGTGTTGAGGTATTTCGGTTCTCCGTCGCCAAGCAGGCGGCCGCCGAACGCGATGACTTCACCGGTCGTGGAATAGGTTGGAACCATGAGGCGGTCGCGATAGAAATCGTAATAGCCGCGCTGGCCGCTCTTCACGAGACCCGCCTTCGCGGCCAACGCGAGATCGACGCCGTGCGACTGGAGTTCGGAAACCAGCCCACTCCAACCGTCGGGCGCGTACCCGAGAACGAAACGCTCGATGGTGGCTGGCGAGAAGCCGCGACGTTCGCAATAGGCCCGCGCCCGCTCGCCCACGTCGCTTTGCAGCATGCGGCTGAAATACGCGGCCGCCAGCCGATTGGCGTCGTACATCGCTTCCCGCTCGCTGCGCGCACGGGCGGCTCGCGGATTCTCGGGCTCGAGCGCTATGCCGGCGCGATTGGCGAGCGCGCGCACCGCTTCGCCGAAGGCGACGTTTTCGAGCTTCTGCACGAAAGTAATGACGTCGCCTCCGGCGCCGCAACCGAAGCATTTGAAAAATCCGCGGTCGGGATGGACGTGAAACGAGGGCGTCTTCTCGGCGTGAAACGGGCACAGACCGACGAGGTCGTTCCCGCGCTTGCGCAGAGGAACGTGCTCGCCGATAACGTTGGCGATATCGATGCGTGCGTGGATCTCACGCACGACGCCCG
>JAFAHZ010000240.1 GCA_019236975.1 Vulcanimicrobiota bacterium | reverse complement strand
TGGTGGAGCTGTCGGGGTACTGCCCCCCGAGTCCAAGAAGCCTAACCGGCGCGTTCTCCAGGCTCAGCTTCGAGTTTGACTTGATCGCGCGTACGCCTCGAAGCGGGGCTTACCGCGCGCTGCAGATCCTGTTTCTCGTACGCGCGCCGAATCACACGCGCGCACCAGCCCGAGTTGTTGACCGGAGAGCAGAGCGATTCGGGCCGACCCTCTGCGTCCGGTGACTAGCCTAGATTAGGCAGCCAGTGCGTATTCGTTGTTGGCAGATATTGCCGTGCGATCGTTTAAGGAGAGCTCGCAACTCCGCCTGCTGACGCCGACCACGGATCCCCTTGTCGAACCTATTTCAGCCCCGCGATCGATCGTGCCCCAAGAGGGGCGACCTACACTATAACACGGGGCGGCAAGCCGCGGATTCGCTCAGGCCGGCGAGGACTCGGCCGATAGTATGAAGAGGCATGTCCTCGTTTTATCAAGGGCCGTATCGCACGTGGCTGGAGCGAACGGCGACGGTGACGCTGTGGGTCTACAGCGGTTTGATCGTCGTCCTTCTTCCCGCGTTCCATTTCGTACTCGCCGCAATTCCGGGGGTGCCCCCCGATTCGCTAACCGAACGCCTTGCGGCCGCCGGCATCTCCGCCGTCGTGGCCCTGAGCGTATGGCTCTTCCCCGATCTGCGGCGTTATGCTGCCGACCTGCAGCTGCTCAACGTCTTGCCGGTCGCCATCGTCGTGCCGATGCTCGTCGTCGACAGCGGGAATCATCCGCTCTACGTAGCCGCAAGCTTACTGGTCGCGGTCGGCGTGCAGCAGGCCTACTATCGGACGCGCGATCTCGTTCTCACCGCAATCGTCGTTTGCGTCTGGCAGGCGGCGTACTCTGCCGCACACGGCGTATTCTCTCAACCCGCCAATCTCGTGGCGCTGGCGATCGTCGCGAGCGGTTATCTCATCGCCGTCGTCATCGGTGCGCTGCGGATTCGCATCCAGCAAAACGAGCTCGAGAGCCGCTTGGAAGCGCAACGGATGAAAAAACATCTCGATCGGCTCGCATACATCGATACGCTGACCGAGCTTCCCAACCGGCAGTCGATGTTCGAACGCGTCCGTTCGGCGCTGGACGGCAATCCGCTGCGCGAACAGGTCGTGGTCATGTTTATCGACTTGGACCGCTTCAAGGACGTCAACGATACGCTCGGCCACTCGGTCGGCGACGTTCTGCTCCACGCGGTAAGCGCACGGTTCGCCAAGATCGTGCCGAGCGAAGCGCTCGTCGCCCGGTGGGGCGGTGACGAGTTCGTGATCGTCGTTTCGTCGGCCAACGGGCGGCACATGGCATCGTCCATCGCCAAAGACCTGCTGCGCGCGATTGCCGAACCGTTCGTGATCGAAGGCTACGAGTTCTTCGTCTCCGCGAGCATCGGCATTGCCGTCTGTCCCGAGCACGGCGACGACGTGCATACGTTGGTCCGCAACGCCGATGCCGCGATGTATCGCGCCAAAGAAGTCGCGGGTTCGGGTTACTTCTTCTTCGAACCGGAGATGCACACGGCTGCGGTCCTGCGCCAGCGTATCCGCAACGAGCTGCGCAAGGCGGCGCACGACGGGACGCTCGAGCTGCACTATCAGCCGATCGTCGAGACGTCGACGACGCGCATCATCGCCGCCGAAGCGCTCATTCGCTGGCGGCAACCCGACGGCGAGCTGCTCGCGCCCGACGCGTTCATTCCCATCGCCGAAGAGACCGGTTTGATCGTGAGCATCGGCACGTGGGTGCTCGACGCCGTCTGCCGGCAGATTCGCCGCTGGCAAGATGCCGGCCATCCGCTGATCGTGGCCATCAACGTCTCCGCGCACCAGCTCGCGCACCCAGCCTTCGTCGACGTGCTGCGCGACACGCTAACGGAAACCGGCATCGATCCCGGCTTGCTCGAAATCGAAATCACGGAAACGACGATGATGCGGTACATCGACGACATCCTCACGCGCCTGCATGAAATCAAAACGCTCGGGGTGAGCGTCACCGTCGACGACTTCGGAACGGGGTACAGCTCGTTCGCCTACCTCAAGCGCTTCCCGCTCGACTCCCTGAAGCTCGATCGCACGTTCGTCACCGGAATCGAACATCGCGAAGACCGCGCGATCGTGCGGTCGCTCATCAGCGTCGCACAGGCGTTGGGCATGCGAGTGACCGCCGAGGGCGTCGAAAGCCGGATGCAGTTCGAGATTCTAGCCGATTCGCGCTGCGATCAGATTCAAGGGTTTCTGACCGGGCGTCCGATGCCGTTGGCGGATTTCGAGCGCTTCTATCGGGGCGACGGCGTGACGCGTCAGTAGCGGCGTCTTACGAGCGAGCCTCTTCGGGGCGGCGTGTCGCCGACTGCATCAGGGTCGACACCAACATCATGATCACCGCACCATAAAGGTTGGCGAGCCACGGGCTAATTTCGCCCGTATTGTGAAATCCGGGCGCCAGCCACACGGCGATGGCGAACAGCACGTAGTTGACCACGATCGAAAAGAGCCCGAGCGTGACGACCGTAAGCGGGAAGGTGACGAAGCGCAGGATCGGCCCGAGCAGCGCGTTGACGATTCCGAAGATGAGGGCGGCGATTAAGGCCGTTCCAAACGAGGCGTTGTGATTGAATCCCGGCACGTACTTGGCGATCAGGTACAATGCGATAGCGTTGACGATAAAGCGCAGAATCAAGTGCATCGTTCCTCCTAGCGCTCGAGAGCCTGTTTCACCTTTGCTGCCAACGTCGCCGTCATCCCTTTGACGGCCGCAATTTCGTCGATGCTCGCGCGACGTATCCCAGCCGCCGAGCCGAACGTCGTTAAGAGGCGCTTCTTACGCACCGGGCCGACGCCTTCGAGGGCGTCCAACGCCGAAACGGTCATCGACTTGGCGCGGCGCTGCCGATGGTAGGTCACGGCAAAGCGGTGCGCTTCGTCGCGAATACGCTGCACGAGATGCAGCGCCGGCGAGTTCGCCGGCAGCACGATCGGATCCGGCTGCCCCGGCAGATAGAGCCATTCGTGTTCTTTCGCCAACCCGGCAACGGGAAGACCGGTCATGTCGAGTTCTTCCATCACCTCGACCACCGCACTCAGTTGGCCCTTCCCGCCGTCGATGAGCAACAGGTCCGGCTTCTTGCTGAACTTTTCTTTCTTTGCAAGTTCGCGAACCATCGCATCTTCGGCCGACGTCGTCTCTCCCTCGTCGGCGGCGCGGCGGAGATACCGCAGACGGCGGCGCAGCGTCTCCTGCATCATCGCAAAGTCGTTGGGACCGCGGTCGTATTGGATTTTGAAGCGCCGATAGTCGCTTTTCTTGGCGCGGCCCTCCACGAAAACGACCATCGATGCGACCGGATTGGTCCCTTGGATGTTCGAGATGTCGTAACATTCGATCCGATGCGGCGGCTCGGGAAGCTCGAGCGCATCGGCTAGGTCGGTCAGCGAGCGCGCCTGCGCGGTTTCCTGCACTTCCTGGTGCGCGAGGAACGCTTTCAGATTCTGCTCGGCGTTGCGCTGCACCAGCCGCATGTATTCCGCTCGCGCGCCGCGCAGGGGCTGCAGAATGCGAACGCGCTGTCCTTTGATTTCGGAGAGCCACGACTCGATCGGGATGCGTTCCTCGGGCAGCGCGGCGACCAAAATCTCTTTTGGCACCGCGCTGGACGGCGCGGCTGAGGTGCGGCGCCGCGCCCGCAGCGGCACCGGCACTTCGTTGTCGCGGGCGATTCGTACCGCCGAGAGCACTTCGCCATCGGGAGCGCCCGCGGTGCGCGCGGTATAAAACTGCTTGAGAAACTCGCCCATCAGCACCGAGTCGGGCTGTTCGTGGACGCCTTCTAAGATGAAGTGCTCTTGTCCGATGAGCTTGCCTCCGCGCACCATGAACACTTGCATGCACGCTTGGCCGCGCGATCGCGCGACGGCGATGAGATCCATGTCCAGCCGCGATTTCCAGACGACCTTCTGGTTCTCGGTCACGCGGCG
Organism: Vulcanimicrobiota bacterium; assembly: GCA_019236975.1. GTDB lineage: Bacteria > Vulcanimicrobiota > Vulcanimicrobiia > Vulcanimicrobiales > Vulcanimicrobiaceae > JAFAHZ01. The sequence continues at coordinate 3,692 of JAFAHZ010000240.1, read as the reverse complement.
GACCTGGACGATCCGGTCGCGCAAACGCGCCGCAGACTCGAAGTGGAACTGCGCGGCGGCCTCGGTCATGTCGCCTTGCAGGCGCCGCAGAAGCGACTCTTGTTTGCCTTCCAAAAAAAGCACGACCTCGTCGATCATGCGATCGTACTCTTCTTCCGATTGGTACCCGACGCACGGCGCCAGGCAGCGCTTGATGTGGTATTGCAGGCAGGGGCGTTTGCGGCGGCCGTCGATCGGCTCGCGGCAGGTGCGCAGCGGGAAGACCAGTCGAACCAGGTCGATCAACTCGCGCAAGCCGTGCGCGTTCGTATACGGGCCGAAGTAACGCGCGCCGTCGTCCTTCACGAAGCGCGTGAAGACGACCCTCGGGAACGGCTCGTTCGTGACCTTGAGATAGGGATAGCGCTTATCGTCGCGCAGCCGGACGTTGAACGGCGGCTGGTGCCGCTTGATGAGGTTCGCTTCCAGAATCAGCGCCTCGACCTCGTTGGTCACCACGATCGTTCGCACGTCGTGCACCTTCTCGACCATCGCTTGGGTGCGCGCGACGTGCGCGGCGCTATCTTGAAAGTACGACCGGACGCGGTTGCGCAGCGAGACCGCTTTCCCGATGTAGAGGATGCCGCCGTCCTTGGCGATCATTTGATAGACGCCCGGAGCGTCGGGAATCTGTGAGAGCGTTTGGTCGAGCGCCGTCATGGCGCGGCTGCGGCGCGGCGTCTCCTCATCACCAGCACGATCGCGGCAACGATGACGATCGCCGCCGCCAGGACGATGAGTCCGGCTTTCCTTATTAAAGGTACGACCACGTCGAGGTGGCCGCCCGCCTGGTAGCCGATGACGATCATGACCGTACAAAAGATCGTCGATCCGGCAAACGTCCACGCATAGAACATCGCCAGGTTCATCTCGGCAATGCCCGCCGGGAAGGCCACGATCCCTCGAATCACGGGCAGAAATCGGCAAACGAAGATGGCGAACGTGCCCCACCGTTCGAAGAAGCGGTGGACGACCGCCAAGCGCTCGTGCGTGACGTGCACGTACTTCCCGTATTTCTCGAAGAGCGGCACGCCGCCGAAACGCCCGATCGCGTACCCGAGCGAGCCGCCGGCCAACTCGCCGGCAACGGCCACGAGAACGGTCAGCCAAAGGCTGCTGAGGTGCCCGGTTGCCGTCAATCCGCCCGCGGCGGGCAGCACGAGTTCGCTGCCGACCGGTGCGCCGATGTTTCCGAGCAGCAAAGCGACGAAGAGCCCGGCGTAGCCGTAGTGGTCGACGAACCCGACCATCGCGTGTTGGAAGTGTTCCATGCTCGCAGTGTTACTCCGGCGCCGGCGCCGTGTTTCGGCCGCCTTGGACGCGCCGAAGAATCTCGGCCGCAAGGCTCGCCCCCTCGCTCCGCAGCGCTTCAAAGAGGTCTATCGGCGCGATCTCGCCGTCGCCGGCTCGCTGTTCGGCAAGCGCGACGATCTTTCGCAAACGCGGGGTTACGAGAATACCCTCCCACATGCGGTCGTCACCCGTCCCGAGAGTCCGCCGGACTTCAGCGTGCACTTCGCGAGCGTCGATCCCGCCCGCATCGAGGCTGTGGATCACCGAGGGGTCGCGCTCTTCGAGCAACGCCACCAGCAAGTGCTCGGCACCCACATAGTAATGACTGTGATTGCGGCACTCTTGCTCTGCTATTCGAAGTACGCGCCGCGAGGCTGGATTGAACCTAGAAAACAAGCCTGCTCCACGGCTTCGAGGGGAATCGGGGAAAATATCGGGGCGACTGGATTCGAACCAGCGACCTCTACGTCCCGAACGTAGCGCTCTACCAAGCTGAGCCACGCCCCGATAAAAACTCCCGCTTATTCGCAGGCCGGTGGGAGGGTCCTGCCGCCAGGGGAAACCGCAGAATCTGGGTAAGCCATCGGCAAATCCATGAGATACCTTATCGTGGGGTGCGGTCGCGTCGGTTCGGCACTCGCCAAGTTACTCGACGCAGACGGACACGAAATCATCGTCGTCGACGAAAACGCCTCCGCATTCAAGCGCCTCGGTCAGAAGTTCAAAGGCCACGTCGTGGTCGGCACCGGCATCGACTACGACGTGCTCAAGCGTGCCGGCGCGTCGACCGCCGACGGTTTCATCGCCGTCACCAACGGCGACAACCGCAACATTATGGCAGCGCTGATCGCGCAGCGCATGTTCAAGATCAAACGCATCGTCGCGCGCATCTACGATCCGCCGCGCGGACAGATGTACCGCGAGCTCGGCGTGCAAACCGTCTGCCCGACGACCGTCGGCGCAAAGCTCATCCGCGACGTTCTCATGGAAGCGCCCTGGGATTCGCTACAGTCGTTCGACTTCGGAAAACTGACCTCGCTATCGGCGACGGTAACGCGCGAAGACGCCGGCAAGCGCGTGAGCGATATCGAGGATCCGGGTCGCATTCGAATCGGGGCGGTCCGCCGCGGCAGCGGCGGCGTAATGGTCGCATCGAGCGATCTGGTTCTGGAGGAAGGCGACGAAGTCAACGCCGTCGTCGCGCCGGAAGCGATCAGCGAGTTCGCGCAGCGATTTCATACCGCCGCACCTCACGAAAGAATGACCGCCTAAGCGTGTTCATACTTATCGTCGGAGGCGGCAAAGTCGGATCGTATCTCACGCGCGCGCTGGTGAATCAGGGTCACGAAGTCGTCGTCGTCGAGAAGGACGAGCGCAAAGCCAAAATGCTCGAGCGCCTCATCGACCGCCAAGTCACGGTCGTCGGCGACGGATGCGACCCCTTCGTACTCGAAGGGGCGGGCGTCGCACGCGCCGACGTCGTCGTCGCGGACACCGGCGACGACGAAGACAATCTCGTGGTCGTACTCCTGACGAAGAAAAAATCGAAGGCTCGCTGCATCGCTCGCGTCAACAATCCTGCGAACAAGCTCATCTTCGACTCACTCGATCCCGAGGATCCGGTCACGGTCATCTCGTCGACGGAACTGATTCTCGACGTGCTCAACGAACGCGTCAACGCCTCCAAGTACCGGTCGATGCTCGAGACGATGCACCTCTTCGGCAAAGGCAACATGCAGCTCGTGAAGGTGGCGATTCCGGAGCAATCGCCGGTCGACGGACGGATGCTCGCCGAGATCAACCTGCCGCACAACTCGGTCGTCGTCGCCGTCGACCGCCCCGACCGCGACCTCGAGATTCCGACCGGAGACACCGTGCTGCACGCCGGCGATTCGATGATCGTCATCGTGAAGAACGGCGCCGCCGAACGTATTCGATCGATCGTTTCGCGCTAGATATAGCCTTTTCGCAAAGCGGTGACGGCCGCTTGCGTGCGATCTGCGGCCGAGAGTTCCTCGAGAATGTCGCGAATGTGCCCCTTGACCGTCCCCAGACCGATGTGGAGCGATTCGGCAATTTCGTTGTTCGCCTTACCGTCGGCGATGAGGCGAAGGATTTCGGTTTCGCGTGGGGTCAGCGGCGATTGCGCGAGCGCATTTTTGGCGTCCGGCGTGAACCGCGCGAGCACGACGTGCGCGATGAGGGGATCGAAGTAGGCTCCGCCTTCGCCTGCGATCCGCACTGCGTCGACGATGTGTTGGGGATCGGAACTCTTCAAACAATAGGCGTCCGCTCCAGCCGCGAGCGCGGCGAGCACCTCTTCCTGCAAATCGATCATCGTAACGATGACGACGTGCGTA
>JAFAHZ010000153.1 GCA_019236975.1 Vulcanimicrobiota bacterium | reverse complement strand
CTACATGATTCCGGCCGCTACCGTACGCTTGAAACAGGGATTCGGGCGCCTCATCCGCAGCGGCACCGATCGCGGCGTCGTCGCGCTCCTCGACGGCCGCGCCGCATCGACGCGCTACGGCGCGACGATTTTGTCCGCGCTTCCACCGGCGACCCGCATCGAACACCTGGAAGAGCTGACCGAGTTTTTCCAAAACGTGTCACCCTGAGCCTGTCGAAGGGCAGCTCATCCGATTGCACGGCACGAGCGTACTACGGGGAAACACACGTTTTTCTTCTGGAGGTTTGCGTTGAACGCACGTTCGCTAACCCTTGTTCTCGCCTTGTCTTTGGCCGCCGGCGGCACCGCGCTGGCGGATTCTATGGGAACGGCTAAACCGTCGCCCACGCCCTCGTCGCATTCGATGATGTCGCACGGCTCGATGATGAGCCACGGGATGATGAAAGCCTCGCCGAAGCCTTCACCGATGCACTCGGGATCTATGATGTCGCATGGCTCTACGATGATGTCGCACGCATCGCCGAAACCGTCTCCCTCGGGCACACCGTAGGCACGGGGGAACGCTACTCTTCTTGCGTGACCTCGATCTTCGCGCGCTCCTGCAGCTCGTGGACGATCGAGGAATCCGCCAGCGTCGTCGTATCGCCGAGGGTGCGCCCCTCGGCGATGTCGCGTAAGAGCCGCCGCATGATTTTGCCGCTGCGCGTTTTGGGCAGCTCCTGCGTGAACGTAATGTATTTCGGCCGCGTGAACTTCCCCAGCTTGTCGGCGACGTGGTCGCGCAGCTCGTCGGCAAACTCCGGCGAGCCGGTATTTCCGCCTTTCAGCGAAACGAACGCGTAAATCGCCTGGCCGGTCATCTCGTCGAGCTTTCCGCAGACGGCCGCCTCGGCCACCTTCGGATGGTCGACCAGCGCGCTTTCGACTTCCGTCGTCGAGATGCGATGACCGCTGACGTTCATGACGTCGTCGATGCGGCCCATGAACCAGTAGTTGCCGTCGGCGTCGCGCTTGCAGCCGTCTCCGGCAAGATACAGCTGCGGAAACTTCGACCAGTACGTCTGCTTGTAGCGTTCGTCGTCGCCCCAGATGCCGCGCAGCATGCCCGGCCACGGTCGCGTGATGACGATGTAACCACCGCCGCCGAGCGGAACGGACTCACCCTTCTCGTTGACGATATCGGGGAAGAAGCCCGGCAGCGCTTTGGTGGCGCTTCCCGGCAGCAGCGTCGTGCATCCCGGCAGAGGCGAGATGACGATGCCGCCGGTTTCGGTTTGCCACCACGTGTCGACGACCGGCGTCTTGTTGCCGCCGATCCACTCGCGATACCAGATCCACGCTTCGGGGTTGATCGGTTCGCCTACGGTGCCCAGCAAACGCAGTGACGACAAGTCGTGCCTGGACGGATATTCGGTCCCCCATTTCATGAAGGTGCGAATCGCGGTCGGCGCGGTGTACAAAATCGTCACTTTATAGCGCTCGACGATCTCCCAGAAGCGGTCTTTGTCCGGGTAATCCGGCGTGCCTTCGTACAGTACGCCGGTCGATGCGTTTGCCAGCGGTCCGTACACGATGTACGAGTGGCCGGTGACCCAGCCGATGTCGGCGGTGCACCAGTAGACGTCGCTTTCGGGTTTGACGTCGAAGACGAGCTGGTGAGTCATCGAGACGTGCGTCAGATAGCCGCCCGTCGTGTGTTTGATGCCCTTGGGTTTCGCGGTCGTTCCGCTCGTATAGAGTAAGAAGAGCAGGTCTTCGGCGTTCATCGGTTCGGGTTCGCACTGTGCCGCTTCGTTCGCCACGATCTCGCTCCACCAGTAGTCGCGACCTTCGTGCATGTAAACGTCGTCGCCGACGCGACGTGCGACGATACAGTGTTTGATGCTCGGCGTGCGTTCCATCGCAACGTCGCAGTTGCGTTTGAGCGGAATTTTGTTTCCGCGGCGCCAGCCGTAGTCTGCCGTGACGAGCGCGACGCAGGCGGCATCGTTGACGCGGTCCACGATCGATTCCGGAGAGAATCCGCCGAAGATCACCGAATGCGCGGCACCGATGCGCGCGCACGCCAGCAAGGCCACGGGCAGCTCGGGAATCATCGGCATGTAGATCGCAACGCGGTCGCCTTTGCCGACCCCGAGCTTGCGCAGGGCATTGGCAAAACGGCAGACGTCCTCGAGCAGCTCCCGATACGTGATCGTGCGGCGGTCGCCCGGTTCGCCTTCGAAATAGAAGGCAATGCGATCGCCTAAACCGTTGCGCACGTGGCGGTCCAGGCAGTTGACGCTTGCGTTGAGCTCGCCGTCGGAGAACCAGCGCGCGAAGGGTTCGTTCCACTCGAGCACGCTTTCGAACGGCTTGATCCATTCCAGCCGGCGCGCCCATTGCGCCCAAAACGCCGCGTAATCGCGGGCCGCTTCGTCGTAAATGGCCGGTTGCGCGTTCGCCTGCGCGGCAAACTCGGGCGGTGGCGGAAAGCGGCGGCTCTCTTCGAACAGCGCCTCGATTGCATCGGTCGTCATGGCAAGGGTTTGCTCTAGGCGAGGCGCCGTCGCCTGCCGAAAAAAAGAGTGTGATTCTGGCGCTCCGTGCGTTGATCTTGGCTGCGCTCTCGGTCGCCCCGGGGACCGGTCTAAGCGGTATTGCGTTCCATCAAGCACCGCCGAACTTCGCCATTCCGTCGCCGCGCGGGACGGCGTACCTTTCGCAGCTGCAGGGTCACGTCGTCATCATCGATTTTTGGGCGACCTGGTGCGACGTCTGCACCGAGGAGATGAAGTACTTCGTTCGCGCCAAGCAGACGTTCGGCGATCGCGTGGACGTCGTCACGATCTCCGACGAGCTGCCCGACGTCGCGGCGAGTTACTTTCGAACGTGGAACATCGGGCTGCCGCTCGTCGACGACGGCGAGGACGCCATCCACCGCATCTACTCGATCTCGAAGATTCCGGACACGCTCGTGCTCGATCCGCAGGGGCGCGTCTCCTACGTCTCGGTGGGCGGCCTCAGCTGGGACGAGCTGCAGAAGGCCATCGAGCAAGCTTCCGGTGCCTCCTTCTAGCACTCTAGTCCGAAGAGTGCTACATTAAACGACGTGAAAGACCCGGGCCCCCTCGACAAGCGCAAGGCCTTCATCCTGGCTACGGTGGTGTACGAGTACATCGCCACCGCAGAGCCGGTCGGTTCGCAGACCCTCACGCAGAAATACAATCTCGGCGTGAGCTCCGCGACGGTTCGCAACGAGATGGCCGAACTCGAGGCGGGCGGTTACCTCGTGCAGCCGCATACCTCGGCGGGTCGCGTGCCGTCGGACGCCGGCTACCGTACCTACGTCGACCGGCTGATGCAGCACGAAGAGCTGGGCACCGAAGAGCGCCGGCGCATTCGCGACGAGCTGCGCGACGCCAGCCAAGAGCTCGACGACATCATCGATCACACGACTCGCCTGCTCGGGCGGCTCTCGAATAACCTGGCGTTCGTTACCCGGCCGCAGCAAGAGGCGCAGACGTTCAAGCACGTCCAGCTCATCTGGCTCTCGCCGCGAACGGGCGTTGCTATCGTCGTGACGTCGCTCGGCGTTGCGGCGCAAAGTCTTTTCGAGCTCGGCGCCGAGATTTCGCCCGACGACTTGACGCGGCTGTCGAGCGCGCTCAACGCGCGTTTTGCCAATCGCCCGCTGCGCGACGTGACCGAAAACGACGTCGCCGCGATGGCGCGCGAAACCGGAGTATCCGACGATCTGCGCAACGCCGTCCTCGCCGCCTTGCAGAACGCGCAGTCCAACGAGTTGCCCGCCATTGCAGCCGCGGGGGCGCAAAATTTGCTCGACCAGCCGGAGTTTCAAGATCTGCGCAAACTGCGCTCGATTCTTCGCATCGTCGAGGAGCAGAAGACGCTGTACGAAATCGTGGCCGACGCGATGAACGCCGACGCCCCGAGCGTGAAAATCGGTCACGAACTCGGCACCGAAGAGCTGGCCGACTTTTCGGTCGTTACGGTGCCGTATCGTTTCGGGCACAATGCCATGGGCATGCTGTCGATCCTCGGGCCGCGCCGCATGCCGTACGCCCGGCTGCTGGCGGTCGCATCGGGAACCGCCGAAACGCTTTCGCAACGCCTCTCCGACGCAGAATCAACATAAGACTGAATGCCCACCAAGGACTACTACGACATCCTCGGCGTCGCACGCGACGCGTCGGGGGACGATATCAAGCAAGCGTACCGTGCGCTGGCGCGCCGGCACCATCCCGACGTTTCTCACGATAAGTCCGACGCCGAGCACCGCTTCAAGGAAATCAACGAAGCGTACGAAGTGCTGTCGGATCCGAACAAGCGCGCGCAGTACGACCGCTTCGGCACCGTCGGTAACGGCGCGATGCCGGGCGGCGATTTCGGCTTCGGTCCGGGCACGTTCGGCGATATCTTCGACATGTTCTTCGGCAACGTGCGCACGACGGCGCAGGCGCGCACTGCCGGGCCGCAGCGCGGTTCGGATTTGCGCTACGATCTCGAGATCGCGCTCGAAGAGGCGTTTTCCGGAACGACGAAAGAGATTACGTTCAACCACTTGGCGCAGTGCGACGTCTGCCGCGGCAGCGGCGCGCGGCCGGGCACGCTCGCGCGAGCGTGCGATCGCTGTTCCGGCAGCGGGATCATGCGCAGCGTCCGCCACACGCCGCTCGGGCAAATCGTCACGCAGGCAACCTGTTCGCGCTGCGGCGGCGAGGGACACGTCATCGAACATCCGTGCGACGCGTGCGCGGGGAGAGGACGCCGCGAGATCGAGCGCCGCTTGACGGTGAAGGTTCCGGCGGGCGTCGACGACGGTTCGCGCATTCGCATCGCCGGCAACGGCGAGGCGGGCATTCACAACGGACCGCCGGGCGATCTCTACGTGTATCTGAGCGTCAAACCGCACGCGCTCTTCAAGCGCGACGGCATGGATACGTTCGTCGACGTCCCGGTCAGTTTTCCGCAAGCCGCGCTCGGTGCGGCGCTGACGGTGCCGTCGCTGGAAGGCGACGTTTCGGTGACGCTTCCGCCCGGAACGCAGACCGGGACCACCGTTCGGCTGCGCGGACGCGGAATGCCGAGCGTTCGTGGAGCGCAGCGCGGCGACCACCACGTGACCGTACACGTGCAAGTGCCGAATAAACTGAACAAGCGCCAACGCGACCTGCTCGAAGAGTACGCGCATGCCGGCGGTGACGAAATCGACGACCGCAGCTTTTTGGAACGTGTAAAAGACGCGTTTCGTCCCGACTAGCGGACGACGTGTCCGCGCGGCGGTTCTTCGTCGAAGGCGCACACGCGCGAGGCAGCCGCGTCATCATTACCGGCGGTGACGCGCGCAAGATCGTTTCCGTGCTGCGCCTCGGCGACGGCGATCGCATCGAGGTCGTCGATTCGACGGGCGCGGCATTTGACGCACGCCTGCAGGTCGACGGCGGCCTCGTTGAAGCGACGCTGGTCGACGTGCTCGAGCGAGCGCCGGATGACCGGCGCAGCATCGACGTCGCCCAAGCGGTGCCGAAGGGCACGAAGATGGACTTCGTCGTCGAGAAGGCAACGGAACTTGGCGCCGCCGCCATCCTTCCGTTTTATAGCGAGCGCAGCGTCGTTCGCGATGCCGGCGCCGGAAAAGCCGAGCGCTGGCGCCGAGTAGCCAAAGCCGCCGCGCAACAATCCGGCCGCCGAAACGTTCCCGCCGTCGAATCCCCGATCGAGTTTGCGTCGCTGGTCTCGCGCTTCAGCCGTTACGACCTCGTGCTCTTCCCGTGGGAACTGGCCGACCGCGTACCACTGCGCGAGACGCTTCCGGCGTTGCTCGCAGGCGCGCGGCGGGTGCTGGTCGTGGTCGGGCCCGAGGGCGGATTTAGCCATACCGAAGCCGATGCGGCGACGGCGGCCGGCGGCCGAACCGTTTGGCTGGGTCACCGGATCTTGCGGACCGAGACGGCCGCCATGGTGTTGTTGGCGATTCTCGAATACGTATAAAAGGTATGGACCGGGCAGAAGTCGTCCGCCGCCTCCAGGTTGCCGGCATCGTTGCCGTCGGAACGATTGCGTTCATCGTCGTGCTTCAAGGAGCGCTTCTTCAATGGCGCTTCGTGACCGCGCCGGTTCAAGCCGAACTGGTGGACCGCAGCGCGCTTCGCCGTTCGCTCACGGAGGCGGTACTCTACCGCGCCGAGCGCGCCGCTATCGACCGATCGCAGTCGAGCGGAATGACGGCCGCCGCAGGCGCGCTCCAGCGAGCCGGTCACGACGATTTGGATGCCGCCGGCCAAGCCGCCTACGACGCATTTTTCGCGACGGTGGCAAGCGCGATCGCGCGTCCGGGCGACGCGCGCGCGCGGACCTCGCTCGACGAGGCGGGCGCGCGTCTGTTCGCCGCGTACGATCGCGCCACGTCGATGTACGTCGCCCGCGGCAACGCACAGCGCGCCACGTTTCGGACGCTGCTGCTCGCGCAATCGGGCGTCATCCTCATCGTCCTGGCGCTGCTCTACTTTTTCGTGATGCGCCCGCGCGAACGCACGATCGCCGGTGCGATCGCCGAAATCGAAAATCGCCAGCAGCGCTTTGCCGCGATGTTCGACAACTCGATCGAGATGATGTGCGTCTACCGGACCGACGGCTCGATCGTGCGCGCCAACCGCAGCGCACTGAGCCGGCTGGGCTTCGGAAAAGACGTCGTGGGGCTCGGGTACGACGTCCACGTCGCGCCGGAAGCGCGCGACGACGTCAAGCGGCAGTTTGCGAGCACGCTGGGAAAACGGCCGGTCGAGTTTGCGACGACGTTTCTCACGGCGAACGGCGAACGCGTGCCCGTGATGGCAAGCCTTGCGCCGATCGTCGTCGACGGCAGCGTGGTCGGCGTCGTCGGGTCGGCGCGCGACGAAACCGCCGAACGGCAGTTCGAAGCCAGCCTCATGCACAGCCGGGAACGGTTCCGCTCGCTCTTCATGGGAAGCCAAAACTCCGTGCTCGCGGTCGATATGGAAGGCACCATCGTCGACGCCAACGATGCGTTCGAACATCTGACGGGCTACCGCGGCGAGGAGGTGATCGGCAAACACTTCACCGTCGTCGTGCCGGTGCATCGCCACGACGTCGCGCGCGCGAGATTCGGCGAAATTCTCGATGGCAATACCCGATCGTACGAAGCGACGACGCTGGCGAAAGACGGCAGTGAGGTGCCGGTGTTCGTCGACGCGGCACCGATCCGCGTTGCCGGCCGCGTCGAAGGCGTCTTTTACACGTCGCGCGATCTGACGGCGGAACGCGCGCTGCAGCGAAGGCTCGACGAAAAGGACGAACGGATCGCGACGCTGCTGCAAGTCGCGAGCCTTCCATGGGAGGCGCCGATCCAGATTGACGAGGCGATCTTCCTGGCTGCAGAAACGCTCGGTATGGCCTACGGCTACGTCGTTCGGATGGAAGGCGACATGATGACGGTTCTGCACCGGCGCGGACCCGACGACACCCTGCCGGTGGGAACGCGCATGCCGATGACGCAGTCCATCGGGTTGCAAATGGCGTCGAGCGCGCGAGCGCTCGCCATCGACGACTTGACCGTCGAGCCGTACGCGAGCGAAATGCGCGCGCGCGGATTGCCGTGGAAGAGCTTTATCGGTAGCCGCATCAACGTGCTCAACGCCCCTTTCGGTGCGGTCGTCTTCTTGCACACCGAGCTGCGAGATCGCCCGTTCGACGAAGCCGACGTCGATTTCGTCGACGTCTTGAGCACGATGCTGGCCACGGCCGTCGGCCGCGAGGTTCGCGGCGAGGAGCTGCGGGAGAAAGCGACGCGCGACAAACTCACCGGCCTCGCGAATCGCGCGATGCTGGAGGATCTCTTCGGGCGAATGGTACCGCGCGTACGCCGTTCCGGCGTCGGGCTGGCCGTCCACTACGTCGATCTCGACGGGTTCAAACCGATCAACGACACCTACGGTCATGCCTCGGGCGATGAAGTGTTGTGCGAAGTTGCGCGACGTTTCGGGGCGGTCGTGCGCGGTGACGACGTCGTCGCGCGCATCGGCGGCGACGAGTTCGTCGTGCTGCAAGGAACCTCGGAAGACGCCGCCGTCGAACGGCTGGCCCTGCGGCTGCGTACGGTGTTGGACCTGCCCATCGACCTTTCGGCGGGCGCATCGGTGACGGTGGGTGCGAGTACGGGCGTCGCGCTCTACCCGCACGACGGCAGCGATTTGGCAGCGGTGCTCGAAGCGGCCGACGCCGCCATGTATCGCGACAAGCGTGCCAAGGCCATGGGAGCGCATGAGGCGTAATAGGGGCGATTGACCATGGCCTTGCCTTTTACGCTCGTCGTCCCCACCTATAACGAAGCCGGCGGCATCGAGAAATTGCTGCGCGCGCTCGACAGCGTCTTCCGCGAGCACGGACTCGACGGCGAGGTGATCGTCGTGGACGATAACTCCCCCGACGGCACCGGCGCGATCGTGGACCGGCTTTCTGCCGAGCTGCCGGTACGTTGCCTGCACCGGCCCGGAAAACTCGGTCTTTCCAGCGGTGTCATCGACGGCTGGAAGCTCGCGCGTCCCGAATCCGTCGCGCTCGGCGCGATGGATGCGGACTTTAGCCACGATATCACCGTGCTGCCCGCAATGGTCGAGGCGCTCGAGTCGGGCAGCTACGGCTTGGCGGTCGGCAGCCGATACGTGCCCGGCGGCGGTATCGCGAACTGGCCGAAACGCCGTATCGTAACATCGCGCGTTGCGTGCATGCTGGCGCGGCCTCTGACGTCGGTCAAGGACGTCACGAGCGGTTACTTCCTGGTGCGACGCGAAGCGCTCGACGGCGTGACGCTCGATCCGATCGGTTTCAAGATCGGATTGGAAGTCATCGCGAAAGCGCATTACGGTAAAGCGGTGGAAGTACCGTACGTCTTCACCGATCGCGTCGTGGGTGAGTCGAAGCTCAACCAAAAAGAGATCTTCAACTATCTCAAGCAACTGCGCAAGCTGTACGGCGCGCGCTTGCGTAACGGCAAGCATAAGGACTGACGTTCGCCATGATGCAAATGCCCGATTGGCTGCGCGCGCGCCGCGGAAAAGACGCCGAAGGCCGCGACGCCGCGCTCTGGACAAAGTGCCCCAAATGCGGCGAAGTCCTGTACCGGCGCGATCTCGCGGCCAACGCCTTCGTCTGCCCGCGCTGCGCCCACCATTTTCGTATGAGCGCGTTCGACCGGATCAGCTCGATCGTCGACGGCGATTTCGCCGAGATCGGCGCCGACATCGCACCCGGCGATCCGCTGGGATGGAGCGATAAGAAATCGTATCCGGCCAAACTCCGCGGCGACCGCGAAAAAAGCGGGCTCAGCGAAGCCGTCGTCTGCGGTTTCGGCCAAATCGGCGGATTTGACGTTGCCTTAGCGGTGATGGATTTTCATTTCCGCGGCGGCACGATGGGCACGGTGGTCGGCGAACGCATCGCCCTGCTGCTGGAAGAGGCGCGCAAGCGCAAGGTGCCGTGCATCGTCTTCACCGCTTCGGGGGGCGCTCGCATGGAAGAGGGTATGCTGGCGCTCATGCAGATGGCTAAAACCACGGCCGCCGTCACGCGATTCACCGAGGATGGTAACTTCTTCATGACGGTCTTGACCGATCCGACGACCGGCGGCGTGTCGGCATCGTTTGCCTTTCAAGCCGACGTCATCGTGGCCGAGTCGCGCGCGATGATCGGTTTTGCCGGACGCCGTGTCATCGAGCAGACCATCCGCCAGAAGCTTCCCGATCAGTTTCAAACCGCGGAGTTCTTGCTCGAAAAGGGCGCGATCGATATGGTCGTGGATCGCCACGCCCTTAAAGATACGCTCGTGCGCCTGTTAGAGTACGCGCGCGGAGGCGTGTTGCGCGCGTGAGCGGCAACCTCATCGTCGAGCGCGAGCGCGGCTTGCTCGAGCTCGAGCGGCGTATCTCCGAACTGCGAGCGGCCAACGCCACCCAGCCGGTCGACATGTCGTCCGAGATCGCCGCACTCGAAGCCAAGTACCAGCAGATTCTTCACGAGGTCTTCGGCACGCTGAGCCCGTGGGAGAAGGTGCATATGGCGCGCCATCCCGGCCGGCCGACATCGCTGGATTATATCTCGGCGTTGGAACGCTTTGACGAACTGCATGGCGACCGCCAGTTTCGCGACGACCCGGCGATCGTCGGCGGCTTCGCACTGATGTCGGGACGCGCGATCGTCACCATCGGGCAACAGCGCGGCCGCGATACCAAGGAGAACTTACGGCGGAACTTCGGCATGCCGGCGCCCGAGGGGTATCGCAAGGTGCGCCGGCTCGCCCACGTGGCCTCGCGTCTGAACCTGCCGATCGTTACGTTCGTCGACACCAAAGGCGCCGATCCGGGCATCAGCTCCGAAGAGCACGCGCAGTCCGAGGCCATCGCCATGTGCTTGCACGAGTTCTCGACGGCCCGCGTACCGATCGTCGCGACGGTCATCGGCGAAGGCGGTTCCGGCGGTGCACTCGCGCTGGCGATTGCGGACAGCGTGCTGATGCTGGAGCACAGCACCTACTCCGTCGCCTCGCCGGAAGGCTGCGCCGCCATCTTGTGGTCCGACGCGTCAAAAGCGGAAGAAGCGGCGAGCCGGTTGAAGTTGACAGCCGGTGATCTGCACGACTTCGGTATCGTCGACGAAATCGTGCCGGAGCCGCTCGGCGGCGCGCACCGCGATGTCGCGGCCGTCGTCGGGCGAACGCTCTCGGCAATCGAAATGTCGGTTACGCGTTTGTCGGCGCTCTCACCCGAAGAACTGCTCGAGGAACGCTATCGAAAGTATCGCCGGCTAGGAACGTGGCACGCAGAACGGATGGAGCCGATCGGGGGCAGATGAAGCGTACCAGCGCGTCTGCCCGGTTGGTGCTTCGCTTCGTAGGCAGGTTCTTCGCCGTCTCGGCCGCCGTGCTGATCATCTTACTGGTCGGTATCCAGTTCGCGCGTGCCATCGACCAGAACGTCGCCATGGCGCACGAACTCTCGTCGGTGCAGTCCGATATCGTAGCCTTGCAGCATCGGCGCGCGCAGCAGCGGCGCGAACTCATTCGCCTGCAAGACCCCGACGGCGCCGTTCCCGAGATTCACGACCGTCTGCGCCTCGTCCGCCCGAATGAAACGATGATTTTCGTCAGTCCCGCTCCGGCGGCGTCGCCGTAGTGGAACTGATCGACGGCATCGTCATCAATCTCAACGCGTACGGCGCTACCGTCCGGCTCGACAACGGCGAACTGGCGAGCGCGCCACACGCCGACGTCGAAGCGCATCGGCCCGACTACCAGAAATCGCTGCTTCGCCGCAAGCGCTTGTCGTTCGACCTCCGGCGTGACGGGCGGCGACGCCCGACCGTCCTGCTCGCGCCGCAACTGCGCGACGAAGAGTTCGAAGCGCAAATCGCTTCATATTTGAAGAGCACCGAAGAATGGGAGTCTCCCGACGGCGTACCCGCATCCGACCGGCATTTTTTGCGCAAGAAGCGCCGCGCCGCTCTCTTCGAGTCCAAACACTCCTCTTGATGCGCAGATTTGACCCGGGTCGGTGAGTAAGCACTACGCGATCATCTCGGTGGGCACGAATTCGACGCGCGTGCTGCTCGCCGATATGGCGCCCGACATTCCGCACGCGGATCTCGCGCAGTCGATCGGAACGCGCATCGGCGAAGGCCTCGGTCCGCGCGGACACCTCGGTGAGGAACCGATGCGGCGGACCCTCGACGCGATCGCGCAGCTGCATCGCGCCGTTCGCGGACATTTCGTGCGGTTGTTTGCCATTTCGACGAGTGCCGTGCGCCGCGCCGATAACGCCGACGAGTTTTGCGCGCGCGTCGCCGACAAACTGGGCGTGCCGCTGCGGATTCTGTCGGGTGAAGAAGAAGCCGCCGCATCGTACCGCGGTGCGATTACGGCGTTCGGCGCGCTGCACGGCGAACGCGTCGGCGTCGTCGATATGGGCGGTGGGAGCACCGAGTATGCGGTCGGCACGGGGACCCATCCCGAGAAGTTCGAGTCGTGCGAAATTGGTGCGGTACGCCTAACCGAGGCGGTACCCGAACTTGCCGGCGACGACGGCGTCGTCGACTTGACGACGATCGAACGGGCGCGCGCGATCGCCCGCCAAGCGCTCGAGCCGCTTCGCAGCTATCCGGCCGTGGAGCGGCTGGCGTTCGTCGGGGGGACGGCTACGACGACCGCGTCGATCGTGCGCGGGAAGAAGGGGAAGGTTGCGTCGTACACCCTGACGCGCGCCGACTTGCAGAAAGTGCTGGTGCGCCTTTGCGGCATGAGCCTGGAGGAGCGCAAAACGGTCGTCGGGATGAAGCCGCAGCGTGCCGACATTTTACCGGGCGGGATCATCGTACTCGACACGGTGCTGGATATCGTGAAACGCGACATCGTCGTCGCGACGACGGCCGACCTGTTGCTCGGATTTCTGCTGTTTGCGCGCGACGAGGCCGCACCTCAGGCAGGACAACGCGAGCCCCTCGCGGCAGGCTGGAAAGCCCGCTGGGGACGGAACTGACATGAACGACCAACAAATTCGCACGCACATCGAACAGCTAGTCGACGAGGAGCACCGTTTGCGCGAGCACGGCGATGCCGGAACGCTGAACGCCGCCGACCGCACTCGTCTCGAAGGGATCGAGGTGCAGCTCGATCAGTATTGGGATCTCTTACGCCAGCGCCGCGCGCGCCGCGACGCCGGTCAAGATCCCAGCGTCGCGCACCTGCGCTCGGAAAACGTGGTCGAACACTACCGGCAGTAAGAACATCGCGCAGCGAGGTTGTGCAGGTTTGTCATCCTGAGCAGCGAGGTTGTTGCAGGTTTGTCATCCTGAGCGCAGCGAGGTTGTTGAAGGTTTGTCATCCTGAGCGCAGCGAGGTTGTTGCAGGTTTGTCATCCTGAGCGCAGAGGTGCTTGCAGGTTTGTCATCCTGA
>JAFAHZ010000135.1 GCA_019236975.1 Vulcanimicrobiota bacterium | reverse complement strand
GTACTGGCGCATCGACTCCAAGAGCCGATAGCGCATGCCGCTTTCCGACGGGTCGGCTTGCAACATTGATTTCTCAACCAACGACGCGAGCCGGTCGAGGACGACCAGTTCGTCCTCG
Organism: Vulcanimicrobiota bacterium; assembly: GCA_019236975.1. Taxonomy (GTDB): domain Bacteria; phylum Vulcanimicrobiota; class Vulcanimicrobiia; order Vulcanimicrobiales; family Vulcanimicrobiaceae; genus JAFAHZ01. Next base: position 1,956 of record JAFAHZ010000135.1, on the reverse strand, counting down.
CCGCAGACCGCCGCAGCGCTTTGCAGCGTACAGCCGCCGGCGAAGACCGAAAGCGCGCGAAAGACGCGCTGCTCATCCGCGGAGAGAAGGTCGTAACTCCAGTCGATGAGCGCGCGCATCGTCTGATGGCGCGGCAGCGCGCTGCGATCGCCGCCGGTCAGCACGCGAAAGCGTTCGTTGAGTTTTTCGACGAGCTGCCGCGGCGACAGGATTTTGATGCGCGCGGCGGCCAGTTCGATGGCCAGCGGAATGCCGTCGAGCCGGCGGCAGATGTCGGCGACGTCGGATGCGTTGTCGTCGGTCAGCGTAAACCGTTTGTCGGACGAGCGCGCGCGCTCGGCGAACAGCTTCGTCGCATCGGTGACGTCGAGCGACGGCATGCGATACGGCTCCTCACCGGCGATGGCCAGCGCTTCGCGGCTGGTCGTAACGATGCGCACGCCGGGACAGTCGCGCAGGATCGAGCTGCACACCGCGCGCGCTTCCTCGACGACGTGCTCGCAGTTGTCGAGCACGAGCAGCATCTGCTTGCGCTTGACGTAGCCGACGACGGTGTCGAGCGGCTTGCGCTTCCCCGATTGCGGCAGATTCAACGCGCGTAGCACGGTATCACCGACGAGCGCGGCATCCGATAATGGCGCGAAATCGGCCATCCACACGCCGTCCGCAAACGTCTCGAGCAGATCGGTGCCGATTTTCAGCGCGATGCTCGTCTTGCCGACGCCCCCCGCACCGGTGAGCGTCACGAGGCGGTGTTCGCTGAGCAGCGCCTCGATGTCGCCGACTTCCTTCTCGCGCCCCACGAACGATTTGACGAGCTGCGGCAGATTGGTGCGCGGCTGCGCGTGGAGGCGCAGCTCCGAATCGAGCGTCACCAGCGCGAATCCCGTCGCCTCCGCCAGCGCGCCGAGGGCGTGAAGATCTTCGGCTTCGTAGTGGATGCGCTTCGGGGCGAGCGTGAGGAAACCGACCAGCTCGCCGCGCGCCATCATCGGGAATGCGAGATTACCGGCAGCCGTCGAGCCCAACTTGTGCGGATCGGCCGGCAGCGACGACGAGCGCAGGCGAATCGGCAGCGCATCGTTGAGCGCGACGGGTTCGAGCGGCGCGTCGAACGACGACGCTTCGGCGACGTACGCGCCGCGCCACAGGTAGACGGCGCAGCCGGCGGCGCTCATGTGGCGATCGACCGCCGCGACGACCTCGGTGAGTATTTGCGGTACTTCGGTGAACGACGGAAGCTCGCGCCGCAGGTGCAGCAACGCTTCGCGCGCTTCACGCCGCCGCTTGGTGAACGCCGCCTCGATCCACGTTTCGACGCGCTTGTGCAGCGGGCTGAACGCCAACGCGGCGAGCGCGACGATCGCCAACTCGATCGACGTACCCGCCAGACGCGAATGTTCGGAGACATAGCGCTCGGTCAAGCTTTCGGCAATCGCAAAAACGACGACCAGAGCGGCCGTCGCGAGCGCAATGGCATACGCTCGCAAGCGTGCGGGGTAGCTGACGGTTTTCAGCGCGACGCCGCCCATTGCGGACCTCTTGCGCCCTGGTCGGAACGAATTCCCGCTTAGGCCTCGCGCGTACGATCGTGGCACCACGTGGTAAACTTCTGGATTAAAGGGATGATGAAAATCTGGGAATACGACTTGCGCTTGTACCGGCTGCTCAAACGCTGCTTGACGGGCGACTACGTCAGCCCGCTACGCGACCAGCTGACGCCGGCGATGCGCGCCGGCATGCTGGCGTCGCTGCGCACGCCCGAGCTCGGCGACCGCTGCGGTTGCGGGGACAGCTTCTGCCGCACCTTCACAACGCGCGCAACACGATCAGAGAAAAGAGCCTTCATTTCCCATGGATTCACGCTGAGCTTGCACCGTACGGCCGCGCACGAGAATCGGCTTTCCCGCAGCGATAAGGAGTTAGGACGCGATCGCGATCGGCGTGGCCTAAGCG
>JAFAHZ010000037.1 GCA_019236975.1 Vulcanimicrobiota bacterium | reverse complement strand
CCTCGTCGTCGCCATAGGGTAATAGGCCACATAATGCGCAAGCGGTGGGTTACGGTTCTGGCAATCGCCGCGGCTATCATCGGCTTCGTGATCGTCAATCGGCACGAGGTGCTGCGCTATTCCATCCAAGCGCTCGGCGGGCTCGCAAGCGGCTATACGATTACGCTGGCGGATCAGCGGCTGGCAATCGACGAGATGTCGCTGTTCGACGTGCACGTTTCGCACAAAGGGTATCCTCTGCTCGATGCCGAGCGCATCGACGTCCACTACTCGCTGCGCGACCTTCTGCCGGGAAGCACGCATCGCTTCGGCTTGACCGGCGTCGATATCGACAAAGCCAAACTCACGATCGTGAAGTTCAGCGACGGAACCTACAACTTCATCATCCCGTCGGGCGGACCGTCGGGGCCGCCGTTTCCGCAGCCCGCCGTCACGGTGCCCATCCGGTTCGATCTCGATATGGACGGCGCGGCGCTCGAGTTGCGCGAACCCAATGCCTACGACCCGAGCGCCAAAGACGTGCTCGTCAACGATTTCAACGTCGATGCCTCCATCGACACGGCGAAGCAAACGCATTACCGGGCGCGCGGTATCTTCCGCGAGCGCACGCAAGAGCCGTTTACGATCGTGGGTACGATCGATGCCGAACGCAGCTTCGCGCTGCATCACGCGCACGCACCGCGCTTTCCTTTGCGCGCCTTGGCCAACTACTTCGCCGATACCCCGGCCGTACGAATCTTACGCGGAGGCGCGCGCAACTTCGACGCGCGGCTGTTCTCGCTCGACGTCAAGCCGAATCAGCCGGCGAACTATCACGTCAACCTGACGCTCGACGTCGACGGCGGCCGCATGGCGCTCTCGTCCCTGGCCGAGCCGATCGAAAACATTCGCGGGCACTTGCAGCTCGTCGACAATGCGTTCTTCCTCAAGCGCGTCGACGGAACGCTGGCCGGTATTCCGCTCCGCGTCACGGGCGGAATATACGACCTGACGGGTGGTTTGACCGGGGCGGCGCAGCTGCGCTTGGGCGTCTACGGTACGGGCGATCTGCGCGATCTGCGCAATGCCTTCACGTTTACGCGCAGTCAGCCGGTGGCCGGACGCATTACCCTTGGCGTGCTCGTCGAAGGGCCGATCGATAATCCGCTAATTCTCGCGCGCGGGCGCGCGCTGCGTACTACCTGGCAGCGCTTACCATTCGACGCCCTGGAAGCGGGCATTCTCTATCACGACAACGTGCTCGCCTACGCTCCACTGCACGCCTATTACGGCGGCACCGAAGTCGGCATTCGCGGAACGATGCTCCTGGGCAAGAAGCTTCACTCCGAACTGGCCGTGCACATCGTCGGCTCGGCCGATCGCCTGCCGTATCTGGACGAGATGCTGGGCCCCGAGCCGATGATCGTCGACGCCGATGCGGTCGGTAACGATTTGCTCTTTCACGTCCGTGGCGCGATGGCATCGGCGCGCGGCGCGCAGCGCGTCGCCGCCATCCTCGATCTCGAGCCGAACGGAACCGGAAGCGTCGATCCGTTTTGGTTCCACACCGAGCGCGGCGACTTCGACGGCGGCTATTTCCTCGATCGCCCGCACGACGCCAGCGGCTTTTGGATGCTGGCCAGCAACCTGCGCATGCGCGCGCCTTCCTACAAAGCATTTCCCGGAATCGATCTGCCGCAGATGCCCAAAGTCAACGGCGATCGGGTCAGCATATCGATGGCCGGCGGCGGAGCCGGAAAGAACGTGGCGCTCGCCGGGATCTCGACGGCCGACGCGACCGATATTGCCGGCGTCAAGTTCGACCGCGTCACGGCCGGGTTCTCCGGAACGCTTGCAAACGCAACGGTGAACCTGCTGCGTGCCTCCGGACCGTGGGGCGAGTTTAACGGTCAAGGTGCGTTCTCTTCCGAAGTCTTCGTCGCTCGCGGCAGCTATCGCGGAACGTTCGAAGGCTTGCAACCGTTTTTGGGCAGCGCAATTCCCGGGCACGGCGCGCTCGCCGGAACCGCGTCGATAGCCGTGGAGAACAACCGCATCGTCGTGCAAGGCTCGAACCTTCGGATGCACGGCGCAACGCTGCACGGCATTCCGATCGACCGTGCCGATATCACGCTAGCCGTGGCCGGTAACGATCTGCGCGTCTACGCCGCGCACGCGACCGCCGCCGGCGGTGACGTCGTCGCGGCCGGCACGTTCAACGTTTCAACGCCGCCGAACCCGTCGCGCGCACTTTCGCTGGTCGTTCGCGGACTCGATTCCTCGCAGTTGCAGGGGATTGGATTGCCGTTCGAAGCCGGACGTCTTTGGGCGAGCGGCAATCTCTCCGGCGGTTCGCCGATTCCGACGTTCGACGGCGGCGTTGCCATCGCCGGCGGTAAGATGCAGCAGTACGCCGTCTCAGGCGCGGGCGACGTTCGCGTCGCCGGCGACGCCGCTCATTTGAGCCGGATGATGGCGTCCCTCGGTCCATCCTACGCATACGTTCGGGGCAGCATTGGAACGCTGTCGTCCGGAACGCCGTCGTACGCGATCGACGCGACGGTGCCGGCCGGTCCGATCGCGGGATCGCTGCGAGCGCTGAACTTTCCGACGTACGAAACCGACGGCTCGTTTAACGCCCGCCTGCACCTCGGCGGCCGCGGGCTGTACCCGAGCGTCTCGGGCGATATCGGCGTTCCGGCCGGCGAGGTCAACGGATTGCCGTTCGTCAACGGCAGCGCGCAACTCGCCGCCGATCCGTCGGGATTCAGCGTCCGCGGCGGCAGCGTCGACGTCGGATCGACCCACGCCCGGTTTTCCGCAGCCACGCATCCGCAGCACGCCGAAATGCACGTCGTCGCAACGCGCGCGACGCTCTCCGATTTCAACAATTTTTTCGACACCGGCGATACGCTGGCAGGCACCGGATCGGTCAGGATGGCGGTCGCCACCCAGGGTGAACGCCTGCAGACCAGCGGCGATATCGACGTTCTGGGATTTCGCTATCGCAACTTACCGATCGGCGATACGCGGGCGAGCTGGTCTAGCGCGAACGACAGGATCGACGGCTCGCTGGCGGTCGGCGGAAACGAGGGAATGCTGCGCGCGCACGGCTCCATTGCGATTGCGCCTTCCGCCGACCTCGCGTCGACGCTGCAGCGCACGCGCTACGACGTGACGGGTTCGATGTCGAATCTCGATCTTTCGCTGTGGGTACCGGCGCTGGGTTTGCAGCGCGTCCCGATTACCGGCCGGGCATCCGGCGACGCGACGATCCACGGACGCTGGCCGCGTCTGAACGCGCAGGGCGCGGCGCGCGTCGACTCGGGAACGCTCGGACCGTTAACGCTCGATCGTGCCGACGTGGCCTTTCATTCGAACGGTGCGCGCATCGCGATCGATCGCGCGGAGCTGCTCACGCCGGGTTTGGAAGCGACGGCCAGCGGTTCGTTCGCCTTGCGTCCGAGCGACGCCATCGACGTGACCGTGCACGCTTCTACGGATCAGCCGACGACGCTGATCTACCAGCTCGCACGCGTGCGAGTTCCGCTCAGCGGCGCGTTCGAGTCCACACTGCAAGTCGGCGGAACGCTGCACGCTCCGGCATTTCGCGCCGGCATCGATGCGACCAACGTACAAGCGTACGGCATCGGCATGGCGTCGCTGTTCGGATCGGTACACCTCAACGGCAACAAACTGGTGCTGTCGAATGCGGGTGCGACGTTTGCGAAAGGCGAGGCGACGCTCGCAGGTTCGCTGCCGTTGGAACTGTCGCCGCTGCGCATCGGTCCGCCGAGTCAGCCGGTGAGTTTCGATCTCGACGTCATCGATCTCGACCCGTCGTTTCTCGACGCCATCCTCGGCAACAATACGAAACTGGGCGGCAACATTGCCGGTCACGTCGGCATTTCGGGAACGGTGCGACAGCCGGTCGTGCTGGGTCAGGCATCGCTGACCAACGGATCGTACGTCAGCGATCTCGAGCGCATTCCTATCACCCAGACAGTGGCGAGCTTGTCTTTCAATCGAACCAGCGCGTCGATCGGCCGCGTGTCGGCAAAACTCGGAAGCGGCACGCTGGCGGGGTCGGGGAACGTCGAATTCCCACAGAACCGCGGGCTCGCATTCGTCGTAAAAGCGATCGCAAAAGAAGCACAACTCGACTTACCTGCATACGGCGCGGGGACGATCGATGCCGACGTCGCGTTAACCAAGACGCCGTCGTCCCAAGCGATCCTTTCCGGCAACGCGGTGCTGAGCAACGCAACCTTGCCCTTCGTGGCGTTTATTAATGCGGCGCAAAATGCGGCCGGCAGCGGCGTGCCGCCGCTCCCGATGGCCTTCGACTTTACGGCGACCGCCGGAAAGAACGTCCGCGTGCGAGGCAGCGGGTACGGCGCCGGTCTGGATATCGGTGCGACCGGATCGGTGCGTTTGGCCGGGACGCTCAAGAGCCCGACGCTCGACGGCAGCTTCACGTCCTCGGGCGGAACGCTGACGTATTTCGACCGCGCGTTTCGCGTGCAGGAAGGGGCGGTGCAATTCAACCCGTCCGACGGGTTGATTCCGACCATCCACGCCGTCGGCAGCACGAACGTCGTCAACCCCGATCCCGACCGGGCGCGCAATCCGTACGGAAGCGCACAGATCGCCATTACCGTCGACGGCCAGCTCGAAAACCTCAAGATCGGCTTTACGACGGTGCCGTCCGGATACTCGCGCGAGCAGGTCATTGCGATGTTGGCGCCGTTCGGCGGATTCGTTAGCGGTATCGGATTTAACAGCGCCGCCGCGCTGGCCCCGCCATCGCCGGGCGGCATTACGCCGTACGGCGCCGTTGCGCCGATCCCGGGCATCTACGACCTGCAGCGCAATGGCACCATCACCGTCGGTCAGGAAGCCTTCAATATTCTCAACGCGCAGTTCACGGCGGGTCTGCTGGGGCCGGTCGAAACGGCGATCGGCCAAGGGCTGGGGCTCAGCAGCGTTAACCTGACCTTGGGCTACTATGGCAACGTCGGGGTCACCGCAACCCGCGTCCTCGGCAAAGCGGTGAACGCCGTCTACGCAACCACGTTCGGATTGCCGTCCGTGCAGTCGTTCGGCATCCAAATCCAGCCCAACGAAAACACTTCGGCAACGCTCAGCTTCTTCTACCAAACTGGGCCAGTGAAGGTCCTGGAGACGACGCCCGCTTCGAGTGTGGCGGTGGGCAACAACCAAGAGGTGCTCTTGGGCCAGCCGATCTACGGCACCAGCGGCTTCAGCTTCAAATTACAGCGATATCTATGACCCGGCGGAGGCAGGACGTGCGCCTTTTATCGCATTGCGTTTCCATTAAAGGCTCGCCCAGGCGAGCGTACCGAGGCAAGGACCCGGCCCCCCCAGGGCGAACAGGGCGTGCCGGGTCGTCAGGGGCGTGCTCGCGCGCCGGCCTGCGCTGATGTCGTCAGCCCCTCACTACACAAGGACGAAACGTTTTCGAATGACCTTTGACCTTCGGCGGTGCTCGCGCGCACTGGCAAGGTGGGCGGGAGCTCTGCTCGTGCTCGTCCTCTCCGTCGCGCTGATCGTTGCTCCCGCCTCGTCGGCCACCAACCCGAAAATCGTTTCGGTGGACGTGACGGGCAATCTTCACGTGCCCACGCAAACCATCATGGCCGTCGTTCAGGCGCATCCGGGCGATATCTACGATCCGCGCACCGTCCAAGACGACCTGGCCCGCATCAACGCGCTCGGTTACTTCGCCAACATCGCTCCGCCGCTCGTCCGGCCGCGGCCCGGTGGGGTGGCCATCACCTACCGGGTGATCGAAAACCCGGTCATCAGCAAAATCCAATTTACCGGTAACGCGAAGGTCCCGAGCGACACGCTGCTGGCGCTGATGGATCTTTCCGTCGGACAGGTCTTCAACACCAATACGTTCCGCCAAGACGTGCTCAAGATCAACAACTATTACGAGCGCATCGGCTACGGCGGCCAGGTGCCCACGCACGTCAAGGATCTCAACCTCGATCCGCAGAGCGGCGCGTTGACGCTGGTCATTCAAGAAGGCTTAGTCGTCAAGAACATCATTATCGGCGGCGACCCGCTGCTGCCGCCCCCGTTGATTCTGCCGTCGCTCACGCTCAAGCCGGGATCGGTCTACTCCGACGAAGTCCGCGACGCCGACTACAAGGCGCTGCAGAAGCTCTACGAAGACAAGTTTCATCTCGAGTTGGGCAACTTCGAAGGCGGCATCGATCCGTCGTCGATCGATCTCAAAGCCGGGACAGCCGACGTCAAATACAATATTTACGTCGCGCGCGTGGCCGTCGTCGAAATCACCGGAAACACGCGCACGAAAGATGCGGTCATCCGCCGCGAGCTGCGCGTCCGTCCGGGTCAGGTCCTCAACACCGACGCCATCAAGCGCGACTACGAGCGGCTCAACTCGCTGGGTTTCTTCTCGAAGATCGAGCCCGACGTCAAGGAAGGCCCCGATCCGAAGAAACCGCAGCTCGTGACGTTGGTATGGCACGTGACCGAGCAGCGCACCGCCTCGGCCTCCGTCGGTTTCGGCTACTCGGGCGGTTTAACGGGACAAGGCCTGTACGGCACGCTCGGCTTCTCCGACAATAACCTGCACGGGACCGGTAACTCCGCCTCGATTCAATTCGAGAAAGGCGCGCGTACCGGCGTCGCTCAGATTTCCGCTTCAGTGCCGTATCTCGGCAACACGCCGCAGTCGATGAAGTACAGCGTCTCCGGGACGATCTCCACGAACAGTTCGACGTACTACTATCCCGTATACGGCGTCTCGACGACGGGCATTAGCAGCATTCCGTCGGCCGGCGGTACGCCCGCGCCCATTCCGGTGACGCTCTATCCGACGTCGACCGCGCAGCAGATCAGCGGCGTGGTCGCGACCAGCCAGTCGAGCTCGACGGGTGCCTCGGCGACGATCGGACGGCGGCTAAGCGACTACACGATTCTCACGTTGGGCGGCGGCGCCTCGACGATTCGCTACAACACCACGGTTCCGTCACCGTATTACTTCCAAGGAAACCAGCCCAACGTCAGCGTGCTGCCGCAGCCGACGTGCAGTCCGCTCGCCAGCGCAACCAACTGCAACGGCGGATCCTTCGGCATCAGCGCGTCGTCGATCGCTAACGTCAATACCGGCGCTCCGTACAAGCTCAACACGGCGACGATCGGCCTGCAGTCGACGACGCTGGATGATCCGTTCAATCCGCGGTCGGGCCTCAAGGGCCAACTCTCGCTGGGAATCTCGAATCCGGCAATCGGATCGAACTTCGACTACACGCAAGGCACCCTCGACGTGGCGAAGTTCTTCCCGGTGCTACGGAGCGCGACGATCGGCGTGCACGGTGCCGCGTACAACTCTACCGGCGTCATTCCGCCGAGCAATCTGTTTACGTTCTCCGACCAGCAGATGCGCGGCTACAATCAAGTGTTCTACGCTACCAACGCGTTCTTGGGCCAGGTCGAGCTGCGCCAGCCCCTCTCGATCGACCGGCGGATCACGCTGGCATTCTTCGTAGACGAGCTCGATTACAAGATCCGGGGCGCGTACCCGCTGCTCAATCCGTATACCAACCGCATCGTCGGCTATCCGGGGAACTGGGCCCTGTACGGCGACGCGGGCTTTGGAATTCGTTTCGACGTGCCGCAGCTGGGCTTGCACACTATTCGCATCGATTTCGCTCGAGGGGCTAACGGAACGCACACTAGCTTCGGCATCGGCCAAAGCTTCTAGGAAGGCTCCGATTTGGCCGAATTCGTTGTCGTCTCGGGTCTCGTTTACCGTAGTAAACTTCAACCCTCGTCTCCTAGACTTCGACCAAATCGGAGCCTTCCGGCTCCTGGGAATCTACAGTTAGGGAAAGTATGAACATCCGGTTAGCTACATTCTTCGTTTCCGCGATATTGCTCGCGGCGTTCGTCGCGCCCAGCGCGATCGCCGCCGACCTCTCCGACGTCGGCTTCGTCGATCAAGCGGAGCTTGCCAACCTCCCGCCGTTCGTTGCCGCCAACCGTCAGCTGGCCGCGTATAAGCAGGCGCTGGATCAGCAGTTCAATTCGGCGATCAAGGGCGCGTCGACCGATGCCGACAAGCAGCGCGTCTCGATGCAGTTCCAGCAGCAGTACAGCGACAAGCAGCGCGAGATCGTCGGACCGCTATTTCAGCGTGCCAACGTGGCAATCGGCCAAGTGATGGCCACGCGTAACTTGTCCGTTGTGGTCGACAAGCGGATCGTGATCTTTGGCGGTCAGGACATTACCAAGGACGTCGAGACGCTCTTCATGAGCAATCAGGCGATTCAACCACCTACCGCGACGCCGGGGCCGTCCGAGATCGGATACGTCGACCAAACCGTGCTCGACGGGCTGCCGAAAGTCAAGGCCGCCAACGACCAGATGCAGCAATTTGCATCGACCGAGCGCGCGCTCTACGCACCGAAACTGGCCGCAGCCAAGTCCGATGCGGAGAGGAAGCAGATCTATCAGGATTTCAACAAGGCATTGGCGGACAAGCAAGAGCAGCTTCTCAATCCACTCGTCGAGCAGACCAAGAACGCCACGGCAGCCGCGGCGCAGAAACGCAACGTGCTGCTCGTCGTCGACCGGGCCGACGTCATCTACGGCGGAACGGACATCACGGCCGATGTCCAAAATGAGCTCACCAAGTAAGCGCGCACGAGTTGCGGCCTTTACGCTCGCCATTTTGGCAGGGTGCGGGCCGAACGTGCACTCTTCGTCCGTGCGCGGCGCCGGCTACGTACGCGTCGACGAGGTGATCAAGCACCATCCTCTCTATTCGCAGCTCTCGCAGCTCGACGATGCGATCGCGGCAATTCAGCTTCAGGCCGCCGCTCCGCACGTTCCCCTAAGCGCCGCTCAGATCGCGCAACAAACCAAAGAACTGACGCGCGAGATGCAAGACGCGCAGGCGCGCGCGCAAAAAATCATCGCCCAAAAGCAGCAAGATTACGCGCGGCGCGAACAGCAGGCCGTCGCCGCGGCGCTAGCCGCCGCCGGCGTCCCCGGCGCGGGCCAGTACGCGGCACAGCAAATGAGCGCGACTTCCGCGCAGCAGGCGCAGTCGGCGGCGCAAGCGGCGGGCCAAGATTTCGTCGCGTATCAGCAGAGCGTCATGGCATCCGACAACGCGGCGGCAAGTGCGATCGCCCGTCAGCTGCAAACGCAAGCCGCTGAAAAGTATCGCGCCAAAGCGGAGCAGCTGCAACAGTCGGAAACCGATCTATCGCTGCGGCTGACGCAGCAAGATGCGGCGCAAAGCCTGGCGATCAAGACGAGGATGTCGAACCTGGCGCTCGACGAAGCGACGCGAAAACAACTCGAGGGCCAGCTCGCCGCTCTCGATGCGAAGGAGCAGAGCCAGCTGAGCGCCCAGCGCAAGAGCGACGCGGCGACGCTCGCCGCGTATCGCACGCAGCTCGATAACGAGACGAACGCCGCCCTGCGCGAGCAGATCTCCTCGATTCAGTCGCAAACGGCGGCCAAGATCAACGAGCGCCGCAACGAAGTCACGGCGCAGCTGCGGAATTTGGGTCCTCCCGCGCTGCCTTCGGACCTTTCGCCCGGCGTCAAGGACAAGATCGCCCAGATTCAAAAGCAGTTCCAGGGGCAGTTCCAGGCGGACGCTCAGAAAACGGTCGACGAGTTCAACGCAACGCAAGCCGACCTCAACCGCCAGTTTGCGGCGCTCCACGGAGCCGACGTCGGCGCGACGGGCGCGGCCGCCAAAGAACTCGACGCTCTGCAAAAGCGTCGCGACGATCTCTATAAGGAGATCGTCGATCAGATCCAGCGCGAGGCTTCCCGCATCGCGAAGGATCAGGGATTCTCCATCGTTTTTTCCGGGGTCGACGCCGCCGCCGGCGGCTACGACATGACCGGCGAAGTTACTAAAGACGTCGAAAGCCTACACGAGTGAAAAAAGCAATATTGATCGCCGCGGCGACGTTCGCCGCCATCCTCGCCGGATGCGGCGCGTCCAGCCCCGTGGGGCTCGTCGACGTGCAGCGCATCGTTACGAACTGGCCCGAATACCAAAACTATCAGAGTCAGCTGGTCGTCGACGAGCAGTCGATCGCTTCGGGCAAGGGCAGCACCGCGGAAAAAACGCGTGCCGCCTTGGCGCTGCAGCAAAAGTATTCCAAGATCACCGAGCAGCTGACCCAGCAAATTCGCGACGCTGCCTCTAAGATCGCATCCGAAAAGCAGCTGAAACTCGTCGTTACGCGCGAGGGCATCGGTTACGGCGGCGTCGATATCACGCCCGACGTCGAGAAAAGCCTCAACATCACCGAGAAAGCCTCGCCCGCGCCGAGCGGCTCGTAGCGCCGAACGCGCGATGCTCGGCACGGTGCGGCAGCTCGCGGATCGCGTCGGCGGGCACGTCGTCGGCGACGGCGACGTCACCATCACGGGCATTGCGTCGGTCGAAGAGGCGCGCGCCGAATCGCTCACGTTTGCAACCGACGCAAAGTATCTTGCGGCGGCGTTGACCGGGAAGGCCGCCGCCGTTCTCGTCGACGCATCCGTGCCGCACGAAGCGCCGGCCAAACCGCTCATCGTCGTCGAAAACGCGCGCTACGCACTCGCGCAGCTGCTGCGGGCCCTTCGTCCGCAACGTCCCCGGGGGCCGTTCGTTCATCCGAGTGCGGCCGTCGAATCCGACGCACAGTTGAGCGAGGGCGTATACGTCGGGGCGCACGCGTACGTCGGGCGCAAGGCGCGATTGGGCGCGCGAACCATCGTCGCGGCCGGTGCCTACGTCGGCGACGAAGCTTCGACCGGCGAAGACGCTTGGCTCCATCCTCACGCGCAATTGATGGAACGGTGCAGCATCGGCAGCCGCGTCGTGCTGCACGCCGGCAGCGTCGTGGGCAGCGAGGGATTCGGCTGGGCATTCATAGACGGCACCTTGGAGCGCATTCCGCAAGTGGGCAACGTCGTGCTTGACGACGACGTCGAATTGGGCGCGAACAGCTGCATCGACCGCGCGCAAACGGGCAGCACGCACGTCGGCGCGGGAACCAAGATCGACAATCTCGTGCAGATCGGTCATAACTGCCGCATCGGTAAGCATTGCGCCATCGCCGCACTGACGGGTCTCGCGGGTTCGACCGTCCTCGGCGATTACGTTAAAGTCGCCGGCCAGGTCGGCACTCGGGGACACATGCGGGTCGGATCGCGGGTGACCATTGCCGGACAATCGGGCGTGTGGGGAGACGTTGCCGAAGGATCGATCGTCTCGGGAAATCCAGCGCGCGACCATCGCGAAGATCTGCGCCGAGAGGTCATGATTCGCAAACTGCCAAAGCTGATCGCTCGCGTCGAAGCAATAGAACGTCGCATCGACGAAAAGCCCGAATGATGGAACAGAAGACGCTGCGCGAGACGGTGCGCTTCGAAGGCGTCGGCCTCCACACCGGCGCGCACGCCGCCGTCGAACTCCGTCCCGCCGGCCCCGATACGGGCATCGTTTTTGTGGTGCGGTCCGAGGGTGCCGCTGCGGCCGTTCGCATTCCCGCCGAGGCAGAATACGTGGTCGATACGTCGCGGGCAACGGTGCTCGGCCGCGACGGCGCTACGGTATCCACGACGGAACATCTGCTTTCCGCGCTCTTCGCCAGCGGTGTCAGCAACGCCGAAATCCACGTCAGCGGGCCGGAAATTCCGGTCCGCGACGGCAGCGCGCGTGAATTTCTAGCCGACATCGAATCGGCCGGATTGGTCGCGCAAGGCCGGCCGCGCACTACCGCCACCGTCACCGAACCGTTCGTCGTACAGAGCGGAGACCGAATGGTCGCCGCGCTGCCCGCGCCGGCGTTTCGCGTGCGGTTCGTGGCCGACTTCCCCGCGCCGATCGGAACGCAATACTACTACGGCGCAGTCGAACCCGACGTTTACCGCGAGGAAATTGCCGGCGCGCGCACCTTCGGCTACCTGCACGAAGTCCAGGCGCTTCGCGCGCGCGGACTCGCGTTGGGGGGAAGCCTCGACAACGCACTGGTTTTCGCGCCGGACGGACCGATGCAGCCGCTGCGCTGGCCGAACGAAGTCGTACGTCACAAGGTCCTCGATCTCGTGGGGGATTTTGCGCTGCTCGGTGCGTGGCCCCGATGCGAGATCGTCGCGATTAAAAGCGGGCACGAGCTCCACGCGCTGGTGACTCGCGAACTGCGTTCGCGTGCGGAGGTTTCCTAACCGTGGCCGAACTCGACATTCGCAAGATCATGGAGATCTTGCCGCACCGGTATCCCATTCTGCTCGTCGATCGAATCTTGGAATACGAACCGATGGTGCGCGCTCGCGGCTATAAGAACGTTACCTATAACGAGCCGATGTTTACGGGGCACTTTCCGAACAATCCCGTCTTGCCCGGCGTCTACATGATCGAAGCGATGGCCCAGCTGGGCGGCGCGATGGTGCTCGAGCCCGGCGAACACGTACGCACCGTACCTTACCTGGCGGGAATCGACAAAGCGAAGTTCCGGCGTCCGGTAATCCCAGGCGACCGTCTGGAGATCGAGGTACGGATGCTGCGTCACAAACGCAACATCGGCTGGGTCGGGGGAGAGGCCACGGTCGACGGGCAGTTCGTTTGCTCGGCGGAGCTGATGTTCTCCATCTCGTCGGATCCGCGGATGAGCGGCGACGCGACGGTCCTGCACTACTAAAGGGGCGTCGATGATTCACCCGACGTCCATCGTACATCCCGGAGCGCAAATCGGTCGCAAGACCGAGATCGGGCCGTATTGTATCGTCGGCGAGAACGTTTCGATCGGCGAACGCACCGTGCTTCAAGCGCACGTCGTCGTCAACGGCTGGACCGAGATCGGCGAAGACTGCCAAATCTTTCCGTTCGCGACGATCGGCGCGGCTTCGCAGGATCGAAAGTACGCGGGCGAACGAGCTTTTACGCGGATCGGCAACCGCACCGTCCTGCGCGAATACGTCAGCATCCAGCGAGCCACGGGCCACGACGAAGTCACGGCGGTTGGCGACGACTGCCTGCTTTTGGCATACGTGCACATCGCCCACAACTGCATCTTGGGCAACGGCGTGACGATGAGTAACCTCGCCCAACTGGCGGGCCACGTCGAGGTCGGCGATTTTGCGACGATCGGCGGGCAGGCGGGAGTGCATCAGTTCACTCGAATCGGACGATATGCGATGATCGGCGGCGCCAGTAAACTGACGAAGGACGTACCGCCGTTCTTTCTCGTCGAGGGCAATCCGGCGCAGCCGTATGGGCTCAACAGCGTGGGGCTGAGGCGCGCCGGCTTTACGGTCGACGAGCGCAACGAGATCAAGCGCTTTTACAAGTATCTCTACAATCCCAAAATGAACGTGTCGCAGGCGATGGACGCAATGCGCGCGGAAGCGGAGACGATCCCGGGGCGCGAGATCATCGCCTTCCTAGAAACTCCCTCGGAACGCGGCGTGCTCAAGTAGCTCCGCGACGCACCGACGTTGAAATATTTTTTCTCTACGGGCGAGCCGTCGGGCGAACAGAGCGCGCTGCTGCTTGCGGCCGCCATCGCCAAGATCGATCGCGACGCGTCGTTCGAAGGAATCGGCGGTCCCGGTATGCGCCGGGCCGGCTTTACGATCTGGCGCGATCACGCGGGCTGGGCGAGCATGGGCCCGTTGGCAGCGCTGCCGCGCATTCCGAAGCTGCTCGCAATCATGTGGCGCACCGCGTTTCATCTCGCGGCATCCAAACCCGATCTGGTCGTGCTCGTCGATTACGGTGTTTTCAACTTGCGGCTCGCGCAGACGCTGCGGCGTTTGCGCTACGCCGGGCCGATCTTAGACGTCTTCCCGCCCGGTACGTGGCTCGACAACCCCGTCAAAGCGCGCACCGTCGCTTCGGTTGCAACGCCGCTGACCGCCTTTCGCCACCAGTACGATTTCTATCGCTCTCTCGGGTTGCCGATCGTTTACTTCGGGCATCCGCTCGCCGGAGAGTACCGAATGCGCGCGGCACGCGCGGCGCCGCCGCCCGATGCGGGCACCGTCGCTCTGCTGCCCGGAAGCCGCAGCGGAGAAATCCGCCGGCATCTGCCCGCGCTGGCGGCCGCCTATACGCTGCTGCGAGAGCGCAGGCCGGGCATTCGCGGCGTATTTGGCGCCGCCGACGACCGGGCCGCCGCGAGGATTGCGCGGGCCATTAAACGCTATCGACTGGAAGACGTTGCCATCGCTCGCGGCGTCGCCGAGGCGCTATCCGACGCCGATGCGGCCTGGGTGGCCTCCGGAACGGCCGTGCTCGAATGCGCCCTTTCCGGCGTACCCGCCGTCGCGCTCTATATCATCACGCCGATGCTGGTCAAGCACGGACGAACGATGATCCGGCATCGCTTTATCACGCTGCCGAACCTGGTGCTCGAACGCGAGATCGTTCCCGAGCTGCTCCAGGAAGCGGCGACGCCCGAACGCTTGGCTTCCGAAATGGAAGCGCTTCTCACCGATCCCTCGCAGCAGTACCGCGCCTTTAGCGACTTGCGAAACGCTTTGGGGTCCGCCGACGCGCTCGCGCGCGCTGCGGCATTCGCGGTCGATTTGGCGCGCGCGCGAGACGCTCGCTGATGCGTATTTACCACACCTCGGATCTACACGATCGCCGCGGCATCGTTTCGCGGCTGCGTGAGTTGCGCGCGATGCGTCCGGGACTGCTCTTCGACAGCGGCGACTCGCTGCGCGGCAGTCAGACCGTGTACCACCGCCGCGAGCCCATTATCGACGAAATCGACGCGGCCGGCTACGACGCCCAAGCGATCGGCAACCGGGAGTTTCATTATCTTTTCCCGCTGTTGCGTGCCCGCGCGGCGCGCATGCACCATCCGCTCGTGTGCACCAATCTCGTCGACCTCAAGAACCGGCCGCTGCCGTTCGTTCCTTCGTTGACGCTGCGTTGCGAGGGGACGGCCGTGCACGTGCTCGGACTGCTGATCATGCAGTATCCGGCCGGCAGCTCCTGGGAACGCGTCTTCGGATGGCGCTTTCTCGACCCGTGGGAAGCCGTCGAGCCCTACGCCAACGCCGTTCCGGCAGGTGAGGCGGTCGTCGTGCTGTCGCACGTCGGGCTTTCTCTCGATCGCAAACTCGCCGAGCGCGTACCGCGCATCGATCTCATCCTCGGCGGCCACAGTCACGACACGCTCGTCGAGCCCGAGTATCGCGGCGACGTGCCGATCGTGCACGCCGGACCGTACGGACGCTTCGTCTCGCGGACGGCGCTGAGCTACGATGCCGAGCGCGCGCGGTTTACCATCGACGACTTCGCGCTCGTCCCGCTGCTGGACGCTCCGGCGTGAACGTGCTCTTCGTCAGCAACGGCCACGGCGAAGCGTCGATCGCCGACCGTATCGCGTTGGAGCTGTACGCCATAGCGCCGAGCGCCACGGTCGACCATCTCGCACTCGTCGGCGACACGACGTCCGACCGGATGAACGACGTCGGACCGCGGCGCGCGATGCCGAGCGGCGGATTGATCGCGATGGGCAACGTGGCGAACATCGCGCGCGACGTTCGTTCGGGTTTGTTGGGCTTAACGCTCGCTCAGTATCGATTTCTGCGCGCCGCACGCAACCGCTACGACGCCGTCGTCGCGATTGGCGACGTTTACGCGCTGGCGATGGCGTTGGCCGCCGGGTCGCCGACCGTTTTCGTCGGTACTGCGAAAAGCGTTTACGTCGCGCCGTACGGACCGTTCGAGGAACGGATACTGCGGCGAGCGTCGGCAACGTTCGTTCGCGACGAACCGACGGCACGGCGGCTGCGCGAACGCGGAGTCGGCGTCGACGCTGCGGTCAATGCGATCGTCGATCTCTTCGAAGCTCCCGACGATCCGCGTGCCGATCGCGCTTTTGAAGGGTTCGATCCGCCGCTGGCGCTTTTCCCCGGCAGCCGGGAAAGCGCGTATAGCGACGCGCGCTTTTTGTGCGCGGTCGTTCGCGACCTTCCGTTCGGCACGGGCGCCGTGCTGTCCATTGCGCGTAACCTCGATCAGGCGCGCTTCGCACGAGAGGCACGCGCGGACGGCTTCGTGGTGACGACGTGCGACGACGAGGCGATCCCGTTCGAATGTTCCTGCGAGGGCCGCGTCGTCGTGCGCGCGTGGACCGGCGCGATCGGACCGCTCCTGCGCCGCTGCCGTACCGTTTTGGGACAAGCGGGGACTGCTAACGAGGCGGCCGCGGCGGCCGGCGTACCCGTCGTGGCATTCGAGCGTGCCGGCGATCGCAAGGGCCGCTGGTACCGCCGGCGCCAGCGCGGATTGCTCGGCGACGCGTTGGCGGTGCTTCCGAGCGACGAGGCAGCCGCGCGGAGCGCCGTCGCCGAGCTCCTGGCCGATCCGCTGCGTCGCGAGCGGATGGGCGAGACCGGAAAGCAGCGGATGGGACCGCCGGGTGGCGCGCGCGTCGTCGCGCAGCGCGTTGCGGCGATGGCGGGACGTGGGTAAAGCGCGCGCGTTTCTGCCGTTCGTGCTCGGCTGCACCCACGCACTGATTCCGCTCTTTCCGGCGTTCATCTCGCTCAGCGGCGTGGCATACCCGGGGATTTCGCTGCTTCCGCGTACCGCCGTGTACGGAGTCTTAGGGCTGAGCTGCGCGTTATTTCTGTCGTTTACTTCGGCGCTGTTCGCGTACGGTTTCGGCGAGCAGCCGCTCGTGCTTCCGCTGGCGTCGCTGGCGGGTGCCGCGGCGATCAGCGCGCTGCTTGGGTTCGATCCGAGCGCAGGGTTGTTATTTATCGGCATCTACCTCATGGCGATATCGTGGCATTGTGCGGTCGTGCGCTTCTTCGGCGATGCGAAGGTGGCGCGGGCGATTCTTTGGGCGTACTGCGTTTCGGGGGCATCGGCCGCCGTCGCCGCGGTGGCGATGGTCCTGACGCACCGGCCGGCCGCGCTTTTCGCAATCGGCCACGGCCGCGCGATCGGGACGTTCGTCCTACCGGGAGAACTCGCGGCGTATCTCGTCGTCTTCCTTCCGATTGCGTTTGCGGTAGCGCGCGTCGGTCCGGGCAAGTTGCTGCGAGCCGTCGCATGGAGCTCGGTTGCCGTCGCCGCGATCGCGCTGTACGAAACCCATTCGCGGGCTGGATGGATGGGATTTGCCGCTGCAGCGGCGTTTCTCGTAGCCACGAACGTGCGCGGGCGGCGCTACGGACTGCTCGCCGCGACGGGCGTCGCCGCGGCCGGGCTGATCGCGGTCCTTCTCGCATTCAACGTACGGCATAACCCGAGCGAAGATTACACGCGCATTGCGATCTGGCAAGCCGCCGAACAGATCGTCGATCGTTTTCCGCTTACCGGCGTCGGACCGTTCGATTTCGCGCGGATCTATCCGCAGGTACACGTACCGGATGCCGACGCGACGGCGTTTCACGCGCATAGTATCTACCTATCGATTTTCGCCGAGATGGGAATCGTCGGACTCTGCGCGTTCGCTTGGGTGATTTGGACGTTCGCGCGCCGGCTCCGGGATCGCATGACGCGCGCGTCGCCGCGTTCTGCATACCTCGCGTTGGCCGTTTCGGCGGGACTCGTCGGCGTTGCCGTGCAAGGGCTGATCGATACGATGAGCGTCGTACTGTTCGGATTGTGGTTGCCGACGATGGGTTTGGCGTTGGCGGCAGCGGCGGGCGATTGGGAACGCGAATAAGGGCCGCCGCCCTAGGGCTGCTGGCGTTGTGCGCGTGCAATCCTTCCGCGCCGAAACCGACCGCGGGTCCGTCGGCTACCCCGGCTGCGCCGGCAACGCAGCCGGCGCTGCACATCACGGGTCACGGAACGGCCACGCAGCCGGTCCGGATCGTTAGGCAAATTCACAACCGGATCGAGTACGAATTGCTTGCGAGCTCCTTCGAGAGCCGGGGTCCGCAAGGGCACACGCGTGCCGTTTTTCAGAACGCGACCGTGACGTTTCACGATAGTTCCGGGGGTACCATGACGGCGCGCGCACCCCAAGCCATCGTCGACGAGGATGCCAACTCGCTTACGCTCGTCAACGGTGTGATCGCGCACACGGCGCAGGGCGAAACGCTGCTCTGCGACCGGCTCGTCTACGATCGGAACACGCAGATGCTGCACGGAACCGGAAACGTGACGATCGTCGGTCAAGACGGGTTTAAGGCGACCGGATCGAGTTTCGACTCCGACATTTCACTCACTCATATGACGATGCATTGATGAACGAAACGACCGAAGCCAAATCCTCCATTAAGCTGCGCGGTCTCGTAAAGCGGTACGGCGAGCGCACGGTGGTCAACGGCGTTACCGCGCAGGTCGGCACCAGCGAAGTGGTCGGTTTGCTCGGGCCCAACGGTGCCGGGAAGACGACCACGTTTTACATGGTCGTCGGCTTGGTGAAGCCCGACGGCGGTACGGTGCTGCTCGAGGCCGGCGACCGCGAAATCGACTTGACCTCGGCGCCGATGTACGCGCGGGCGCGCAACGGCATCGGCTATCTGGCGCAGGAAAACTCGATTTTCCGCAAGCTTTCGGTCGGCGACAACATCCGCTTGATCTGGGAGCAGAACGGCATCGGCCACGAGGAACGCGAACGCCGGCTGCCCGCGCTGCTGGAGGAATTCGGCCTGCGGGCGTTCGTCGACGCGCGCGGGGATAGTCTTTCCGGCGGCGAGCGGCGTCGCGTCGAGATCGCGCGGGCGCTGGCGATCGAACCGGCATTTCTGCTGCTCGACGAACCGTTTACCGGTATCGACCCGATCGCCGTCGCCGACATTCAAGCGATGATCCGTCAGCTTCGCGACCGCGGGCTGGGGATTCTCATTACGGACCATCAGGTTCGCGAGACCTTGGCCATCGTCGATCGCGCGTATATTTTGAACAACGGACGAATCGAAGTCTCGGGAACCGCCCAGGAAGTACTGGATTCGCCGATCGCGCGCACGTTCTATCTCGGCGAGGGCTTTAGATTGTGAAGCCGTCCGGCTAGTGCTCGCGAAGCTCAAATTCACGATTCTCGACCGGTACATGCTCGACGAACTGTCGGGTCCCTTCGGCTTTGGCCTCGCAGCGTTTACGCTCATTTTCGCAGCGACCGAGATCCTCAACATCGGCAAGCTCGTCAGCAACGATCACGCTCCGCTATGGGCCGCTTTACTCATCTTTCTCTGGTCGCTGCCGGGGCAAGTCGTGCTGGTCATACCGATGGCATTGCTGCTCGGAACGCTGCTGACCGTTGCGCGCCTGTCGGGCGATAGCGAGATCACGGCGCTCAAAGCTGCCGGGGTCACGTTTACGCGAATCGTCACGCCGCTGCTGGCCGTCGGTATCGTGATGTCGTTCGTGACGTTCTTTCTGCAAGAACAGGTCGTACCGTATGCCAACGATCAGCTTACCGAGATCGAAAACGCGGTGATCAATCATACCAGCGCGTTCAACCGCGACCTCACCGTTTCGGCGAAATTGCCCGGCGGCGGGAGGCAAGTGACCCTCGCCACGGCGTACGAGCCGAATTCGCGGGCGCTCTTGCACGTAACGCTGGTACAGTACGACAACCACAACCAGCCGCGGCAGATCGTCTTCGCGGACCGGGCGGAGTTCACGGCCGACAAATGGGTGCTTGCGAATTCCAGCGTCTACCGCTTCAATCCCGACGGGACGACGCTGGCCGAGCCGCACATCCCCGCGCAGCAGGTCGAACTGGGCGAAAATCCAACCGACCTCGTAAAGCGCCTCAGCAACGACGATCCGGAGAATATGAGCCGAGCGCAGATCGCGGACGTCGTCCGGTCGGGGCAACTCACCGAGACGGAGTATCGCAAGTACGTTACGACCTACCAGGAAAAGCTCGCGCGGCCGTTCGCGTGTTTCGTTTTTATTCTCATCGCTATTCCGTTCGGACTGCGATCGATTCGCGGCGGCGGCAGCGCGAGCTTGGGATTCGGAGTCTCGCTTGCGATCGTGTTCGTTTACTACATCGTCATGACGATCTGCTCGTTCCTCGGTGAGGCGATGCTCGGCCTCGCCTGGTTTTGGGCCTGGATGCCGAACATCGTCTTCACGGCGATCGGCTTGACGCGCCTGCGCCGCGTCGCGTTGGTATGACGCCGCGATGAATATCGTCGAAATTCTACGCGGAATCGGAAACATCGCGCTGGTGATGGCGGTCGCCGGCGGAGTCGCGTACGTCGGCGACCGCGTCGGACATCAAGTCGGCCGCCGTCGACTAACGCTCTACGGCATCCGGCCGCGATACACGTCCACGATCGTCGCCATCGTCACCGGAATGGTCATCGCACTGGTCGTAACGCTGGTGGCGATTTTCGCATCGAAGGAAGTGCAGACCGCGTTTTTCCGGCTGAGCTCGCTCAACCAGCAAATTTCCGAACTGCAGACGCGCGAGCAGGGCCTGGAGGAAAAAGTCAATCAGGGGACGCTCGTGTGGCCCGTCGATCAGCTGATGGTGCCGTTCTACCGTATTATCGACCAGCACGCTACGTCCGCTCAGCGCATGGCGACGGTTCGCGGTTTTTACGACGACGCCGTGAAGTACCTCAACGCCAACTATCCGCGCTACGGCCTGCACCCGTACGTCAAGCAACCCGATTTGGACAAGAAGCTCGAATCGGTCGCCGAAACGGCTTCGCGATTACCCGCAAACGCGATGCTCACCGTGACGTCCGATCAGAATCTCTTCGTCAACGACGAGATTCATTTCGGCATCAACGTCATTCCCGATCAGATCGGCTACCGCAAGGGGCAAGTCATCGCGCAGCTGACGATTCCCGGCAAGAGCGGCGCCAGCATGAACATCGCGTTGGGACAACTCCTCAACGCGATTTCGATCAGCGCTCGACGAACCGGCCTGCCGCAGTTTCTCGCCAACAACGTGCAGCCGCTGCAAGTCATTCCGGACGTTACGCAGATGCAGCAGATGATCAATAAGTCCGGTGCGTACGTTCTGACGGCGTTTGCCGCCGAGGATTTCTACCCGCACTTGGGAGGCATTCCGGTCGTCATCGTGCTGACGCAGCAGCCTTCGGCGTGACCGGGGCGGTCCTGGG
>JAFAHZ010000174.1 GCA_019236975.1 Vulcanimicrobiota bacterium | reverse complement strand
CGGTCGAGGCTCTTATTAAGCGGCGCAAATCGCGGCTCAATAACTCCGTAAATAGCGATTACGCGTCCTTGATCTCACCTGGGCATTCCCAGAAATATCCTTTTGGATAGCGACCAGTGCGGGATCCACCCCGTCACGATAATCGCGTGAGCTCAACGCGGCGGGCCGAGTCGGCACCGTCAGATTGAGGCGAGTCGTGCTTTCGCGGTAGTAGTGCGTCGAAATGTGAAGCTCAATCCCGCTAAAAGGCAGGCGCACCGCAACCGGATCGCCGTATTGATTTGGCGTTTCTCCGGAAGGTTCACCCACTACAATGACATGGGCTATTGAGATTTTTTGATTGCTCCGCGTTCGGATCGCGCGCATCCCAGGAGATGCGTGGTCAACCGCGCAAGACGGTCAAAAGAAAGGGCTCTATGCTGATGAATGCTTTACGACGCATTGTATCCATTTTTGCGATCGCCATGATCGCGACTGTCAATTCGAGCGCTTTAGGACGCGCTGATGAGAAAGCATACTCTCAAATGAAAGCCGCGATGCGAATTTTCGCCCCGATGGTGGGGACCTGGAACGCGGTTTGGCGATTTTACGATAAAGACGGCGTCACAGATCTACCCGGAACGGAAACAATATCTTACACGCTAGACGGCGCATACCTCGAACGGCACGAAGATCACCTACGCAAAGACTCTCAGCCTCACTATGCGCTTGTAATCTTCACTACGTTCAATCCTGTAGCAAACCGCTTCGAGCAGACGTACTTCTATAGGAGTTGGCCGCACAGTGTCACTGAGTTCGGAGTTTTCGATAAACAGCTACGGGAATTTCGGACGGAAACGGTCGTGCCGCGCGAAGATGGAATCCACGACGAGCACGTTCGGACTGTCCTAAAAATTGTTAGTCATGACCGGATGATCTATACGCACTATAGCCGATACAGCAACGAGCCGCGTGAGCGCCGCAATCTGGTGATAATGCTAACCAGAATTAATTGATCGACGGATGTGCCGTGGAACATCACTGGTTTGCGGAACTGGCGGAGGCAGAAGTTCGCAACGACGTTGTCACTGCAAATCACGCAGGGCTCTTTTGCAAGAGATGAAGGCCGAGACTGCGATAGATGCTGAAAAGCGTTGTGACATACACCCTCCTTAGTATCATGAGCGCAAGAAGGCGCTCAGTAGCTTGCCCTTCACCTTTTTTGGCGATTGCCCGCAAAAGCGCTAGGAGACGCCGCGCCTAAATATCCCTGCGTGCGTTATTGATCGACGTGCGTGCTTATTTAGAAGTCAACCGCCGCGATGAGTCTATCCGGCCTGCTTCTTGTCGGGACGATAGTCGTATGGATAGAGATAATCACCGTAGTCGCTCGAAAATCGTGCATCGCGCGCTACGTCGCGTTTTGCTCGCCTAAACACGCGCGCATGCAGACTTTCTGCTAACGTATTGAGGGGGTCCGGAGACGGTTCGCTGACGTCTGCAATAATCGCCCAGGCGCCGTTTGGAATAACAAGGCGCGTAGATGCCAGCCCACCGAGCAACAACCCAATCCCGACGCCGATTCCGGTTCGTAAGCCCGGTGTTTCGTTATCCGGAGTCTGCACGTCGATGTGGCCCCACTTGTCGCGCGAGACGACGACGGCGCCTTGTACCGTCAGATCGCCTCGCGCGTCCAAGTCCCACAGCTCGTGTAACCCGTCGAACGCCTGCGCGTTGTCGTCGAAGACGATGGCGACGTAGTTGTCCACGTGCTAGCCTTCCAGTGCCGCCTTGGCCGACGCGATGCTCTGTTTGAGATGCGTTTGAATCTGCGCGCCGTTGGCGTCGACTGCCGCCTTTGCGTGGTTCACCGCCTCTTGCAGCTTGCTCATTGAGGCTGCTGCGTCGGCTTTGGTTTGAGCGTTATCCGCCTTGATAAACGCCTGGAGCTTTATCTTCGCCTCATCGGCCCGCACGAGAGCGGCTTTGATGTCGGCCTTGGCTTGCGCGCCATCTTTGGATGCGGCGGCTTTGAGCCGATCGTTGAAGGCTTGCAGATCTTGTTTGAAGTCTTGCGTTTGAGTAGGCACGATGTATCCTTTCAGTTTGGAAGATTCTTGAGTTTGAAGGCGATCGAGGACCAAGTGATGCCGGCGAAGATCAGATTAATCCCGACGGCCATGCCGAGGAACCACACCGCCGATATCGGCCACTGCATCCACAGCATGACACCCAGAGCTACGGTCACTAGCCCGTTGAATGCCACCCACCCGTAGTACGGGAACTGCAGCACGAACGCGCTGATGAAACGGTAGAGTCCGCCGAATACGAACAGGACCGCGAGGAAGAGCGTCAACGCGAGCGCACCCATTTCGGGATGCGTCATTGCCGCGAGCCCGACGAAGACGTCGAGCACTCCGACGAGGAGCAAAAGGATCACGTGGCCGGCCCCGCGCGCCACAAACGCGGCGGCGACCTGGAAGAATCCTGCGAGCATGACGATGGAACCGATAACGACCACCGATGCGACGGTCGCGATCGGCGCGGCGTAGAGAGAATAGGCGCCTAAGAGGATGAGGCCGATGCCCAGCGCGAGGTACCAACCCCATTCGCTGTGGGCCTCTTTGATGGGTCCGAGAAGACCCGCAACTGCTTGTTTCATGGCTTTAGGGTACGGCGGTTGCTCCGCCGGATGGAGTGAGTGGAACCCCCTCCTTTCCGCCCCGCTAACTTGCTAAAATGATGACATGAAACTGGCGTCGCCTACTATAAGGCTCCGGCAAAGGCCGCCATTGCTACATACGGACCGTATGCAATAAACGCGCCGGTTGCCGATTCGGTATTTACGCCATAGCGCAAGCCATCGACGGCCTGGCGCACGCGAGCGACTCTTCGATGGCCAAGGCGAAGCGTGCCACGGCCGGCAGGAGCGTAGGACGTACCAAACGGTAGTCGCTCATTACGACCAGCACGCCACAGATTGAGTCATCGTTGGGATTGCGAATTGGTGCTCCAGTACAGCTGAACCGCTGGCCGCCTTCGACGAAATGCTCGCCCGCGGTGATTTGCAGCGGGCGACGGTCCGCGATGACCGTGCCGACTCCATTGGTTCCGACAGCTTTTTCGCTGAGATCGCATCCGGGAACCAGCCCCACGCGTTCCAAGGACGTGCGAACGGTAGGATCGCCGCATTCGTGCAAAATAGTCCCGTGACGATCGGCGAGGCCCACGCAATAATGCGTGTCGCCAAACGACAGCTGTAGGTCGGAGAGAATCGGAAGTGCCGCGTCGACGAACGCGTGATTCTCTTCCATGGCCTGCGCCAAGCTGTCGTCGGAACATAGCGGCCCCGTTTGCATGCGGGCGTCGACCGCGAGCTCGCGACTGCGTTCCCAGGAACCGGCGATGCGCGGCCGCACGGTATTTGAGTCGTGACGATTCTCTGTGAGGAAGGCTTCTCGAGCGGCGTCGAATCGCCGGCGTGCGTCGTCGATGTCGCTCGGAAGCCGAATGGGGGTCAAGTTTGACGTAGCGTTAGGTGGAAGATCGACGGCCGATTCTGCCCCAGCTCGATAGAGCTCCGGTATCGCTAGCCGGTAGAGGGTTACCGTATCTTGCGGATCGAGGTGGAGTGCTTCGTTGAGCGTTGCCAGAAAACGGGGCGACACCGAAATTTGACGCCCGCTTTCAAACCAACGATACCAATCTTCCGAAACGCCGATGAGTTCGGCAACTTCCTCACGACGGAGTCCGGGGACGCGCCGCCGGCGCACCTGCGGCAAACCGACGGCTTCCGGCGTCAGTTTTGAACGCAGGTACATGAGAAACGACCGCAACTCCCGGCGGCGAGCGTCGTCCTCAAGCATACGATCGCTTCGAGCTCGGAAGCGGCCGGCGTGCGATCTCGTCGGCTTCGGTTCGCTCGACGCCCAGCGTTTGCAGTACTGTCGCGGCGCACCGCTCCGGCAAATCTTTGGTGCTGAAGCGATGGGCGATAGACGACGTAGCGGCGATAGATGCGAGAACCGTTCCACTGACCGCCACGAAATACATGAATACGTCGCCGTCGGCGAACCGCTCGGCGGCGAGACCTTTCTTGATGTCTCTTAACAGGCGCAGACCGAGGCCGCGGTCGATGGCATCGGGCGAGAAGCCCTCCCGGATGAGAAAGAGTCCCCACACCGGCTCCCTCTTGGCTCGTAAAATTGTGTGACGGACTGAAGCGGAGACGACTTCCGCCGGATCGTTAACGTCTTTGAGCACAGCGTCGAGCCAGTCTGCGAACTCGTCGAATACGGTATCGACGAGCGCGCGATAAATCGCGTCCTTCGATTCAAAATGATTGTAGAACGAGCCGAAGCCCACGTCGGCCGCTTCAGTGATCTCGCTGACCGTCACGCCTTCGGCGCCCCGTTCGGCCATGAGCCGCAACGCCGCGGACAGCAGCTTGGCGCGGGTCTCGCGTTTGCGGCGCGTGCCGCGTGGTTCGCGCTCGAGGGCCACGGCGGCGATAGCGGACGACCGGGAAGCCATGCAGCCAGGATAGCACAGGGGATCATAGTTGACAATATCATCAGTTATGATATAACTATCATAACTTATGAAGGCCGCCGTTGTCACCGCACCGGGCGCTCTGCCCGTCTACGGCGATTTTGAAGACCCCGTGTCCCAAAAAGGAAAGCACGTTCTGCGGGTGACGGCCGCGCCGCTGACGCCACTGGCGCGGCTACGCGCATCGGGCGCTCACTACACCCAGCACGCACAGTATCCGTTCGTGCCCGGAGCCGACGGAGTCGGTGTTACGGACGAAGGCCGGCGTCTGTATTTTATGTTTCCCGAAGCTCCGTTTGGTGCGATGGCCGAGCGCTGCATCGTCGACGAGGCCAGCTGTATCGACCTGCCGCAAAACCTCGCTGACGATATGGCCGCAGCTCTCGCAAACCCGAGTATGTCGTCGTGGGCGGCACTTCGCGATCGTGCGCGGCTCCAAGCGGGCGAGACGGTTCTCATCAACGGGGCAACGGGGACGGCGGGACGTCTTGCCGTTCGCATTGCAAAGCATCTCGGTGCCGGCCGTGTCGTTGCGACGGGGCGACGAGTCGAGCTCTTCGACGAGCTCGAGCGACTCGGCGCCGATGAAACGATCGAACTGACTGCCGATGCCGATGCACTTCGCGCGGCTTTTGCAGCGCTGTATCGCCAGGGCGTGGACGTCGTGCTGGACTACTTATGGGGCGCTAGCGCGGAAGCGTTACTCGCTTCCGCAGTGGCAGGGCCGCAAGGCAGGCCCATTCGCTACGTTCAAATCGGATCGATATCGGGAGATCCCATTTCAGTGCCGAGTGCAGCGCTGAGATCGTCCTCGCTCGAGCTGATGGGTAGTGGCTTTGGAAGCTTATCGATCGATAGCGTACGCGGCGCCATAACGTCGGTGTTCGAAAGCGCAAACGAAACGCGTCTTCCGATCTCCGTGCGCCGCATGCCGCTGTCGGAGGTTTCGAAAGCGTGGACGGAATCTGAGGTCGACGGCCGGATCGTCTTTATCCCATAGGCTTATATGCTGGCTGCGCTGAGGAATCGGTGAAAGCCGGATGCTTCGATCTCGGCGAGAGAGCGCCGAAAAACCGTGCCGCCGGCCGAACGCACTACGTCGTCAACCAGCGAGGGATCCGTTTCACCAACATGCGCCAGCAGCGCCGAACGGCCCTCTGGAAGGCGTTCGTTCAGCTCGTCGATCGCTTCATCGTCTGTGCCCCCGGCAACGGCAGAAGGATCGAGCAAAGCGGAGTCTGCGACGTCTCGCGGCGTCGCAGGTTCGACCCCTTGCGCGGTACGAGCGTAGCAGCGG
>JAFAHZ010000146.1 GCA_019236975.1 Vulcanimicrobiota bacterium | reverse complement strand
CGGGATACTCGATTTTGCGGCAGCCCGGATTCATCTACGGTCATCTCGACTTCAACGTCACGCATCCGGGCCTCAACGATCCCGTCGTCCGCCAGGCATTGCGGATGGCGATCAACCGGCCGGAGCTCATTCAAAAAATCGGGCACGGCGTCGGCATCTTGCAAGACGTGACGACGCCCGTGACGGCCGTCTACGCCGTCAAGGATCTCGGCGTCACGGCGTTCGACGTCGCGAAGGCAAGCGCGATGCTCGACCAAGACGGCTGGAAGCGAGGTTCCGACGGCATCCGGGAAAAGAACGGTGCGAAGCTGGCGTTTGACTTTGCGACCAGCGCCGGAACGCCGGATGCCGACAACCAGATCGAACTGATTCGCTCGACGTGGTCGCAGATCGGCGTCCAAATTGCGGTGAAGCGCTATCCGCCGAATCTGATGTTCGCACCGATCGAAAACGGCGGCATCGTCTATTCGAACAAGTACGATATGATCCTCTTTGCCTGGTCGAACGATGCGATCGGCGATTATTCCTCAATTTACAGCTGCAAGTCGTTTCCGCCGAACGGACAGAACAACATGCGCTGGTGCAATCCGCAGGCGCAGGCCGCGATGGATGCACTGTTTACGCACTTCGATCAGCAACAGCGCAATGCAGACGTGCACTCGTTCGAAGCGGCATACGTAAAGGACGTCCCGTCCATCGTGATATCTCTGCACGAGGATCTGTACGCCTACAACTCCGATCTCAAGAACTATCACCCGAATAATATTTCGCCGTTCGATAATATGATGGACGTGGACATTTAGCGATCGCCAGCGCGAGAAGCGCGCAGCCGGCGAGGGTCAGCGACCGCAGCAGCGCCCACGCGGGTACGGCGGTTTCTAGCCCGTTACGCGTCTGCTCTTGCAGCCAAACCGTAGCCACGGTCGCATCGGGCGGTGCGTGGTACGCGCCGAGTTTGTACGGCCACGTCGGCATGGGGTGCGTTGCCCCAGCCCAAGCGCCGGCCGCAAGCAGTACGCCGACGCCGAGCGCCGCGCGCAGCGTTGCAGGAATCTCCAGGTCGTCGCCCATTGCGACGAATGCAACGAACGCTGCGGCCGCGAGCAGCGCGATCTGAGCGGCCGCTTCGGGCCGCTGCGCCAGGCCGTACCAATCGATGGCGACGAGCATCGTCCCGGTCAAGCCGACCAGCCGCGCGGTGCCGCGCGCGTTAAATGCGCACCAGATCGCCGCGGGGAACGCAACGATGAAATCGTGCTCGTGAAAGAACGTCGCGACGAACGGAACCAAGCACGACACGGCGGCAAAGCGCGCGAACGGATCTCCGATCCGTCGCAGGAGCACGATAGCGAACCCGGTGGCGGCGAGTGCGGCGACGACCGCAACGGCGGCGACCGCCGCGTCGGGAAGCTGCAAGCCGTACGCCACCGCACCCGGCGTGATTTGAATCGCACTGTAGCGTTCGCCGCTCTCGTGTAAGCGAACGAGTGCGACGTAGCGCAGCGGCCAAGCCCAGCCCATGACGGCGGCGCCGGCAGCATAGGCGAGGATGCCGCCGCCGGCGATCGCCGCCGTCGCGCGGTTGCGACCGAGCTGCGACAGCAGCGCCAGCGCGACGTTGGGTTGAAAACACGCGACGAAGGTTGCGACGAGTTTCGCAACTGGCGAGCGCGCGACGGTTGCGACGAGCGCGCCGAGGAACGCGACGATGGCGATCTGCCCGAGTGCCAAGTTTCCCGTAACCGGCGCAAAGCCCACGGCGAACGCAACCGCACACAGAAAAGAGAACGGCGTAACGCGCGCGCCCGCCAATCGCAGTGTCGAGACGATAAGGCCGCCTAATGCCGAGACGAGCACGACCCACCAGATGCGCGAAGCCGGATCGTACGCAAACCGTGCGACCGTTCCGTAGACCGGGAGCGTCGCCGGAGGGCCGATGAACGGCAGCATCTCGTCGTGCGTAGGATCGACGCCCGGAACGGTTCGTTCTGCGCGCCAAATATCGCGGCCGTACGGATCCCCGCCGGTGTCGTATACCGCACCGGCGCTCCAGTAAGCCTCGAAGTCGCGCAGCAGCGGTCCCCACGTGCTCGGCGGTCGCGCGACGGTGAGCGCGCACACCACCAAGACGACGGCGAGCGCGAGCAGCCCGTTACGCGCGGAGAGCATAGATGGCCAGGCGCTCGACGACGTTGGACGATCCCATCGCGTACGCGACTCCTCCTGGAAATTGCGCTTGCAAGATCGCGTCGTACGGCCCGAGCCCTTCGGGTTTTTCAACGCGAGCGAAGGACTCGGGAAGACTCCCGATCTGCGTTCCGATGGCGATCTCTCCGGGAATGAGCCGAACGCGGCCGAGATTCCGCGGCGCGAGCGCGGGTGCAGCCTTTGCTTTGGGAAGATAGACTTCCGCCGATACGAGCGGATCCTCGGCGAGACCCGGCGATTGATAAAAGAGGCTGACGAACTCGCGGCCGAGGTCTCCGCCGCTCACGCAATACGTGTGCCAGCCGCGCACCGGGTACGAAAACGCGACGCCGAGCGCGCGCTCGACTTGAGCGCGGGTGGTCTTGGTAACGTCGAAGGCCATCGTCTCGTTGAAGAGCTGTGCGACGCGGTCGAGCGGCGGCGGCGGTACCTCGGAGGCGCGCCGCTGGCGCTCGTAGATCTGCGCGAGAATTTCCACCGCGCGCGACATCGCGAAATCCGGAGGCTTATCCATTGAGACCGCCGGGCACCGCGATCGCGTGTGCCTCTGCCATGACGTAGAGTAAGCCGATGACCGTGGCGAGATACCACAAGCTGACGCGCACGCGCGCTCCGGTCGTCATGGTGGCGGCGCGCGGATCGACTCGGCCGCGCAGCGCGGCGAGCAGCGACGGTAAAGCGAGAGCGCCGATCAGGATGACGAAGAAGATCGGCACGTGAAAATAGGCGGCGAACGCGATGAAGCCGAGAATGCCCGCGATCCAAAGCGGCGGCCACAACGCACCCGCGATGCGGCCGCCGTCGAACGGCGGCACGGGCAGCATGTTAAAAAGGTTGAGGAACGCGGAGACGTCCGCGCACGCGTACCAAAATCTGTCGCCGGTGTTGGCCGCGACCGCCAAACACGCGGCCGCGAGGCCGAAGCCGGTCAAAGGGCCCGCCAGCGCGATGTAAGCGTCGTGCTCTAGGTTTTCCGGCGCGGCGCCGGCAGTGAAGGCGCCCAGCAGCGGAACGAAAGCAGGCAGCCGCACGGGTAGTCCGTACGCGCGAAACGCGAAATAGTGCCCCAGCTCGTGCGCGAGCAGTACGAACATCACGACGATCGCCAACCGCCAACCGAAGAGGACGACGTAGAGCCACAGCGACAGCAGAAACGTCCAGCTCGGTGCGAGCAGCTTGAGCCCCACGAGCAGTGCGAACTTGAACTTCGCGAGAAATGCGAGCGCGGCCGCAGCGGCCGCACCCGCGGCACCTCCCGCAGATCGCCGCTTGGTAACGTTCGGAGGCGACGGCTCGCTCTCTGACGGCGGAGGAAGGTAATCCACGCCGCCCTCTTCAACCGCAACTCCCGCAAGTGCCTGTTATCGTGATCGCCGGAGGCGGATTTGCCGGGAGCGCGGTGGCGCGCCGGCTCGAAAAACGTCTGCGACCGGACGAAGCCGAGATCGTACTGCTGAGCCGCGAGAACTTCACGCTGTTTACGCCGATGCTTCCCGAGGTGACGGCGGGTGCGCTGGAGGTTCGCCACATCGTCACGCCCGTACGTGCGGAGCTCCGCCATACGAAATTCATCCTAGCCGACGTGACGGAGATCTCGAGCGACCGGTCGCGCGTGACGTTTCGGCACGTGTTGACCGGATTGAGCGAGTCGATCGATTACGATCATCTCGTGCTGGCCGTCGGGTCCTCCACCTCGACGTTCGGATTGCCGGGCGTCGAGGAGCACGCGTGGGCGATGAAATCGCTCGAAGACGCCGATGCGCTGCGCAACCGCCTCGTCTGGCTTTTGGAACTCGCCGATACGCTGCCGCCGTCGGAGCGGCGCAAAGCGCTGCTCACGATCGCGATCGTCGGCGGCGGCTTTACGGGCGTGGAAACCGCCGGCGAAATGGTGGAGCTGTTTCGCAGCGTCCTGCGATTCTATCCCAACGTTCACCGCGACGACGTGCGCGTGGCTCTCGTGGAAGCCGGCTTGTCGCTGCTCCTGGGCCTGCCCGAGAAGATGGGGGAGTATTCGCAGCGGATTTTGCAGCGCCGCGGCGTCGACGTCGTGCTCGGCGACGGCGTGGCGTCGGCAAACGAAAACGGATTGACGCTGCAAAGCGGACGGCGCATCGAAACGGCGACGATCGTATGGAGCGCGGGTGTGAAGCCCTCACCAACCATCGCGCGCTGCGGTCTTCCGTTGACCAAACGCGGGGCCGTCATCACGCGCGGCGACATGCGCGTCGAAAAGTATCCAAACGTCTGGGCGCTCGGCGATTGCGCCGCAATTCCCGACGGCGAAGGCGGCACGTTTCCGATGACCGCGCAGCACGCCATTCGCGAGGGGCCGCACCTCGCAGACAACATCGTCGCCGCGCTGCGCGGCGAACACACGACGCCGTTCACGTATCGCTCGCTCGGGATGATGGCCTCGCTCGGGGCCCGCAGGGCCGTCGCGCAACTTCCCGGCAACGGCGTCCTCACGGGCTTTCTCGCCTGGTTCCTTTGGCGGACGTACTATCTGTTGCGCCTGCCGGGGCTCGATCGGAAAGCGCGCGTGGCCTTCGACTGGACGCTCGATCTGATCTTCCCGCGCGACATCGCCGAGTTGCGCGTCCGCGCCCAGCGGGCCGCCGGTCCCCCGCCGGGCCCTTCGACTCCGGCCCGTGGGGCCGTCGCTCAGGATGACAGCAACCGTTAGCGAAGAGTAGTGCCATGCAACTCCGCGAGCCTATCGAGCGGCTGATCCGCGACCCTAAGGAATTCACGCGTAACGTCGCCTTCCCCGATCCGTCGCAGCTGCGCCTGTACGACGAGACGCTGCGCGACGGCGAGCAGATGCCGGGCGTTTGCTACACGCCGTCGCAGAAGCTCGACATTGCCAAAGCGCTGGCCGATATCGGCGTTCACGTTATGAGCGTCGGTTTTCCCGCCGCGTCGGAAGGCGATCGCAAGACGCTGCAGCTCGTGATGGATGCGAAGCGCCGGGGCGAGCTGGGCGATGTCGAGATCGTGGTGATGTGCCGCTGCCACCGCGGCGACATCGACGTGACGGTGAAAACGCTGCGCGACGCCGGCGTCGATCCCAAAGACGTGACCTTCTTTATCTTTACGAGCGGAAGCGATCTGCACTTGAAGTACAAGATCGGCAAGACGCTGCTGCGATTCGAAGGCCGCGACGAGAAAGATTGGCTGGAGCTGCCGCTGGAATTCTATCGCAACGCAAACGTCCGGCTGCAGTGCGACGCGATCGCGCACGCGCGCAGCCATGGGATCGACCGGATCGAGTTCGGTGCCGAAGACGGAAGCCGCGGCGACGTCGATTACTTCATCAGTTATTTCAAAGCCGGGCTCGAGGCCGGCGGCACGCGACCGGCGTGGCCGGATACGGTCGGCACGCTGACCCCCGAAGCGACGCGCTGGTATTGTTCGCGCATCGTGGCGGGTTTGCCCAAAGGTTTGCCGATCGTCGCACACTTGCACAACGACTACGGCTTGGGCACCATCAACGCTATCACCGCCACGTCGTGCGGGTTCAAGGTGATCTCCGTCACCGCCAACGGTTACGGCGAGCGCGCCGGCAACGTCAAGCTGCACGAGTACGTGGTTGCGATGCGGGTCCTGTACGGCCTCGAAATCCCCGGCTTCAAGTACGAAAAGTTGCGCGAACTCGCGCGCTTCATGGAACGCGTCAGCGGCATCCCGATGCAGCAGCACGAACCGATCGTCGGATCGAAGGTCTTCGCGCACGAATCCGGCATCCACACGCACGCGATACTGATCGACCACCGTATGTACGAAGCGGTGCCGGCTGACGTCGTCGGCGGTGAAACGAGTTTCATCTTCGGCAAACATTCCGGCGTCGCACTGGTCGAAGACACGCTGCGCCGCCATCAGCCCATCCTCGAGCGCAGCGCAGTGATCGTAACGCCCGATCTGGCGCATCGCGTGACGGACGAAATCAAGCGTCTACGCGAGGAGCGCGCGGCCTCCAGCAAGAGCGAAGAGGCAATCGAAGCCTACGAAAAAGCGATGCGCAGCCTCTCGCTCAACGAAGACGACGTCGTCTCCATCGCCCTCGCTCTAGGAGCGCCGGCTAAGGTTTCGGCGTAATCGGGAAATTGAAGTAGGTTGTAGGGTAGGGCTCCCACCGCAGACGGTAGTGCCACCACTCGCCAACGATCCCGACGAAACCGTGGCGATGCATCACCGCCTCGAGGGCTTGGCGATGCGACGCCGCAACGATGCCGGCGTCGGCGTCCATTGCCGATAGCGGATCGAAGCAATCGAACGTCGTGCCCATGTCGAGGGAACCGTCGTGATAGCGTTCCTTGAACGGAGCGATGCACTCGTGGAGCGGTGCGGATGGATCGTAGGGCGGAAGCGCGCGCACCGGTAAGCGTTCGATCGTTGCGTCCACCGCGCTTCCCCGGGAGTGCTCGGAACGCGCGGCAACGTAGCCCAAATGCCCGAGTTGCGATTTGTCGATGCGCGGATAGTAGGCGATCTTCGTACGCTGGTCGCCTAGATTCTTACTCCAAGCGAGCATCGCGTCTACCGCACGCTGCGGACGATAGCAGTCGTATACCCGCAGCGTCAACCCCGCATCGTTGAGATCGTGCTCGACCCGGGCGAGCGCGCGAGCTGCGGCGGCGGTGAGCACGCACTTCGGCGCGTCGTAGCCCGCAATCGGCGCTCCGACGAAATTGTGCGGCGTCGCGTAGCGCATATCTTCGATGACGGTAGGCGCGAAGTCGGAAAGGTAGACGAATCCGGACGGGAGTGCGTTTTTCGGAGGCGGCGTTGCCCCGAGCGCGAGCAGCATCAAGAAGGCGTACGGCCGGAACGTCACGCCAGCGCTCCGAGCCGCCACGTCGCGACGAAGGCCTTGAATACGACCGGATATTCGGTATGTGAGAACCGCACGCTGCGCGGCCCGGTGCGGTGGAAGCCGGGAATCATATCGACCAGATCCGCCTGTTCGACCTTGGCCAGCGTCACGTCGAGCGCGATGGGAGGTTCGAACCGATAGGGTTTTGCCGACGCGGCTGCCGCGACGGCCGCTTGCGCGCCGTCGCGTATCGCGCGCGCGGCCGCCGCCGGCGTCATCGATTGGGCCGCGAAGTTGCCGATGGACTCTTTGACGACGACGCCCGTAACCCAAGGCATCTGGTCGCGTACGCCTTCGACCGTGGTGCGATCGCCGGTTATCAGCAGCAGCGGCACGCCGAAATAGCCGAGTAGGCCGGCATTGAGCGTCGCTTCGCTGCAGCGCACGCCGTTGATGGAGACGTCGTATACCACCGACGGCGTGTACGTGTGGGCCAAAACGGCGTCGGCGTCGCCGATCGCGCCGTGGTAGCCGACGAAGAACGCGCCTCCGAACGTGGAGTCGGCGTCCTGCACCATCGAAAAGGGTTTGCGATTACCGAAGACGATGCGGACGTCGTCGGGCATATCGTCGAGAAGGAGATTGCGCATCGGGCCGTGCGAATCGTTGACGAGCACGCTGGTAGCGCCGCCGGCCCGCGCCCCTTCGATTGCGGCGCAGACCTCGCGCGTGTAGTAGCGCCGGTAAATCGCGTATTCCGGGTGGGGCGTGCGCGCGTCGACTTGCTCCCAAGCGCAGACGCCGGCAACGCCTTCCATATCGGAGCTGACGTAGATCTTCATGCGATCGTATTGGCCGCCGCGCCTATGCGCGTTGCGACGATGAACGCGCGCAGCAGCGTCCGGTAGTCGTTGGCAACGAAGCGCACCGCGCGGTTGCCGATACGCGAGAAGTTCGGCATGAGCTCGATGACGTCCGAGTGTTCGGCCGAAACCGTTTCGAGCACGAGCTCGTACGGAGCCGCAAAAACGAACGGTTTCGCGTTCGGAATGCGTTCGACCGCGGCGCGCGCTCCCTCACGAATCGCTTCCTGCGCCGCGCGCGGGGTCAACGAGTTCACGGCAGAAAAGCCGATGGAATCTTTTACCGCGACGCCGACGGCCCACGGCAAGAAACGCGCGCACTCGTCGACGATCGTGCGGTCGCCGGTGACGAGCACGACCGGAACGCCGTAGCTTCCGGCTAACGCCGCAAAAATGAGCGCTTCACTGCAGGGCGTGCCGTTGACCGAAACCGCGTAGACGACCTCGCCCGTCATCGTGTGAGCGAGCGCTGCCGACTCTCCCGCTTTCGCGTGGTATCCGGTGAGAAGGACGCCGGCAAAGGAGCCGTCCAACCCTTGCCCCATCGAACGCGGCTTCGGCGCACCGGAGATGACGCGCAACCAGCCGTCCTCCGGAAGCTCGTCCCAGAGCAAATTGTGCATCGACCAATGCGAGTCGTTGACGACGATCTCGCCGGCGCCCGCGGCTCGCGCGCCTTCCAACGCGGCGCGCACTTCCTGCGTCATGTAGCGCCGGTAGACGGGATACTCGTGCGCGTTGCCCGGATCGCATTGCTTCCAGGAGCAGACGCCGGCCGTCCCTTCCATGTCGCACGAAACGTACAGCTTCTCGTTCACGGGCGCATCGCGTCCTGGGCTTGCGCCAACCCGGTCTGCGCTGCGACGTTTCGCGGATTCACGTTCAGCGCGCGGCGGTAAAGCGGAATGGCCTCGCCGTACTTGCCCGCGGCTAAGTACATGTCCCCGAGCTGCGTAAGAGCGACGTCGTCGCCGGGGTGCGCCGCGATGCGGTCGCGGAGGCTTTTCACTTGTTCGGCGACCGCCGGCGGCGGCCCGCCTTCGACGTTTGCCTGCGATCCTTGCGATCGCTGCGACCGAGCCGCGTCCGGAGCGCCGCCTTTGCCGAACACCGAGCCGCTGACGCCGAACCCGGCGGCGACCAAGTAAGCCATGACGCCGAGAAATATCAGCGACGTGACGGCAACGAGCGGCAGGTAGATGCGCGGGGGCAGGCCGCGCGCCGGTCCGGTCTCCACGAAGAGTCGTTTGGACGCACGACGAAATAACTCTTCCGTGCTGCCCTCAGAGCCGGAGTTGCAACTCCTCTTCGCACGACTGAACTACCAGTATTTCAACGGAGAAGTGCCGGATTGCCGCATCCGGTACAACGAGCGGTTTTCCAACTCCGCCGGGCGCATCAGCTACGGACGCACGCCGTTGATCGTCGAGTTGTCACCCAAGCATTTTCGCAAGTATCCGGAAGCGCTCGAAGAGACGATGCTGCACGAAATGGTGCACGCCTGGTGCTACGCCCGCTTTCGCGATACCGGGCACGGCGCGCGTTTCAAAAAGAAGCTGCGCGAGTGCGGCATCACGTCGATCTACCACGAGCTCGGTAACGTTCGTCCGCTCAACGAGTCGAGCAAACGTTACTTGCTGCGATGCGATCACTGCGCCTTTGAGGTGCTTCGCAAGAAGCGGCCGGGAAAACCGACCAGCTGTGCGCGCTGCAACAAGCGCCGGTTCGATCCGCGCTATCCGCTGACGATTTACGAAATCGTCGAAATGCGTGAGGTCGGTTCGACCGTCGAGGGGCGCGCCGCACACGGCAGCCGATAGCCCTACTTACGCCCTTCGGCGGATTCTGGTTGACGAGCGACCAGGCGGTAGAGATCGAAAACGGGATCCTTCGCAAATCCGAGCGCACCATAAAAATCGACCAGGTGCGGCTCCGAGAAGGGGAGTTCGACGAGGACGGCGCGCGCTTGCGTGCGTGCCGCGAAGTCGATGCCCGCTTCCACGAGCCGTTTCCCAACGCCGTGCCTGCGAAACGGCTCGGCGACGTAGAGGTCGCTCAAGAACCACTGGCGCTTACAGTACCAAGACGAGAATAGCGGATAGAGCTGTAAGAAACCGGCTGCGTCCCCGCCTTCGAACGCAGCGAGCACCACCGACTCGCCACGCTCCAGCCGCTGTTCCAAAAAACCACGCGAGATTGCGAGATCCGGCTTGCCGGTAAAAAACTGCCGGTAGGCGTCGAAAAGCGGCGTTACCGCGTCGAGATCCGCGGCCGTCGCCGTCCGAATCGTGAGGGCCATCCTGCTGGCTACGCCTTGCGGCCGAATGCTACCTAGGTCGAGGCAGAGATTCCCCGCGGCCGGCGAAAATAAGCCCGTATGACGACCGCACACGTTTCGCCAAATGGGCTCAAGACGCGCGTCGAGAGCGACTCGATGGGCAAGATCGAGGTACCCTCCGACAAGTATTACGGCGCGCAATCGGCGCGCTCGCTGGTTCACTTCGACATCGGCGACGGTGTGTGGCCGCGCGACGTCATGCCGAAGCCGGTAATTGTAGCGATGGCAACGCTCAAAAAAGCCGCCGCTCTCGTCAATCGCGATCTCGGAAAGCTCGACTCCGAAAAGAGCGATTTGATCGTTAGAGCCGCCGACGAAGTCATCGACGGCAAGCTCGACCCGCACTTTCCCCTGCGCGTCTGGCAAACCGGTTCGGGTACCCAGACGAACATGAACGTCAACGAGGTTATCAGCAATCGCGCCATCGAGATTGCCGGCGGCGAGATGGGCTCGAAGAAGCCGGTGCATCCCAACGATCATGTGAACATGTCCCAGTCGTCCAACGACACGTTCCCGACGGCCATGCATATGGCCGCCGCGGAAGGCATGGTGCGCATGCTGCCCGCCGTCGAGAAGCTTCGCGACGCGCTCGACGTCAAGGCCAAGCAATGGACGCACGTCGTCAAAGTCGGCCGCACGCATCTCCAAGACGCGACGCCGCTGACGCTCGGTCAGGAATTCTCCGGGTACGTTACGCAGCTAGACCGAGCTCTGGTCGCCTGCCGAGAGGCGCTGAACCATCTCTACGATCTCGCGATCGGCGGAACGGCCGTCGGCACCGGCCTCAACGCTCACCCCGAATTCGGCGAGCGCACGGCCAAGAAAATCGCCGATCTCACCGGCCTTCCGTTCCGCTCCCATCCGAATAAATTTACGGCGCTGGCGTCGCACGACGACTTCGTCTTCGCTTCGGGTGCCCTCAAGATGCTGGCCGCCGCCCTAATGAAGATCGCTAACGACATTCGCTGGTTGTCTTCCGGACCGCGCGCCGGCATCGGCGAACTCATCCTCCCGGAAAACGAACCGGGCAGCTCCATCATGCCGGGCAAAGTCAATCCTACCCAATCCGAAGCAATGACGATGGTCGTCGCGCAGGTGTACGGTAACGATCTTGCGATTTCGTTCGGGGCGTCGCAGGGCAACTTCGAGCTCAACGTGTTCAACCCGGTGATGATCTACAACTTCCTGCATTCGACGACGCTGTTGCGCGGTGCGTGTACGATGTTCCGCGAGCACGCCGTCGAAGGGCTGCAAGCCGACGAAGCGCAGATCAAAAGGTATCTCGACGAGTCGCTGATGGTGGTAACCGCGCTCGCGCCGCACATTGGGTACGATAAGGCTGCGGAGATCGCCAAACACGCGCACCATAAGAAGACGACCCTCAAGGCAGCGGCGCTCGAACTCGGCCACGTCAGCGAAGCCGACTACGACAAAATCGTCGTCCCCAGAGAAATGACTTACCCCAAGTAGGTGGCGTTTCCCGAGTACGGTGCATATGACGGGCTCGGGTTGGGCGAGCTCGTTCGCAAAACGCAGGTAACGCCCGAAGAGCTGCTCGACGAAGCGATCGCGCGAGCCGAGCGGCTGAATCCGCAGCTCAACGCGATCGTCGCAACGCGCTACGAAGACGCTCGCTCGGACGCTCGA
>JAFAHZ010000280.1 GCA_019236975.1 Vulcanimicrobiota bacterium | reverse complement strand
TTGAGCTTATCCGGGGACCGCTCGTCGAGTCGGTTCACCACGTCGTCGCATGCGCCGTCGATGCGCGCGGCGACGTCATCTTTGCGCGCGGTGACGTCGAAGCCCCGGTCTTTTTGCGCTCGGCCGCCAAGCCGTTCATCGCCGCCGCTGCGATCGCCGCCGGCGTGCGCGAACGCTTCGGACTCGAGCCTGAGGAGATAGCCGTGATGGCGGCCTCCCACTTCGGCGAGCCGTTTCACGTCGAGGCGGTGCGTTCGATCTTGCACAAGATCGGCGTCGAGGAGTCGGCGCTGCAATGCGGCGCGCACTTGCCGTACGACGAGCGGGCGGCGGCTGCACTGCAGCGTTATGGCGTCGAGCCGACGCCGATTTTCAACAACTGCTCGGGGAAGCACGCCGGGATTCTCGCGCTGTGCGTTGCGATCGGTGCCGACGTCACGACCTATTTGGAGCGGGACAATCCTGCCGAGCGGGCGATTCTCGATTTTTGCGCGCGCGTCTCCGACGACGACGCATCGACGTGGCCGCTCGGCACGGACGGATGCGGAATCCCGGTATACGCTACCAGCTTGCGCAACGCGGCTCGCTCGTTTGCGCGTCTGGCGACCCTGGAAGGCGTATCGGAATCCGATGCGGCGGCGCTGGCAGTGGTGCGCGACGCCATGATCGCCCACCCGCGCTACGTGGCCGGTACCGGGCAGCTCGATACGGTGCTCATGGAAGCGACGCGGGGTGCGCTCTTGTGCAAGGGCGGAGCCGAAGGCGTGCACGGCGTTGCGGCGATCGAGCGCGCCCTCGGCTACGTGGCCAAGGTGTGCGACGGCGCCGGGCGGGCGCGCGGCCCTTCGACGATCGCCGCTTTGCGGCACCTCGGCGTGCTCGACGAGGCCAAAGCGACGGAACTAGCCCGCTTTGGGCGGCCCATCGTGTATAATCGGGCCCATCGAAACGTAGGAGAGATACGGGCGATTGTCTGACTATTTGCGCCTGCTCGGGGAGCGGGTTCTCGTGTTCGACGGCGCCATGGGCACGCAGCTCATGGCGCTCGAACTAACCGCCGGCGATTTCGGCGGCGCGCAATATCACGGCTGCAACGAGGCGTTGGTGCTGTCGCGGCCGGATGCCATTGTGGCCATTCACGAGGCGTATCTCGCCGCCGGTGCGGACGTCGTCGAAACCGATTCGTTCATGGGATCGCGGCTCAAACTCGAAGAGTACGGTTTGGGCGAACGCACGCGCGAGATCAACGTTCGCGCCGCGCAGCTGGCGCGCGAAGCGTGCGACGCGTTTTCGACCCCCGAACGCCCGCGTTTCGTCGCCGGATCGATGGGGCCGACCGGTATGCTGATCTCGTCGTCGGATCCGACGCTCTCGAAGGTCACCTATCAGCAGCTCAAAGACGTGTATGCCGAGCAGGCGCGCGCGCTGGTCGAGGGCGGCGCCGATCTCATCATCATCGAAACGATGCAGGATCTGCTCGAACTGAAAGCCGCGATCGCCGGCATCGCCGCCGAATTCGACGGCGGATTGCGCCGCGTTCCGATTCAGGCACAGCCGACGCTCATCACCGAAGGGCGCATGCTGCTCGGTACCGATATTCGCGCGATCTGCGCTACGCTCGACGCGCTGCCGATCGACGTCATTGGATTGAACTGTTCGACGGGCCCCGCCCAAATGCGCGACTCGATTCGCTATTTGTGCGAAAACTCGCGCTGTTTCGTGAGCGTCATTCCGAATGCGGGCTTGCCGCTCATGGGTCCCAATGGCGAGACGATTTACCCCGAGACGCCGGAAGAACTCGCGAACGAGCTCGCTGCCTTCGTGCGCGACTTCGGCGTCAATGCCGTCGGCGGCTGCTGCGGCTCGACGCCCGCGCATATCGCGGCAATCGTGAAAGCGATTGGACCGGCAAAGCGCGTGCGTCCCACGAGCGGAGCGCAATCCGTTGCATCCGCGATGACGGCGGTGGCGCTCGAACAAGAGCCGCGTCCGCTGATCGTGGGCGAGCGCATCAACGCACAGGGATCGCGCAAGATCAAACGGCTGCTGCTCGAGGATAACTACGACGAGATCGTGCTCGTCGCACGCGAGCAGGTCGAGGGCGGTGCGCACGTGCTCGACGTTTGCTGTGCGTTGACCGAACGGCCCGACGAAGACGTGCAGATGCGCGAAGTCGTACGGCGGCTGGCGCAGTCGATCGAAGCGCCGCTGATGATCGATTCGACCGAGCCCAAAGTGCTGCAGGTCGCGTTGGAAAACTACGGCGGACGCGCGATCCTCAACTCGGTGCATCTGGAGTCCGGACGCGCAAAGATCGACGCCGTGCTACCGATGGCGGTCGAGCACGGTGCCGCCGTCGTAGCGCTGACGATCGACGAAACCGGAATGGCGAAGACCGCGCAGCGCAAGCTCGAAGTCGCTCGGCGCATCTACGACGTCGTCGTCGGCGAATACGGCTTGCCGCCGGGCGCGTTGATTTTCGACGATTTGACGTTTACGCTGGCGACCGGCGAAGCGGAGTTCCTTACGTCGGCCGTCGAGACGATAGAGGGCATTCGGCTCATCAAACGGGAGCTGCCGGGCGTCCTGACGTCTCTTGGAGTCTCGAACGTTTCGTTCGGTCTCAAACCCGCCGCGCGAGCCGCAGTGAACTCCGTCTTTCTGCATCATTGTGTAGAAGCGGGGCTCGATTGCGCGCTCGTGCACCCGAAAGACATCACGCCGTACTTCGAGATCGACGGCGAGGTGCGCGCGCTGTGCGACGATCTCGTGTTCAACCGCCGCCCGGACGCGCTACAGCGTCTGATCGAGCATTACGAATCCGCGGTTGCGTCGAGCTCCTCGAAGAGCGAGCTGCAGGACGAACTCGATTCGGGCCCGATCGAGCAGCGCATCCACCAGTCGATTCTGCGCCGCCGCAAGGACGGCATCGAAGCGAAGATCGACGAGGCGCTGCGCGAGCGTACGCCGGTTGAGGTGCTCAACGAAATTCTTCTCCCGGCCATGAAAGACGTCGGCGACCGCTTCGGCCGCGGCGAGCTCATTCTTCCGTTCGTGCTGCAATCGGCGGAAGTGATGAAAAAGGCCGTCGCGCACCTCGAACAGTTTCTCGAGAAGAAGGAAGGGTCGACCAAGGGCAAAGTCGTGCTTGCCACCGTCTTCGGCGACGTGCACGACATCGGTAAGAACTTGGTGAACACGATCCTGACCAACAACGGCTATACCGTGTACGATCTTGGCAAGCAAGTGCCGATGAATACGATCCTCGAGAAAGCCATCGAGGTCGATGCCGATGCGATCGGGCTCTCCGCGCTGCTCGTTTCGACCAGCAAACAAATGCCGGTCTGCTTGCAAGAGCAAGACTCGCGCGGTCTCGCCTATCCGGTGATCGTGGGCGGCGCCGCCATCAATCGCGACTTCGGCAGAAGAATCGTGCTGCTCGACGAAGGCGAGCGTTTCTTCGATCCGGGGTTGTTCTACGCGAAAGACGCCTTCGAAGGGCTCGAACTGATGGACGTGCTCACCGGAGACCGCGCGCGTCGAGCCGCTTTGCTTGAAAAAACAAAAAAGGAAGCGTTTACCCAGCGCGACCGCCGGCGCACGGCACAGGCTCCGGCATCGCCGGAAAACGCGTACTCTGCCGTCAAGGGCATTCACGCGCCGGTTCCAGTTCCGCCGTTCTGGGGCGTGCACACGATCGACGACGTCGATCTGCGCGACCTGTGGCCGTGTTTCGATCTGCGTAGCCTCTTCCGATTGTCGTGGGGAGCGGCCAACACGAAAGGCGACGCCTTCGAGCGTCTGCTGCGCGACGATTTCGAGCCGCGACTCCAGCGGTATCAGGAGGCG
>JAFAHZ010000215.1 GCA_019236975.1 Vulcanimicrobiota bacterium | reverse complement strand
ACCTTCCAGGCCGACTACCAAGCCGTGGCGAGCGCGCCGGCCGACCAGCACCACGGCGGCCTCAACAACATGCTCGGCAACATGATGGGCAACCCGGGCGAGATGATGGAGAAGATGAGCCGCGGCCAAGTGACCCGGTACACCTATTATAAAGGTTGGATTCGAACCGACTACGCGTCCACGAATACCGCAATCATCCAGAAGTGCCAGGAGCACCAGTACATCACGCTGGACCTCGGCAAG
Organism: Vulcanimicrobiota bacterium; assembly: GCA_019236975.1. Lineage (GTDB taxonomy): Bacteria > Vulcanimicrobiota > Vulcanimicrobiia > Vulcanimicrobiales > Vulcanimicrobiaceae > JAFAHZ01. The sequence continues at coordinate 2,920 of JAFAHZ010000215.1, read as the reverse complement.
AAAACCTACACGCAGGAAAACACCGCGCCGGCCTGCCTGGCGACCAACGGCATGAAATTTCCGGGGATGCCTAACGGCGGTTCGTATCACTCCGAGCCCGGCACGGCCGACATGACCGTCGGCGGCAGCTCGAACGATCTCGGACCGCTCACGATCGACGGCATCGGCACGGTGGGCTACGACATGAGCGTCTCGATGAGCACGACCAATGCGACCGGATCGTGCCGGAACAGCAACTTCTCGATGACGCAGACGAAGTATATCTCGCAAATCAAGGTTCCGCGTCCGTTCTGTCCGCTGCCGCGGACGATGTCCACGGGCGGGATGATGTCGCAAGCATCCGGGGGATGCGAGCCGCGCATGCACCTCACCGGCAACATCCAACATGGCTGGGCAGACGAGATCGATCGCCTGGTCATGTACATGCGGATGGCCATGGGCGAGCGCGCCAACGGTATGAACATGGTCGTCGAACGCGGCAACGTGAAATGGCTGAGCGGTCAGGCGGCGGACGATCTCTTCGCGATACCGCCCGGCTTCACGCAATCGCAGTAACGCTGCGGCGTACTAAGGGTGCGCGGCGGTAGCCGTTAGCGTTCCACGCGCCAGAACGTGACCGCCGATGCGCTTTTCGAGCTGCGCGGCGGTCAGCGGCGCATCGTCGGCGACGCGCACAACGTCGAGCGCATAAAGGGTAAAAATGTAGTGGTGTGCCGGACCCGGCGGCGGGCACGGCCCGTAATACGCGGCTTGCCCGGTCGTTGCGATGCCGGTGCGCGATCCCGCAACGCCGCCGCTGCCGATCGCGCGCGCCGCTGGGGGAACGTCGTACAACACCCAATGGTAAAAGCCGCCCGCGACGGGAGCGTCGGGATCGCGCATCACGAGCGCGAACGACTTGGCGTTCGCCGGAGGATTGCTCCAGCGCAGCACGGGCGTGCGGTTGCGCCCGCCGCAATCGGCCGCCATCGAAGCGACGGGTATCGTACCGCCGGGCGCAAAGTCGGCGCTCTCGAGGGTCATTGCCGTTACGGCGGCGAGCAGGACTGCAGCAATCATGGCATCACCGGTTTCGCATCGCGGCCGAGAAGATTTCGCAGCTCGTCGGTCAGCGTTTGGCTCGCCGCGGGCGCGAGAACGTCGCGCCGGTACTTTTCGCCGCCCTCCGAAAGAACGTCTGCCGCGATAGCTTGACTCCACGCTCGCGCGTAAAGCATGGCATCCCATCCATCCATCAGATCGAGCGAAGCGACTTGCGGATACGTCCCGGGATCGTATAACTGGCCGAACGCCGGAACCACCCCTGCAGCCCACAGCCGCGTCGTGTCGACGTGCGAGCCCGAGGAATGAAACGCCAGATCGATCTGTCCGATCGTCGCATCGCGCAGCGACGCGCGCGTCGCCGGCGTCTCTCCCGCCAGCCGTTCGACGACGGCGGCGTCGAGTTCGCGCGCTTCGTTTGAAACGCCGGCAAGCGATTCGTAAGGCACGCTCGCCAGGACGATCGCCATCGCGCGTCCGGCATCGCCGAGAAACGATCGAACGCGATCGCCGTCGATCGCGCCATCGTTCGCGTCCTTCCAACTCGCGACGATCGCGGCAGCCGCCTCGTGGGACGAACGCGGCAACACCACCGCCGGCACCGACTCGAACGGCGCTTTCCCGGGGCGGCGCATCACGTCGACGTAGAGCGTTCCGCGCTCCCTCCCGTCGGACGCGTCGGTAACCGCATACGCGCGTACGCCGGGCGCCCACACCGGCGCGGCACTGCGCCCGCAGCGTACGGCCAACGCCGAGCAGACGCTATCGAGCGCGTCGTCGATCGTGCGCGACGGCGGTCGCACCGCGTCGCGCTCCACGTCCCAGGGAGCCATCGATGCCGGGGGACGACCCTGCGCGTACGCCGACACTGCGTCGCGGAGAAACGTCTGCACTTGTGCGAAGGCGCCCGCGGTGTTGCCGGCAAGGCGATAATCCGCCCAGCTTTCAAAGCCCAGCAAATGCGCCAGCCGGTCGCGGATCGCAATCGTCCGTTCCAGGAGCGGTACGTTCGCCGCGGCCGCACGCCGGTTGTACGCGCGTTCGTACGCCTTGCGCGCGTCTTCGTCACGTTCGGTACGCAGAAAATCGTCGGTGCCGTCGTCGACGGCGATCGTTCGCCGTCCCGCCCGGATCGTCGTGCGATCGTCGGCGAGATTCGTCCAAAAACGGTTCTCGAGATCGTTCCGCTCGCGAACCAGTCGAACGTATTCGTCGCGGCGCGATCCACTCAGCGTCGCACCGCCGCGTTCCATGCGCTCCTTCCAGCGTTCGCTTAGGGCGCGATCGATCGGATCGCGCGGAGCTGGCGCTGCCGCTACGATAGCGTACAGGTTCCGATCGGCCAGGATGCCGGCGATTCCGTCGCGCCAACGCAGCCGGCAAAGGCGCGAAGCATTGCGAACGTTCGCGTCGGAAGCGACGTTGAAGAGGAAGAGCTCCGCGGCCAATGCGTCGCGCGCGTCGGCTGCCGCGTCCTCCAATTCAACGGCGGCGCCGGCTGGGCGTTCGCGCGCGAGGCTCTGGGTTCGCGCCGACAGTCGCGACAGCGCAGCGGTACAGTCGGCGCTTATCGTGCTTGCGTCGAGGTGCCAGTCGACCGCCGGCATCGTGGCGCCGGCATTTCCAGTCGCTCCCACGAGGACGACGAACGCAAAGAAGAGAGGAAAGATGGTGCGGGTCACGTTCCTTGTTGCGACGCCGCGCGGTGTGACTTCCCCCGTTGCCCCGTAGAGCCCGTATGGTATCATGTCGTGGCCATGATGGGGGTTGGGCTTCACGCGGCGTAACCCCGTGAACCCCGCCAGGTCCGGAAGGAAGCAACGGTAAGCGGGCCCTTACGGGTGCCGTGAACCACCTGGCCCTCGTCGTGGTCCACCCC
>JAFAHZ010000209.1 GCA_019236975.1 Vulcanimicrobiota bacterium | reverse complement strand
ATGATTCCGCCGTCGCGCCGGTACATGATCGTTTTCCATAACGCGTGGCAGTATTACAACGACCGCTTCGGCATTACGTCGCTCGGCTTCATCGAAGCAAACCCGGGGCAGGACCCGAACCCGCAACAAGTTGCGCAGTTGATCGGTCTTGCTCGCGCGCACCAAGTGCGGGCGATCTTCTCGGAACCCGAATACAGCGCGAAGATTGCGCGGCAGATTGCGAGCAACGCGAATATCAAAGTCGTCGATAACCTCTACGACGACTCCATCGGCACCGATCCGCGCGTTTCGACGTACATCGGCATGTTGAACTATGACACCGACGTCATCGTGCGAGCGCTTCGGTGAACAACTGTGACGGCAGCGCCGTTCGCGCGGAGAATCTCGTCGTCCGTTACGATGGGTTCGTCGCACTGGAAGGCGTCACGCTCGAGCTGCGCTTCGGCGAAGCGCTTGGAATCATCGGCCCGAACGGCTCCGGAAAATCAACGCTGCTCAAAACGGTCGCCGGAATACTGCAGCCGGCGGCCGGCGAGTTATGCGTGCTGGGAGCCAAACCGCTGCGTTTAGCGCCGGGCAGCATTGCATACGTTCCGCAGGTAGAGTCGGTGGATTGGACGTTCCCAGCAACGGTATGGGACGTCGTCTGTATGGGGCGCTTCGCGCGCTTGCCGTTTTGGGAACGGTTTGGAGTTCGCGACCAAGACATCGTGCGCAAAGCGCTCGAGGTTGTGAACATGACGCGACTTGCGGGCCGGCACATCGCGAATCTTTCCGGCGGACAGCAGCAGCGTGTCTTTGTCGCGCGCGCGATTGCGCAAGAGCCTGAATTGTTACTGCTCGATGAGCCGACGACCGGCGTCGACGCAGAAACGGAACGCGCGCTATCGCGCGTCGTGCGCGATCTCGTCGGTCAAGGTCTGCCGGTCATGATGACGACGCACGATCTCGATAACGTTGATGCGTGGTTCGACCGGCTGTTGGTTCTCGATCGTAAGGTGCTTGCGATCGGCAATCCGGACGAAGTCGTTGCATCGGGGGCATATGCCGGCATTCGCGAGCACACGCACACGCACGGCCACCTTCGTCACGATCACGAACCGCACGCGGGGCACGTATCGCACCCCGAAGTGAAGCACTAGTGTGATCCTTCGACTTCGGCGCTGCGCGCCTGCGCTCAGGATGACAAAAGCATGCGCGCCTGCGCTCAGGATGACAACGTGTTAGAACCGTTTCATTATGCGTTTATGCAGCGGGCGTTTGCGGCGGCGCTTGCGGTCGGTTTGTTGTGCTCGACGATGGGCACGTACGTCGTGCTGCGCAAGCTGTCGTTTATCGGCGACGGCATCGCGCACGCGTCGTTCGCCGGCATCGTCATCGCGTTCTTGCGCGGCGCAAACTACTACATCGGCGCGGCCATCGTCGCGGTGATCACCGCGGTCGGCATCGGCTTCGTGCACCGGCGCGGCCGCATCTCGCTCGACACGACGATCGGCGTGCTATTCACCGCCATGTTCGCGCTCGGCGTCTTTCTCATGAGCCAGCAGCGCAGCTACGCCGTCGACTTGCAGAGCTTTCTCTTCGGCGACATCCTCTCGGTACAGCCACAGGATTTGTGGCTCATCCTCGGGTTGAGCATCGCGGTCGGCACGACGGTTGCAATTCTCTATCGTGGGCTCCTCTACACGTCGTTCGATCCGGTCGTCGCCGAAGCCAGCGGCATTCGCGCGCCGGCCTACGAGTACGCCCTGCTCGTGATGCTGGCGCTGACGATCGTCGTCGCGCTGCAGTCGGTCGGCATCATCCTCGTCGCCGCGCTGCTCGTCACGCCGGCCGCGGCCGCGTACCAGCTTACCTCGCGGTTTGCGCCGATGATGGCGCTCGCGGCCGTGTTCGGTGCGGCCAGCACCGTCGGCGGATTGTACCTGTCGTACTACCTGCGCGGCTCGAGCGGTGCGACGATCGTGCTGTTCGCGACGGCGCTCTTCTTCGCGGCGCTAGGGCTCAAGCAAACGCGGGCGCTTATTTCGCAACGATCGTAAAGGCGGCGGTGTAAACGGTCTTGGCGGGGCCGCCGGCAACTTGCACCCAGGTTTTGTAGACGCCGGCCGGTAGCGCCGGCAGCGTCACATCCATGAACGGTCCGGCTTTTTGCGCTGCCACCATCGTCGCGCGCATCGAGTTGGGCTTCATCGACATCGTCTGCCCTTTGAGCGTCGGATGCACGTGCACGTACGACAGCGTCGAGATATCGATCATCACCACGTGCGCCGCGGCGCCGAGATACGGCACCAAATCGGTCGCCGGATCGTCGCCCTCGACGACGGTAAGATCCAGCTTCTGCGGCGTTTGCGCGCGAATCGTCGTTTTCTGCAGCAGCACGTTGTATGGGCCGGCCTTTTCGTTGTACGACGACGGTGCCGTCGACAGTTTGTACGCCGCCGCCTCACCGTCGCTCTCCAGCGTGAAACGGAACACCTGCTGACCGATGCCTTTCGGCGACGTATCCGCGAAGGCGTAGTACTTGTGATTCGGCTCTTTCGTGAAGTTCTGCACGAAGATACCCGTCGTCGCGTTAAAGGACGGATGCTCGTGCGCGAACGTCGCGAAGTCGTCGCGCACGATGACCATGTGCATGAGGTGCTGCATGTCGATATCGTACGCTTTGATCGTCGCGCCCGACGTCGTGAACTGCTGCACGTTGAGCGCATAGGTTTCACCGCTGCCCCCAGCCGCCCAAAACTTCGAAACGATCGCCGCTTTGCCGCCGAGCAGTGCGAACGCCCCGGTCTGCTGGGCGGCGGCGGACGCCAGAAGCGCTACCACGCCGGCGAGCAGCAGCGCGGCGCGATAACGCCCGATCATTGGACCGTCATCGTGAAGGGAGCGTCGTATTTGTCTTGCATCACACCCCCGGTAAACTCGTACCATACCTTATACGTCCCGGCGGGCAGCGCCGGAAGCTCGACTTGTTGATTCGGCCCGACTTTCGAGTTCTCGGCGAGGCGCCGGATCTCTTGGTCGATCGTGTACGACATCGATTTGTCGAGCGTTTGGCCGCGCAGCGTCGGATGCGTAAAGACGTAGTCCAGCGTCGACGCGTTGATCATCACCATGTGCGCGGCGCCGCCGAAGTACGGCGAGAGATCCTGTGCCGCCTTTCCGTCGCGATCGATCGTGACGAGCAGCAGGTGCGGCTGGTTGGCCGCCAGCGTGGTCGTATCGAAAATCACCGTATACGGGCCGGCCGCGGAGTTCTTCGCCGATGCCGTCATCGACGGCTGAACCGGTTGCGCGCTACCCGTGCTGTCGATCTTGAAGCGAAACACTTGCCGGTGCATGTGCAGCGGATGCGTGTCGGCGTAGAGGTAGTAGGCGTGGTTCGGCTCCTTCGTAAAGTCGTGGCTCAGCGTGCCGGTGCCGGTGTTATAGGCGGCGTTATAATGCTTGAAGCTGCCGAAGTCGTCGCGAACGAGGAAGAAGTGGGCCGTCGTACCCATATCGATGCCGTAGTTGAGCAGCGGGTGCGTGCCGTCTTCGAGAAACTGCTGCACCTTGAGCGTACCGGCCAGGCCGGCCGGCGGTACCGACCAAAACGCCGACAACACTTGCCGCGATCCGTCAAACAGCGCGAACTGCCCGGCTTGTTTGCCGGCTCCGGGATTCCACGCCGCGGCGGCATACGCCACGCCGGCAAAGCTCGCCGCCGCGAGCGCACCTGCAACGATGCCGCTCAATCCGCGGCGCGAACGACCCTCCACGTTTCCTCTCCCATCGGCTCCAAGTAACCGCCGGCGGTCAGCGCGTCGAGCACCTCGTGCATCGCGGCGCGTTCGTTTTTATTCGGCATTCCCGCCCAGCGCATCGCCAGTTCGTTAAGCTCCAGCGTCGCTCCCGGCACGAGTGCGTCGCGCACGAACGTTGGCTGAAGCTTCACGCGTTCCATGCGGCGTGCGACGGGTTCGAGGGTTTGTTCGAGGCGGGAGTGGTCCTTCGACTCCGCGCCTTGCGGCGCTCCGCTCAGGATGACAGGTGGGGGCGCTGCGCTGTGGTCCTTCGACTCCGCGCCTTGCGGCGCTGCGCTCAGGATGACAACAGGGGTGAATTTGGCGACGGTGGGGTCGGCCCAGGCGTTGGCGATTTCGCCGACGCTCGTGCCGAGGCTCTGCCACCACGTTCCGGCGACCGTCGGCGAACGGCGTTCGATACCGCGCAGGATGGCACGCGCTACCTGCTCGGGCGGGGCAGCGCGCACGTGATGGTCGCGCTCGACGCCGATCGCCTCGTGAAACTCGGTCGCAACCAGTCCGGGATCGACGTACGTCACGGCGATGCCGCGTCCGCGCAGCTCGCGCCGAATTTGCACGGCGGCGGCGCGAATGGCGGCTTTTGCGATCGCGTAGCCGCCGTAAAACGGCACCGGCACCTGCGCGATGCCCGAACCGACGAAGACGAGCTGGCCGTGCGTTTCCTCCACATGCGGCAGCGCGGCGCGCGCGATGCGCAGCGGTGCGCCGACGTGCAGCTGCCACTGCGCGTCGAGCGCGGCGTCGCTCGTCTCGAGCAGCGCGCCGTGCGCGCCGGCACCGGCGTTATTGACGAGCACGTCGATGCGGCCCGACAACTGCAGCGCCGTTTCGACGATGCGCGCCGGTGCGTCGGCGGAGCGCACGTCGCCCGTCCAAAACGCGCACGTGCCGCCGCCGTCGCTAATCGCGCGCGTCACTTCGGCGAGGCGGTCGGCGCGGCGCGCGACCAGCACGACGGCAAAACCGTGGCGGGCGGCCAACTGCGCCAGTGCACGGCCGATCCCCGAGCTTGCGCCCGTGACGATCAGCGTGCGGCGTTCAGGCATAGTTGTCGCAGTAATCGCGATAGAGCTCGGAAATGCCTTGCGGCAGCGAATCGTAGTAGGCGCCTTCCTCTGCAATCGGCGGCGGCGCCGGCACGACCGTGCGGTTTTCGCGCGCGAACTGCGCGAGCGTTTGCGCGATCGGCTTTTCGCTGCCGTCGCCGCGCACGATACCGAAGGTGAGCTCGTGCGGTGCGTCGTCGAACGGCGGCAAGATGCTCAGCGCCGGGTCGTAGTCGGCCCAGCACCACCAAAAGGCGCCGAGCGCGCCGCGCGCGTGCAGGCGGTCCAGCACGGCGCGCGCGTACGCGCACATCTCCTCTTCGTTTAAGCACGCCATCGTGCCGATCGACGAGTGCCCCTGCGGACACGTCGGATTGCCGAACTCCGAAAACAGCGTCGGCTTTCCGGTAAACGACGCTTGCAGCTGCAGCAAAAATGGTACGACGTTGGCGTCGAGTTTGCCGCGACTCCACGCGCTGTACACCGAATAGCCGTGCATGGTGCCGATCGTCCACGGTTTGGCGATGCTCGACGGGCGAATGCCGCGGTCGCGTTCGAAATCCTCGCCGTGCAATCCACCGGTACATCCGAAGCCCGACGCCTCCCGGAGCGTTTCCGTCAGCAGCGCGCTCCACGATGCGGCGTCGCCCGGTCTCTTCGGTTCGCGCAGGTTGGAAAACTCGTTGCCGAGATCCCAGAGGTACATCGCGGGATGCTGCCGTACGCGGTCGCCGATCTTACGTGCGAAGAGCGTCTGCGCGCGCAAGAGTTTCTCGCCGGTGTAGAAGTCGCCGATGCCGTACGCCGCACTTCGTCCGTTGGTAATGGTACGAAAGCGGCCGTGCGGCGTCGTATCGTCGAGCGCCCAAGACGGCAGCCAGTTGACGCCGCTCATGTGTCCGCAAAACAGCGTCGGCATCGCGCGCAGCCCCGCGCCGGCCGCAGCGTCCATCACCGCATCGAACCGCCGCAACGCGTGCGGATCCATTGCGTCCGCTTCCGGCGCAAACGTCTCCCACAGCAAGAAGAAGCGCACGACGTCGAGGCCGAGGGCCTTGATGCGCATGAAGTCCTCGCGCCACTCCCCCAGGTCGAAGCGCTTCCATGCGTACATTGCCGACCGGCGGGGCCAGTAGTTGATACCGAGTAAGAAGTGCTCCGCCATAAGAACGCTCCTTCGACTTCACTGCGCTCCTCACTTCGCTCAGGATGACAACGGAAAAAAATATCGAACGGGCGAGGGAATGGCTGCGACGACGCCGGTTATCGGGATTATCATGGGGAGCCGCTCCGATTGGGACACCATGGAGCCGGCACGCGACGTGTTGCGCGAGTTGGGGATCGCTTGCGAAGTGCGCGTGGTTTCCGCGCACCGCATGCCGGACGAGATGTTTTCGTACGCGCAGTCGGCCCGCGAGCGCGGGCTCGCCGCCATTATTGCGGGCGCCGGCGGTGCCGCCCATCTGCCCGGCATGACGGCGAGCAAGACGCTCGTGCCGGTCATCGGCGTTCCGGTGCAATCCAAAGCGCTGCAAGGTATCGATTCATTGCTGTCCATCGCACAGATGCCGCCCGGCGTGCCGGTCGCGACGATGGCGATCGGCGGTGCGGTCAATGCGGCGCTGTTCGCAGCACGCATCGTTGCGTTGCAGGATTCGGCCGTCGCGGAGCGCCTGGCGGCGTACGTCGCGAAGATGCACGACGCGGCGGCGTCGAGTTCGCCGGAGTGAGCTCGTCCGCAATACGTACTATCGGCGTGATCGGCGGGGGGCAGCTCGGCCGCATGCTGACGCTCGATGCCAAGCGCATGGGCTACGGCGTCGTCACGCTCGATCCGCAAGAGCATTCGCCCTGCGGGCAAGTCGCCGACGAACAGATCGTCGCGCCGTACGACGATCTGGCGGCAATCGAAGAGCTCGGCAAGCGCAGCGATCTCGTCACGTACGAGTTCGAGAACATCGCGATCGCGTCGGTCGAGCATCTCGAAAAGCTCGGCTATCGCGTGACGCCGGGCAGCAACGTGCTGCGCGTCACGCAGAACCGCATCCTGGAGAAGCGCTTCATTCGCGAGTGCGGGTTGCCGACGGCGGATTTCGCAGACGTCACCCGCATCGACGATATAGGCGAGGCCGCGATGACGGTTGGGTTCCCAGCGATTCTCAAGACGGTGCGCGGCGGCTACGACGGCAAAGGGCAGTGGCGGGCGACGTCGCTGAGCGAAGCCAAGGAGGCGTTCGCGCACGCGCGCGGCGCCGAGCTGATCTTCGAGAAGCAAATCTTCTTTTCGCGCGAGCTGAGCGCGATCGCGACTCGCGATGCGAAAGACAACGTCGTGACGTACCCGGTGTGCGAGAATACGCACGACGACGGCATCCTGGCGATGACGATCGCGCCCGGCCGCGTCGACAAGAAAGTCGCCGCGCGTGCGGCTGCGATGGCCGAGACGATCGGCCGCAAGCTCGGCATCGTGGGAACGTACTGCGTCGAGTACTTTCTGTCGCTGGAAGAGGAGCTGCTCGTCAACGAGATCGCGCCGCGTCCCCATAATAGCGGGCACTACACGATCGACGTCACGCCGTGCTCGCAGTACGAGCAGCACGTCCGCGCGATCTGCGATCTACCGCTGTCGGCGCCGCGTCTGTTCTGCAATGCCATCATGATGAATATTCTGGGCACCGGCAAAGGCGATTTTCTGGCCGGCGTTCCCGCGCTGCTGAGCGATCCCGCGATCGTGCTGCACGTGTACGGGAAGAAACACGCCGTCGCGCGGCGCAAGATGGGGCACTTTACGATGCTCGTCGACGGCCCGGTCAGCGAATACGCAATCGCCGAAGCGAAGGGCGCGCTCAAGAAGTTAGGTTGGAGTCCGGTCGGCTAGAGCCGCTGGGTCGTTTTGCGACGGGGATAACGTAGCGCGTCGCGGTGTGGGTATCGCTGAGCGCCGAGATTTTATTGTCGACCAGCCCGGCCGCGATGCCGGCGGCGCGGACTTCCGCGTCGGTGGGTGAAGCGCCGCGGCCTTTGGGATGAAACACCCACAGCGCGCCGTCGGGTTTGAGGTGCGCGGCGCCGCGCGCGATGCGCGCCAGATCGCGCGGCGCGTCGATCTGCACGAAGATTGCGTCGTACTTCGTGCGCAGGTGCTGCGACGCCGCCGATGCCAACCGTGCGTTGAGTTCGAGCACGAAGCGTTCTTCGGTGATGCCGCAAATCGCAACGTGCATGTCGGAGCGCACGCCGAGTTTTTCAAACAGCGAACGGTTGGAGTAATCGCGTTCCGTCTTGACGCTCATGCCGTAAACGTCAGGCTTTCGGGTTTGGGCGGTGTCTCCGTGTAGGCCATCGGGCGGTCCCACCAATCGTGTGCGCGCATCCGCAGCGTAGCTTCGGTGGGCGGGGGCGGTAACCCTAAAGCGAGCGCGCGTTCGTACGCAAGCAGGTAGCGATCGATCATGCGTTCTACCGTAAACTCCGCGT
>JAFAHZ010000091.1 GCA_019236975.1 Vulcanimicrobiota bacterium | reverse complement strand
TCGACTACGATCGCGGCACGCTGCAGCGCGGCGGTACCCGCGGCGACGGCCGCGTCGGCGAAGACGTAACGCCGAATCTGCGCACGATCAAATCGATTCCCCTGCGCCTCCGGGGCCCTGCGGCACCGCCCCAATTCATCGAAGTGCGCGGTGAAGTCTTTCTCGGCAAGCGCGACTTCGAGAAACTGAATGCGGCGCGCGAAAGGAGCGGGTTGCCGGTCTTTGCCAATCCGCGCAACGCGGCATCCGGCGGCGTGCGGCAACTCGACCCGAAACTCACGGCGGAGCGACGGCTCTCGTTTTTTGCATACCAGATCGCCGCGCTTCGACAAGGTAAAGGCGTAGTGACGACGCAGTGGGAGTCGCTCGAGCTGCTCAAGCGCCTGGGGTTTCCCGCGAATCCCAACGTCGCGCGTGCCGATTCGATCGCCGAGGTCGTCGAGTATTGCCGCTTATGGGAAGCGCGCCGCGACGAGCTGGACTACGAAATCGACGGCGTCGTGATCAAGGTCGACGACGTTGCTCTCCAGGAGCGCCTCGGCGTGGTCGCGCGCGATCCGCGCTGGGCCATCGCCTTCAAATTCAAACCGCGCGAAGCGCGCACGAAGCTGCGCGACATCGTCGTCACCGTCGGCCGAACGGGAACGCTCAATCCCAACGCGGTGCTCGAACCCGTGCAGATCGGCGGAGTTACCGTCAAGAGTGCGACGCTGCACAATGCCGAGTACATTCGCAGTAACGATATTCGCATCGGCGATACGGTGCTCGTGACCCGCGCCGGCGACGTGATCCCGCGGGTCGTCGGCCCGATTCTTTCGGACCGAACGGGGAAAGAGCGCGTGTTTCGCATGCCCGGCCGCTGCCCCGTGTGCGGCTCGGCGGTCGATCACCCGGAAGGCGAAGCGATGTCGCGCTGCACGAACGCGTCGTGTCCCGCGCAGCTCTACGAGCGCGTTCGCCACTACGCGTCGCGCGGTGCGATGGATATCGAGGGCGTGGGCGACGTGCTCGCCGAGCAGTTGACGTCGAGCGGCCTGGTTCGGGGCATAGCGGATCTCTACGCGCTGGACCTCGAGACGCTCTCGAACGTCCCGCGCATGGGCGCGAAGAGCGCGTCGAACGTTCTTGCCGCCATCGAATCGTCCAAGCACCGCGGGCTGGCCCGTCTGCTCAACGGTCTCGGCATTCGATTCGTCGGCGAGCAGACCGCCGCGATCCTCGCGGGCGACTTCGGCACGATTGACGCGATCGCCGAGGCGAGCGAAGAAGAACTCCGGCGCAGCGAAGGTATCGGCCCCGAAGTCGCCGCCGGCGTTCGCCTCTTCTTCGATCAGGCGGCCAATCGTAAGACGATCGAACGGTTACGCGATTTCGGCGTTGAGATGACGGCGCCGAAGAAAAAAGTCGCCGCCCAAGGCAAGCTCGCAGGCAAAACGCTCGTGCTGACCGGGACGCTTCCAAATCTCACGCGCGACGACGCGACCGCATTGATCGTTGCCGCCGGCGGTAAAGTGACCGGTTCGGTCAGCAAGAAGACGGACTACGTGATTGGCGGCGACGAGGCCGGAAGCAAACTCACGAAAGCGCAGCAGCTGGGCATCGCGATCCTCGACGAAGCCGGATTGCGCGCTTTGTTAGGTTGACGGCCGCGGGCGGCGCTACAGCGTACTCAGCGTTGCGACGAGGCGCGTGAAATACGACGGGAGCCGGCAATAGCATTCCGGTTCTTTGCCGTTGGTAGCAAAAAGATACGCGACGAACGGCGCCGTCGCACGGACCGTTAGCGGTTTGAAGGGAACGGCGCCCGCGATGTAGCTCCAGCGGCTGCTGCCGTAGAGCAGGTGCGCGCGCTGCTTCAGGAACGAAAGACTCGGATAGCCGGATCGCTCGTAATAGTTGATGACGTCGGGCCCGGCGCTCCCCGGCGCATTAGCGCCGGGATTGCCCATCACCAGCCACAGCGAGTGCGCGTGCGCGTACGCGGTCGCCGCTTGGTAGTACGACGGCGAGTGAGGCGACATTTGATCGAGAAAGATGCCGTCGGTGTGATAGTACGCTTCCCATTTCGCCATGTCGGCATCGACCGTCGTTGCCGAGCGCTTTCCGTACTGCGTATACACGTAGCCGAGGACGTTGATTCCCGCCATCTGCGCTTTTTCGACGAAGGAGACGTAGGTTGGGTCGACGCCGTTGCCGGGCCCGCTGTCGACGTTGGCGATGATGAGAATGCGAACGGACGGATACCGCACCTTGGCGTTAATCACGGCGTCCCATTGCGGGCCGGGATACACGTAGAGCGGCACGACCACGCCGGTTCCGGTCGCAGAGTGCGTGCCGCTCGCGCGCATGACGCCGCTCGTCACCGATGCGTGCGGTGAGAAACCGGCCGAGCAGCCGCTCGCCAAAACTAGGCTTAGCAGAAAAGCGCGGGAGCGTCCCACTCCTTCATTATCGGACGGACCGCGCGAATCGGCAAATCAATACACGCGCCAGAGTTCGCGCGCCGAGCATACAAAGGCGTGCCGAGCCTCGGCATCGACCGCGGGGAGTGCGGCGGCGAGTTCTTCGATGACGTCTCCGGCGACGACACCGACAGGACGGCGCCGGGCTGCCCGCTTCCCCGCGAGCCCGTGCCAATACGCACCCGCACGCGCCGCGTCGACCGGCGACAAGCCTTGCGCGAGCAGCGTCGCAATCGTTCCGGTCAGTACGTCGCCGGTACCGGCGGTCGCCAACGCGCTCGTACCGGTTGCATTGAGATGCATCGTCGCTCCGTCGAAGACGATCGTGTCGCGTCCTTTGAGCAGCGTCGTCACGCCCGTTCGCTCGACGAACTCGCGCAGCCGTGCAACGCGTTGCCCGGGTGCGATCGAACCTTTGCCTGAGAGGCGCGCAAACTCGCCTTCGTGCGGCGTCACGACGGCGGCTTTTCCGCGCAGCACGTCGAGACGTTTGGCGAGATGGAAGAGCGCGCTCGCATCGGCGACGACCGGCAGCGCCGTGCGCGCGAGCAAGCCCGTCACGATGGCGCCGGTGCGCTCGTCGAGGCCGAGTCCCGGCCCGATGCCGATCGAGCCGTTGCGTTTCGCAATGTCGAGCAACTCCTCAATGGCGGCCTCGACCGGAGCGTCGTCGGGAATTTCGACGACGACTTGTTCGACCAGATGCGCGCGAAGCACGTCGGCGACGCTGCGCGGTGCGGCGACCGTGACGTATCCGGCGCCCGCGCGCGCTGCGGCTCGCGCGCACAAGACGGCGGCTCCGGGAAATTGTGCCGATCCGGCGACGATGAGCGGTGCGCCGGACGCGCGCTTGTCGGCGCCGGGCGGACGTTGCGGAAGCAACGCCGAGAACGCCCCGTCGTCGAGGGCGGCAAACGTGCGCGGCCCCGCATCGAGAATCGCCTCGTCGATACCGATA
>JAFAHZ010000044.1 GCA_019236975.1 Vulcanimicrobiota bacterium | reverse complement strand
GATCTTTCGGGTGGCACGTTCACGGTCAACAACAACGGCGCGAACGGATCGTGGGCTTCCGCACCGATCATCAATGCGGGGCAGGCCGGCATCGTGACGATGGAGGCGGTCATTAAGAAACCGGTGGTGCGTGACGACGATTCGATTGCGATCCGGCACATGATGAACTCGTGCCTTTCGCTCGATCATCGCGTCGTCGACGGCTACGTTGCCAGCGGTTTCCTCGCCGACCTCAAAAAACGTCTCGAACGCATGGGCCCCGAGGGGAGCTTGTGACGAAGTCCCGTTACATGACCGACGAAGTCCCGATGAGCCATCGTTCACGGCGGAGAGTTGGTTTGGGGCGCCCTAGGGAAATCTTTTGCGAATCTAGATCTTTCGCGCCCCATGGTCTGGGGGCCCCACGCGCAGCGTGGGGGGCGCGGAGGCTGGGCCGGAGCGCCTTTTAAAATGGACGAACGGGCCTACCAGCGCGTCGCGCGCACGCTCGATACATACGGTCTCTGGACGAGCTGGTGCAGCCAGTTTCTCAAGGAAGCCGGGTTCAAACTCATGGGCATGGATCACCTGGAGCGCTCGTTACGCGATCACGGCTGGACCGGCGACCACGTCACGCTGCACGTCGACATCGATCCCGGCTCGGGATTCGGCTACGGGCTGGCGCTGGTCGATCGCGAGCGCATTACGGATACGGAACACACGCGAAACTGGCTCAAAGCGGTACGCGATCACCTCACCGATCACCATATGAACTACGTGCTGGAAGGAAAACGCTCCAACTGCGTTTCGGGCGCCGTCGTTTCCCATTGACCATCTGCAGACGTTTTCGTTTTGAGGCGGCGCACGTGCTGCCGTTCCATCCGGGTAAATGCTCGCGCATGCACGGCCATTCGTATCGTCTCGACGTCGCGGTGCGCGGACCGCTGCAGAGCGACGGTCCCGCGCGCGGCATGATCGAGGATTTCGACGAGATTCGCCGGATCGTCAAGTCCGCGGCGATCGACCTTCTCGATCACCAAACCCTCAACGACTTCATCGAAAACCCCACCGCCGAGCATATCGTCATGTGGATCTGGCGCCGCCTCGACGGCGCGCTCAAGGGTCTCGACGAGCTGGTACTGTGGGAGACGTCCAACTCGTGCGCGGTGCTGCGCCGTTCGGACTTCCACGATGCTGCAGCTGGCTGAAATCTTCTACAGCATTCAAGGCGAGGGAACGTGGACCGGAACGCCGGCGGTGTTCGTGCGGCTTGCCGGCTGCAACCTCGCCTGCGATTTCTGCGACACCGATTACTCGCTCAAGCAGATCGCCGGCATCGACGAGGTCGTTGCGATGGTGAGCGCGGCCGGCGGAGACTGCCCGACCGTTATCTTGACCGGCGGCGAACCGTTCGCGCAGGCCGAGACGGGAGCACTGATCGCGGCGCTTCGGCGCGACGGCCGCCGCGTGCACGTCGAGTCGAACGGGACGATTTACGAACCGCTTCCGGACGACGTTTGGCTATGCGTGTCGCCCAAAGAGCGGATCGATCCGCGCATGGCCGAACGTGCGAACGAAGTGAAACTCATCGTCGACGAGCGGGTGCCGGAAGAACATCTCGCGGCGTTTACGGATAAAACGCCGATTTTGCTGCAGCCCGAAGGTAACAAACCGGCAAACGTTCGAATCGCGCTCGAGTACGCGAAGGCGCACCCGCGACGTTTCCGTCTATCGCTGCAAACGCACAAGTTCATCGGCGTACAGTGATTTTGCTGGCCTGCGCGCTCGAAATGGAGTTGAAGTTCTGGAATCGGCGCGACGGCGTCGAGGTTCTGTCCACCGGTATGGGTCCGGTTGAAGCCGCCTGCGCCGTGACGCACGCTCTGGCGAGCGGCCGCTATTCCCGCGTCGTCAATGCCGGCATCGCCGGCGCGTTCGACGGCGCCGCTCGCATCGGCGACGGCATCGTCGTCGCCGAAGACCTCATGGAGCTCGGGCTCGAAGACGGCACGGCGATCGCGCTGCCGAACGGTGAAGCCGTGGTCGATACAGCGTATTCCGATCCTGCGCTCGTCGAGCTGCTGCAGCGGCGAGGGTTTGCCGCACTCCGAGGCCTGACGGTGAGCCGCGTCACCTCGATCGAAGCGACCGCGCAGCGCCTGCGCGCGCTTGGCGCGCACGTCGAATCGATGGAAGGTTTCGCCGTGCTGCGCGCGGCGCAACGCGCCGGGATAAGCGCGCTCGAGGTTCGCGGTATTTCCAATCGCGTCGGCGATCGCACGACGAGCGGCTGGAGTTTCGAGGACGGCGCTCGCGGATTAGCGCGCGTTCTCACGGCGGCACTGGAATGACGCGAACGCTGGCATACTCACCGTGCCCCAACGACACCTACGTCTTCGCCGCGCTCGCCAACGGATTGCTCGACGGCGCACCGCACGTCGACGTTCGGCTAGCCGATATCGACGAGCTCAACGCCGCTGCCGAAGCCGGCACGTTCGATCTCGTGAAAGTCAGCTACGGCGCCGTCCCATACCTCACGGGAACGTATCGCGCGCTGCGCTGCGGCGGCGCGGTGGGCCGTGCCTGCGGTCCGTTGCTGATCGCCAAGCCGGGTCGCGCACCCGAACTCTTTGCCGATATGCGCGACCGGCAGATTGCCATTCCGGGCGAGCATACGACGGCGTTCCTCCTGCTGCAGCTGGCGCTGGGCGGACGGCCGAAGCGAGTGCTGCGGATGCGCTTCGACCGCATTGTCGATGCCGTCGCCAACGATGAGGTGGAAGCCGGCTTGATCATCCACGAGTCGCGCTTTACCTATCGCGACCGCGGGCTTATCTCGATCGTCGACCTCGGCGAGTGGTGGGAGAATCTCACGCTCCTGCCGATTCCGCTCGGAGCGATTCTGGTGCGGCGCGACGTGCCGGACGACGAAGCGCGCGTGCTGGCACAAGCGATCCGCGGCAGCCTCGCGTTCGCACGCGCCCACGAAGCGACGGTGATGCCGTACGTGCGCGCGCACGCCGCCGAGATGGACGACTCCGTCATGCGACGCCACATCGATCTCTACGTCAACGAGTTCACCGACGACATCGGCGAGGTGGGTGCCGAAGCAGTGGCAGCGCTGCTGGCGCGAGCGCACGATGCCGGCGTCGCGCCGGCCGGCGCCGGCCTCGAATTCGTCGCCGCCGGCTGATGCGCCGCAGCGGCTTTCTGGGCGCGACCGCGGCGCTAACACTGGGAAGTTTCGCTCGCGGC
Source organism: Vulcanimicrobiota bacterium (assembly GCA_019236975.1). GTDB lineage: Bacteria > Vulcanimicrobiota > Vulcanimicrobiia > Vulcanimicrobiales > Vulcanimicrobiaceae > JAFAHZ01. The sequence goes on along the minus strand of JAFAHZ010000044.1, from coordinate 21,217 downwards.
GCGGCCGAGCCGCTGCCGCGCGCGCGCATCCGTTTGGGCGACGACGTGCTCGTCGACGAAACGTGGACGGAGCTGGCAGGGCGCGGCGTCGGCGTCATCGCCAATCAAAGCGGCGTTACGTCGCGGCTCGAGACCATCGTCGACGCGCTGCAGCGCCGGACGAAACTGCGCGTCAAAGCGATCTTCGCTCCCGAACACGGGTTCCGCGGCGATCGTTCCGCGGGCACCACCGTAGCGTCGTACGTCGACGCCGAAACCGGCATTCCGGTGTACAGCCTGTACGGGGCGGCGCGTCATCCGAGTGCCGCGATGCTCGAAGGCATCGACGTGCTGCTCTTCGACATTCAAGACGTCGGCTCGCGCGCGTACACGTTCGTTTCGACGATGGCCTACGCGATGGAGAGCGCGAGCCGTTTCGGCAAAGAGTTCTGGGTGCTCGACCGCCCCAATCCGACGGGCGGAGATGCCGTCGAAGGCCCCGTGCTCGAACCGGCATTCGAATCGTTCATCGGTCTTTACCCGATTGCGATGCGGCACGGCATGACGATCGGCGAGCTCGCGGGACTCTTCAACGACCACTTTGGCATCGGTGCAAAACTGCACGTCGTCAAGATGCGCGGCTGGGAGCGATCGATGATTTGGCCCGATACCGCTCTGCAGTGGGTGCAGACGTCGCCGAACGTCCCGACCTGGCAAACGACCTTCGCACTCCTGTGCACGGGACTGATCGACAATGCAGGCATCAACAACGGCACCGGATTTACCAAGCCGTTTTTCTACGCCGGCGGCGTCGACATCAACGGCGCACAGCTGGCAGAGCATCTCAACGCGCGAAATCTGCCGGGCGTGTGGTTTCGCGCGGCCGCGTGGTCGCCGATGTCGGGTTTCTGGAAGGACCGTGAGTTGAGCGGCGTCGAGCTGGACGTCTTCGACGAGCGCAGCTTCGAGGCGGTGCCGGCCGCCGTAGAACTACTCGTCGCCGTGCGCTCGCTGTTCCCGGACGCACTGCGCGTGAAAGCCGCCGACTTGGATCGCGATTGGGGAACGGCTTCGCTGCGCGAGGGATTATTGGCCGGGAAAAGCGCCGCTGCGATCGTCGACGGCTGGAGCGGCTCCGTCGAGCGCTTTAAAACGCTTCGCGAGCGTTACTTGCTGTATTAGTCCCCGTGGCGCGTTCGTAAGTAGTGAATTTGCCAGAGGTGAATAAAACGCTGCAGCTCCTCTTGCGTCTCTTCCTGCGTGCCTGAAAAGCGCGTTCCGTAGGCAAACTTCTTCTCGATGCGGTCGAAGAACGGCATCAACACGACCGCGTTCATGCGCATTGGCTTGAAGCTGGGCGGCTGAACCTTTACCGTTTCGGGCCGCAGACCGAAGGGCGTCTGCTCGTAGACTTCCTTCTCGATGGTCATCTCGGCGAGAAAGTCGTCCGGCAGCTGAAACTCCAGCTCCAAGGTGGACCCTCTTACTAAATCCTCGTCGGTTGCCAAGCGCAGTCCGCCCGCGGAGAGGTCGTTGGCGCGCGCGCGGCGCCGGCCCGGTCTGCCGTCGAGCGCGTACGTCACTTCGAACTCGACGGGCATGCGAAACGCGCTGCGCTTTTGTCCGGTGCCCGCTTGCGGGCGCACCATGCTCTTTGGCGCAGGCTTCTTCCGCTTTCCGAAGCCCAGGAACGAGAACATCTGATCACGCGTTGGTGCGGGGAGGCCCGCCTTCCTGCCGAAGGCGTAGCGTGCGTCATGCTTGAGGAACGGCTGGTCGAAGCGCTCGGCCACGATGCGGTAAAAACGGCACCCGAAGACCTGGCCGCCTACGCGTTCGACGCGTATTCGGATGGAGCGCTTCCGGACGCCGTCGTATTGCCGGCTTCTACGCGCGACGTCAGCGCAGTCGCGCGCATCGCCTCGGATCTGGGCGTACCCATCGTCGCGCGCGGAGCCGGCACCGGGCTCTGTGGGGGTGCCGTTCCGGCGAAAGGTGGCATCGTCGTTTCGTTTGCGCGCATGAATCGCATCCTCGAGCTCGACGTTCGAAATCGCCGAGCGCGCGTGCAATCGGGCGTGGTCAATCTCGATCTGTCGCGCGCCGCGCTGTCCGGCGGTTTGTTCTACGCGCCCGATCCGTCGTCGCAAAAGGTTTCCACCATCGGCGGCAATATCGCGACGAACGCCGGGGGCCCTCATTGCCTTTCCTACGGCACCACCGTCAATCACGTGCTCGGTTTGGAAATCGTGGATAGCGCGGGCGGCGTGTTCGAAACCAAACTCGACGAACCGGGCTACGATTTGACGGCAGCGTTCGTCGGCAGCGAGGGGACGCTGGGGATCGTGACCTCGGCGTGGGTGCGCTTGATGCAGCTTCCCGAGTCGGTGCGCGTCTGGGTCGCTGCGTTTGGGACCGTTGAAGCGGCATCCGAGGCAGTCTCCGCAATCGTCGGTGCCGGCATCGTGCCGACGGCGCTCGAGATGATGGATGCCGTGATCACGAAGGCGGTCGAAGCCGCGTTCGGCGCGGGCTACCCGACCGATGCCGGAGCCGTGCTGCTGATAGAAAGCGCCGGCTTCGACGACGATATGGATGCGTACGAAGCCGCGATTCGCGCCATCGCGGAACGCTACGGCGCGCTGTCGTGGCGCACCGCGCGCACGCAGGCGGAACGCGACGCACTCTGGGCCGGCCGCAAAGGCGCGGCCGCTGCAACCGGGCGGATCGCCCCGAACTACTACACGCAAGATGTCTGCGTTCCGCGCAGCAAGCTTCCCGAAGCCCTGCGTGCGGTCGAAGCGGCGGCGGCACGTTACGATCTTACCGTGGGAAACGTGTTCCACGCCGGCGACGGAAACTTACACCCGCTGCTGATGTACGACAAGTCGGACGCACGCCAGATCGCCGCCGTCATCGAAACCGGCAATACGATTTTGCAAGCCGCCGTCGATCTCGGAGGGACGATCAGCGGCGAGCACGGCGTCGGCTACGAAAAACGCGAAGCGATGACGCGCGTGTACTCGACGGCGGATCTCGCCGCCATGGCGCGTGTCCGCGACGTCTTCGATCCAACGCGTTCGCTCAATCCGGACAAGATTTTTCCGAAAGGACTGCGATGCCCCGAAGTCGCGCCACCGGCGTAACCGCGGCGAGCGTGCAAGCGCCCGCGACCGTCGAAGCGCTCGGCGAACTCGTGGGGGCCTGCGATCGTGAGGGCCGTAAAGTCCTCGTCACCGGCGCCAACACGCTTTCCGGGATGGGCTTCGCGCAAGAGCGCGTCGACGTCACGCTCTCGACGACCGCGCTGACGGGAATCGTCGAATACGTAGCCGCCGATCTCACGATCTCGGCACGCGCCGGAACGGCGGTACAAACCGTCGGCGCGATGCTCGCTCAGCACGGCCAGTTCGTCCCCTTCGATGCGCCGCGCCCGCAATACGCGACGCTGGGCGGAACCTTGGCGGCCGGCTGGCTCGGGCCGCGGCGACATCTCTACGGCCGGCCGCGCGATTATCTCATCGGTACGACCGCGGTACTCGCCGACGGAAGCATCGTGAAGGCGGGCGGCATGGTGGTGAAAAACGTCGCTGGTTACGACATGAGCCGGCTCTACGTCGGATCATTCGGAACGCTGGCCGTGCTCGCGCAAGTCAACTTCAAAACTCTTCCGCTGCCGGCAAGCGGTCGAGCGTTCTTCGCGCGCTTACCGCTGCGCACGCGAGCCCGCGCATGCGAACACCTCGCGACGCTGCCGCTTCGTCCCGCCGCGGCATTTTGGATCGACGGCTTTCACAACTCGATCGACGGCGAAGACGGCGACGAGGGCCGCATCTTCGTCTTGCTCGAGGGCAGCGCAGCGCTCGTCGATCGCGCGACCCGCGAACTGCGCTCCGCATTGGGACGTGCCGGCGTTCCCGAAACGCGCATCCTCGACGCGGGCGCACGCCAGGCGTTCGAACGCATCGTCGACGCGTACGTCGCGACGCTCGGAGAGCGTTCGGTGACCTACCGCCTCTTCTCGCCTCCGGATGCGGCGCCGCAACGTGCGCTGGAGGTGCACGAACTCGCCGCACGTTTTGCGCTGCGCTGCGAAACGATCGTCGACGCACTCAACGGTGACGTCGTCGCGCGCGTGAGCGATTTGGATTCGCGGGCGCTGGGCGAAAAGATCGAGTCCTTCGACGAAGAGCTGCACGCGATGCAGCCGGGGGCGCAAGTCATCGCGAGCGCGCATCCGCACCGGTCGTCGCTGGCCGTATGGGGCGCGGAGCCCGCATCGATAGATCGCATGCGCGAACTCAAGCGGCGCTTCGATCCCAACGGAACGCTCAATCCGGGCCGTTTCGTCGGCGGCATTTAATAGCGCCGCGTGAAGGACGAGATCGCATGGGCCGTGCGCAACGTGCTCGCGAGCCCGGCTCGCCTGCGCTTCCTGCTTGCGGATGGACCGTCGACGAGCCTCGGCATCCTGCGGTTTCTGCGGCGCGTCGTTCCTCACGCGCGGCTCGAACTCGACGGAATCCGATCGCTCGCGCGCTCGATCGGCGACGACGCGCTGCGCGAGGAGGCGCTGGCGAGCATCGACGCTAAGGCGTATCACGTCGCCGGCGGCTGCATCCTCGCGACGTTCCTGCCTCCGGCAAAAGCGCGCGCGTACGTCGAACTCATCGCGCCACTGGAATCGATCTACGATTATCTCGATAACCTGTGCGACCGGCATCCCGGCGTGATTGCCGAAGCCTATCCGGTTTTACATCAAGCCATCGCCGACGCGCTCGATCCCTACGCTGCGCCTCGCAACTACTACGCGCTCGGCCCTTGCGAAGGCGACAACGGCTACCTGTTGCGGCTGGTCACGCGCGTGCAGCGCTCGCTTCGGCGCGTCCAAGGGCACGAAGCCCTCTTGCCCGTTTTCGGCGAAGCGGCCGCTCTCTACGGCGAAATGCAGACGTATAAACACTATCCGCCGGGCGAGCGCGAGCGCGCCTGCCGTCAATGGTTCGAGCGGCGGCGTGACGCGCGCACCAACGATCTTGAATGGTTCGAGTTCGCATGTGCCGCCGGATCGCAGTTCCAAGTGTACGCTCCGCTCTACGAACTCTTCGCCGGGCGTCCGGATGCGATTGGGGCTGCTTACGGCGCACATTTTCCGGCGATCGCAGCGCTGCACGTGCTCTTGGATTCCTACATCGATCAAAGCGAGGACGCCGAGCACGGCGAGCTGAATTTCGTCGCCGCATACGGCGGGGATGCGCGTCTGCGCGATCGCGTTGCGTATCTTGCCGCCCGTGCGATGAAGAGCTTCGCAGCGCTTCCCGATCGCGCGCCGCATCGCTTCGTTCTGCGCGTCATGACGTTGTTCTACCTGACGCATCCGAAGGTCTACGCGCAGGGTCTCGATCGCCAAGCGGCGTCGCTGCTCTCCTGCCTGTGATTTTGCGATTTACCGGCCGATGACTAGACTATGCTGCATCGCTGGATCGCCGCCGCTTTTGCCGTTTCCTTAGGCCTCACCGTAGCGGGTGCCGCTCGCGCCGACAACGGCCAGCCGGTCGACGGGCAAATCGAGCAGTTCCTGCTTTCGATCCCAACCTCTCAGGGCGCGCTCGACGATTCGGCTTGGATCAACCGCGAAGCGCACTATCCGGGGAGCAGCGGCGACCACAAGCTGGCGATCTGGATGGGCGACCAGTTGGCGTCCTACGGGTTCAAGACGGAGATCGAGCCGGTCTACGCGCAGGTGCCGATTCTGAAGAAAGCCGTGCTGCAGCTGCTGGTCAAACCCAGCGTCGACTTCGATTTGAAGGAAGTACCGATTCCGCAGGATCCCGATGCCTCAAGGAGCGATTCCGGCGTGCCGTTTAACGCCTGGAGCGGTTCGGGAGACGTAACGGCGCCGCTGGTCTATGCCAATCACGGTCTCGACGAAGACTATCAGTCGCTCGATCGCGCGCACGTCGACGTCACCGGCAAAATCGTGCTCGTTCGTTACGGAACGCAATTCCGAGGCGAGCTCGCCCGTCGCGCGATGGACCACGGCGCCGCGGGCGTACTCCTGTATACCGAACCTGCCGATCGCGACGGGTCCGATCGCGGCGTTCCGTATCCCGATGGGCCGTACCGGCCGATGGGCTCGGTCCAGCGCGGCAGCCTCGGCGGGCCGGTGCTCAAGATTCCGGTCCTGCCCGTGAGCGCGTTGACGGCGCGACGCCTTCTGCAAGATATTGCAGGCCAAGCGCCGCCCGCGTCGTGGATCGGCGGCATGGACGCGCAATACGCTCTCGGTACGACGCGCGATCTCGTCCATCTGCGGGTCGACGAATCGTACAACTGGATTTGGATTTGGAACACGATCGCGGTATTGCCCGGCCAAGACGGCGCGCATACGGTGATTCTCGGCGGTCATCGCGATGCGTGGGTGTACGGCGTAACGGATAACGGCTCCGGAATTTCGACGCTGCTGGAAGCGGCGCGCGCGCTCGGATACATCTATCAGGCCGGATGGCGTCCGAAATATTCGATCGAGATTGCGGGCTGGGACGGTGAAGAAATTGGTGAAGCCGGTTCCCAATCGTACGTGCGCACGCATTTCTGGTCGCTCAGCCGCGGGTGCATTGCGTACGTCAACGCCGACGAGACCGCTACCGGCGATTTCTTTTACACGACGGCAACCGCGGCGCTGGCGCCGCTCGCGCCGCCAATCGCACGTCTCGTGCCCGACCCGCACGAGCCCACGCAGACCGTCTGGGACAAGTGGCGCAAACAGAACGGCGGCGTGCAGACGTTTCCGCCGGGCGGCCGCTCCGATCACGACGCTTTCCTCTATCTCCTGGGAATTCCGACGATCGAGATGGCGTTCGGCGGTCCTTTCGGCGCGTATCATTCGGCATTCGACGATCTCACTTACGCGTCGACCCAAGCCGACCCGCACTTCGCCAATCATCAGGCGCTGTCGCAAATGCTGGCGCTGACCGCGTTTCGCTTGACGTCCGACAGCCGGCCGTACCGCCTCGACGCTTACGTTCCGGCGATGCGCCAAGCCATCGGGCAGCTTTCCGGAAACAACGGGACGGGCGTGAGCCTCGAGCCGGTCGCGCGCGCGATCGATCGCTTCGCCGCAGCGGGCTTGGAGTCGGCGTCGACCGCAAACGCGATTGCGGCGGTGCACCGCATCGATCTGCTGTTTTACGGATACGAGGGTTACACGGCCGTCGCGTTTCCGAAGTTAACGGAAGCCATGAACGGCGGCGATCGCGCCGCGGTGCAAGCGGCCGTCGACAACACCGCAAACGAACTGGACGCGATCGCGCACACGCTGGAGTGAGTCCGTGAAACGCAAAGAGGCGTTGCTGGCAACGCTGGCCTTTGCCGGATGCGCCCCGCTCGCGCGCATGCTCCCCATAAATGCCGGCCCCGCTTCTTCCGAAGAATCGCCGTCCTCGGTCGTACTTGCGTTCGACTTTCTCGACGCGATGATGGACCGGTACGCGAGCGGAGCCACGCTGCGGCTCGCTCAAAGCTTCGTCCCAATCCCCGCATCGAACCTCGGGTCGACGGCATTCGTCTACGACAACGCCGTCATGCTTATGGCGCTCTTGGCTCGCGCGCGCCGCACCGACGTCGATCGGGCGGCTTTGCTCGGCGAAAGCTTAGCATACGCTCAAACGCACGATCCGATCGGAGACGGGCGCGTGCGGGGCGCCTACTATACCGACCCGTTCGTATCGGCCTCGGGAAAACTCTCGTTTTCCGATCCTAGCGTCGACACGGGCAACATGGCTTGGACCGGTATGGCGTTCGCGCAGTTGTACGCGAAGACGCAAACGCCGGCATTTCTCACGGCGGCACTCGCGGTCGGCCGGTGGATCGTCGCCAACGTCAGCGACCATCGCGGGCCCGGCGGCTATACCGGCGGCATCGGGATTTCCTGGAAGTCGACCGAGAACAACGTGGACGTCTACTCCCTCTTCACGATGCTGACGACGTTGAGCGGCGACGCGAGCTGGTCGGCCGAGGCGGCGCCCGCAGCGGCGCTGGCCGAAAGCATGTGGAGCGCCAAGCACGGGTGCTACTGGACGGGGACGCTTAACGACGGGGTCACGCCGAACACGATCCCGATTCCCGAAGACGTACAAACGTGGACGTTTCTTTCGCTCGGAACCGCCGCGCACGCGCAATCGATCGACTGGGCGCGAACGCATCTTTCGGCGCAGGACGCTCCGTTCGCCGGCGTGAGCTTCAGCAACGCCGACCGCAGCGGTGTCTGGTTTGAAGGAACCGCCCACCTCGCCGCGGCGCTGCTCGCCCGCGGTCGAGGGAAGGATGCACGCCGCGCGGCCGCGCTTCTCAACGACATTCAATACGCGCAGGTGCACGCACCGAACGCCGACGGCAAAGGCATCGTTGCCGCGTCGAAAAACGGCTTGCGCACCGGAGACGGAGACCAATATTTTGCCGCCTTGCACGTGGGAGCGACCGGCTGGTATGCTCTCGCGGCACTCTCGGCGAATCCGTTTGTGCTATTCTAAGCGCTATGGATCCCTACAAGCAGCGGCGCGAGCAACTGCGGCGCGCCATCGGCGGCGACGTCGCCGTGATTCCCTCGGCGCGTACGACGCTACGCAACAACGACTCGGCGTATCCGTTCCGCCAAGACTCCGACTTCTACTACTTAACCGGCTTTAACGAGCCCGACGCGGTGCTGGTGCTGGCAACGCAGCACGGCGAGCACTCCGACGTGCTCTTCTTGCGCGATCGGGATCGCGACCGCGAAATCTGGGACGGCGATCGTCTTGGGGTAGAACGCGCACCACGCGAACTCGGCGTCGATGCGGCGTTTCCGATCGGAAAGTTCGCCGAACGGTTGCCGGACTACCTCATCGGCGCGACCACGCTGTACTACGAATTCGGGCGCAGCGACGACACCGATCGCAGCGTCCGGGACGCGCTCGAGCGCACCCGGGAACGGGCGCGCCACAAGGGACGCGTCCCGCATGCGTTCGCCGATCCGGCCAACGTCCTCCACCCGATGCGTCTGATCAAGAGCGACGCCGAGTTGTCGACGATGCGCCGCGCCGCCGCTATCACCCGCGAAGGCTTCTTGACCGCGATGCGCGCGACGCTACCCGGTCTCTACGAGTACGAGATCGAGGCGGCAATCGAAAACGAGTATCTGCGGTTGGGCGCACAGTTTACGGCTTACGAATCGATCGTGGGCAGCGGCGATCGCACCACGACGCTGCACTACGTCGCCAATCGCGAACGCTTGGAAGCGGGAACGCTGCTGCTCGTCGATTCCGGGTGCGAGCTGGATTGCTATGCCAGCGACGTCACGCGCACGTGGCCGGTCGACGGACGCTTCACCGGCGAACAGCGCGCCATCTACGATATCGTGCTCGCCGCGCAGGAAGCGGCGATCGCCTGCGTGCGCCCTGGCGTGCGCCGCAACGAGTTTCACGACGCCGCCGTCAAAGTCGTCACCGAAGGTTTGCTCGATCTGGGTCTGCTGACCGGAAGCCTCGACGAGAATATCGAGGAAAAGCACTACCGCACGTATTTCATGCACGGCACCGGTCATTGGCTCGGTCTCGACGTTCACGATGCCGGCGATTATCGCGACGAAGACGACGAGCCCATGCGGCTGCGCCCCGGTATGGTGACGACTGTGGAACCCGGAATCTACGTGCGCCGCGACCTCGACTGCGCGGAGCGGTTCAAAGGCATCGGCGTTCGGATCGAAGACGATATTTTGGTCACTGCCGAAGGCAACGAAAATCTCACGCAGGCGATACCCAAGCGCGTCGACGAGCTCGAAGCGATCGTCGGCAGCGCCCGGCAACCCGCGCTCGCGTGAGGGTTCTGATCCTCGGCGCATCCGGATTCATCGGCAAACATCTCGCACGCGCGTTGGAACGTCGCGGCGACGATGTCGAGACCCGTTCGCTGCGCGATCCGGAAGCGGCAGCCGCTGCAGCTTCGGCGTGCGACGCCGCAATCAACCTCGCGGGCGAATCACTCGCGCAGCGCTGGTCGCCGGCGGTAAAAGCTCGCATCGAAACCAGCAGGACGGAGTTGCCGCGCCGCTTCATCGCAGCGCTCGCCGCGCGCGAGCGCCGTCCGTCGATCTACGTTTCGTCGTCGGCCGTCGGATATTACGGCACGAGCGAATCCGCCGAGTTCGACGAGAGCAGTCCGCCAGGCGACGATTTTCTGGCGCGGGTGTGCAAAGCGTGGGAGGATTCCGCAAGCGGCGCGCGCGCGCTCGGCATGCGCGTCGCGATCGTCCGCCTCGGGGTCGTGCTCGGGACCGATGGCGGCGCGCTGGCGAAGATGTTGCCGCCGTTTCGCGCCGGATTGGGCGGCGTCGCGGGGAGCGGGCGCCAATGGCTGTCTTGGATTCACATCGATGACGCGGTCGGTGCGATCGTGCTCGCGCTCGATCGCGGCGACGGTGCGACGAATGCAACTGCGCCCAACCCAGTGACGAACGCGGAGTTCAGCAAAACGTTGGGACGCGTGCTCGGACGGCCGACGGTCGCGCCGGTCCCGGCGCTCGCACTCAAAATGCTCTTGGGCGAGGGTGCGGACGTCGTGCTCAAAGGACAGCGCGTGCTGCCCAAGCGCTTAGCTGCGGAGTTCGGCTTCGAGTGGCAGTTTCCGCGCGTAGAAGCGGCGCTAGGGAACCTGCTCCATCGCGACGCGAAACTCTAGCGCTTCGAGATACTTCTCGGCATCCATCGCGGCGCGGCATCCGGTGCCCGCGGCCGTAATCGCTTGTTTGTAGCGAATGTCGTTGACGTCGCCGGCAACGAAAACCCCTTCGACGTTCGTCGTCACGCCGTCGGGCGAATCGATGTATCCTGCCGGGTCGAGATCGAGCTGACCGTTGAAGATGCCGGTGTTCGGCGTATGGCCGATCGCGATGAACAGTGCGTCCGCCTCGTACTCGTAAACCGTTTCTTCGCGAAGATTATGCAGGCGCAGCGCGTGTAGGTGCGTGTCGCCGATTGCCTCTTCCACGACGGTGTTCCAGATGAAATCGATTTTCTCGTGCGAACGAGCGCGGTCGGCCATAATTTTGCTCGCGCGTAAACCCTCGCGCCGATGGATCACGGTAACGCGCCGGCCGAATCGGGTAAGGAACAGCGCTTCCTCCATTGCCGAATCGCCGCCGCCGACGACGACGATGTGTTTGTCGCGAAAGAACGCGCCGTCACACGTCGCGCACGTCGATACTCCGCGCCCGCGCAACCGTTCTTCGCCCGGTACGTCCAGCCAACGCGCGCTCGCGCCGGTCGCCACGATGACGGTCTTGGCAGAAAACTCGTCGTCCGGCGTGCGTACCAAGAGCGGCGTCCCGCTGAAATCGACCGACGTCGCGTCGACGTTTTCGATGCGCGCGCCGAAGCGCTCGGCCTGTTCGCGAAAACGCATCATCAGATCCGGACCCATGATGCCTTCGGGGAAGCCGGGATAGTTTTCGACTTCGGTCGTCAACATGAGTTGGCCGCCGTAAAGACCGCCTGCGAGCACGAGCGGATTGAGATTGGCTCGTGCGGCGTAGACGGCGGCCGTAAGCCCCGCCGGACCCGACCCAATGATGATGACCCGTTCCATACCGCCGCCTTCGACCGCTCGTTAGGTCTTTCCGGTTGCGTCGGCTGTGGCAGTTTCCGGCCGACGGACCGCGAATCTCCGGGTATGGCGCTGCAGATTGCGCTGGAAGACACCTTCGGCGATATTGTCAAGAAAGCGATGCGCGGTACCGGTACCACGGTGGCACAAGTCGAACGTGCGACGGGCATTCGCGAAGCCGACCTCGCGGCCTGGCTGCGCGACGAAGGCGCGCCCGACGACGTACAGGCGCGCGCGATCGCCAAGGTCCTGCATTTGGACCCCGGAAAACTCGCCGATTGCGCGGCCCAACGCTTTTACCCGCCGCCGATCCATCGCGACGACGTCGCACACCATCCGCACGATCCGCATCCGAGCAACGGTTACGTCTTTTTCCTTGAGGGCGGCCGCCGCAGCGCGCTGCTCGATCCGGCGGGAATTCCGCAAAATCTGTTGCGCGTGCTGCGCGACGGCGATTATCATTTGCAGTACATCCTGATCACCCACAAGCACGCGGATCACTGCGACGCCACGGCCGACGTTGCGGCGGCGTTTCCGAACGCGCAAATCGTGATGCATAAAGCCGATGCGTTTGCAATCGGCGATCTGGCGAAGAACGCGTTGCCGGTGCGCGACGGCGAAGACCTACCCTTCGGCGACGGTGCGAAGATTCGCATGCTGCACACGCCCGGTCATACCGACGGGTCGTCGTGCTACGTGGTCGCTTCCATCGCTTTTACCGGCGACACGCTCTTCTGCGCCAGCGTCGGCGGCGCGTACGGTGATAAGAGCACCTACGGCGACATCCTCAACGGCATCCGCAGCAAGCTCTTCACGCTGCCGGACGATACGGTGCTCATGCCCGGACACGGGCCCCCGTCCACGGTGGCCCTCGAAAAAGCCCACAATCCTTTCTTTTAGGAAGCGGGACGCGGCCTTAATCTAAAAAGGGAGGCCCCCCTTGCTCGCCCTAGGAAGCGACCGGGGTTACTTATGTGTAGCCCGTGCGAGGTTTTCTACGAGCGCAAGCGCGAGCGTTACTTGGGGCGGATGAGGTATCGCCGCTTCGACCACGTGGCGTACTGCGTGTGCGAATGCCACAATGGCGAGGAGCGGTCGGACGCCATCGAGCGCGTAAAGAACAGGCGCAAGCGCTACTAGCGCGTCGCCGGCGGGACGTCGACCCACGACCCGTCGTCGCCCGCGATCCGGGCGCCGCTGCGGCCGGGGGCCGTATCCGACTCGCGAATCAACTCGAACTGCAGGATCGCCTGACCCGATTTCGGGATGCTGAGGTCGACCTGCATGGGCGCGCACACGGTCGGCGTGCAGAACGCCCCGAGCCAACCGTCGGCAACCTCGGTTGCCGCGAGGTGCAGCTTCGCGTTCGGCCGTCCCGTCACGACGAGCCGGTATTTCGCCGCCGACGTAGTGGTCGTCACCAAATCCTTGCCGCTCCAGGGCGCAATCTCGAGCCGGGCGGGGGCGGACGCGACGAGCGAGGCGAGCAGAACGGCGGCCAGCATGCTATCCTTTCCAGCGGATCAGACGCGCAGTTTGTAACCGGTCCCCACCATGCGCAGCACTACGGCTAGGGCGACCGCTGCTAACAGTACGACGGCGGCGATCGAATAGATCGGCGGCAAGTAGCTTTCGCCCGTGTAGCTGCGCCTGAAAGCGTCGATGGTATAGAAGATCGGGTTGAACAGCTCGAACGTTCGCAGCTGCGGCGGCAGCATCGTCGCCGACGTGAAGACGCCGCCGACGAACGTCAGCGGCGTAATGACGAACGTGGTGAGTATCGCGATGTGATCGAACTTCTCGGCCATAAGGCCGAACATGAGTCCGAGAGCCGAGAAGAGTATCGACACGATCGCGATGACGCACGCGAAGAGGAGCCAGTTCTGGGGAACGGCGTGAACGAGGACGATACCGAGAACCGTGATGAGTCCGGCAATCAAGAACGCGCGCGCTAGGCTGCCCACGACGAATCCGCCCACAATCTCGAGCGCCGACATGGGAGCGACGAGCAGTTCCTGGATCGAATTCATAAAGCGGCCCTGGAAGAGCGAGCTGGAGCACTCACCGTACGACGAATCGATGACCTGCTGCATGATGAGCCCGGGAATGAGGAACTGCGCGTAGGTGACGCCTTGTACGGTTTGGATCCGGCTGCCCAACGCCAGCCCGAAAATGAAGACGTACAACAGCGTCGTGATGATCGGCGGCCAGATCACCTGATTGATCACCTTCATGCTGCGTACTAACTCGCGTCGCACCAGCGTCCAAAAACCGACCGAGTTCATACGCCGGCCTCTTGCCCTTCGCGCATCAGCTCCAAGAAGACGTCCTGCAGCGACGCTCCATCGGCGATCAGCTCCCGCGTCGGTTTCTCGGTGAGAATCTTGCCCCCACGAATGATGGCGATGCGTTTGCAGAGCGCTTCGGCTTCTTCCAAGTAGTGCGTCGTGAGAAAGACCGTCAGCCCTTCGGCGTTGAGCGCTTTGAGCCACTCCCACAGCTCGAGGCGAAGTTCGACGTCGACGCCGGCAGTAGGCTCGTCTAAGATGAGCAGTTTGGGTTGATGGATGAGCGCCCGCGCCAGCGTCAAGCGCCGCTTCTGGCCGCCCGAGATGCGCGTGTATTCCACCTTCGATTTGCTCGTGAGCCCGAAGCGCTCGAGCAGCATGTCGGCGCGCTCGGCGATTTCCGGACCGCGCAAGCCGAAATAGCCGGCCGCATAGATCAGCACGTCGCGTATCGAGAGGTAGCGATCGAAGTTGAACTCTTGCGGCGCGAGGCCGACCAACCCGCGTGCTTCACGCCATTGCGTCGCATTATCGTATCCGAAGAGGGCGATTCGGCCGGCGCTCTTCTGTGCGAGTCCGACGATCGCGTTGATCGTTGTAGTCTTGCCCGCGCCGTTGGGGCCCAAAAACCCAAAAAAATCGCCGGCCTCGACGCGCAGCGACACGCCGTCGACGGCGGTGAAGTCGCCGTAGCGCTTGACGAGACCTTCGATTTCGATCGCCGGCGCCGATGCGGCGCCGTTTACGGAATGGTTTCTTTTAATCGTTTATACCGATGGCGGCGGAGGGTGGCGATAAGCTCTGCATTCCCCGGAATCCCGCAATCGGCCAATTGGGTTGCGACCTTCTTCACGTCGAAGCCCACGCGGCGGTGTTTGACCTGCCAGCCGCCGTTGCGCTCGGTGAAAATCGCGTAGCAGGCCCGCGGATCGCCGTCTTTAGGCAGCCCGGCGGACGCCACGTTGACCAGCATCTTTCCGCGCCATATACGAACGTACGGAAGGTGCAGGTGCCCGAATGCAATCGCGCTCGCGCGTTCGTCGCCGATGGTGCGCTCGAGGATCGCGTCGTCGGCGTCGGGCCACAGGTGCTCGTCGTCGCTCTTCGGATTCGCGTGCACCACCAAGAGCTGATTGTCGTCTTCACCGATGCGTAACGCGAAAGGAAGCTCGCGCAAGAACGCCAGCCAGCGTTCGCCTACATCGTTCCGCGTCCACGCTATTTGAGAGTCTTCCACCCCGTCAAACGACTCGGCACCATTCTCGTCGGATAGATAGCGGTCGGTGTTGCCGCGCACGCACTGTGCGCCGATCTCTTCCAGACGCTGCAGCACTTTCTTGGGTTTAGGGCCGTCGAGACAGAGATCGCCGGCCGCGACGATCGCGTCGGCGCCGCCTTGCGCTTGCAAATCCGCGAGACAGGCGTCGAGACCGACGAGATTGCCGTGGATATCCGAAAGAACCGCGATGCGCACGTAACCGCGAAGCCTAGTCGCGCTTGAGTGGAAGGACGAGCATCGAGGGCGTCAGCCCAAGTTTTCCGTATTCGTACAGATCGATGGCCTCGACGGTGATGCCGGCGCTTCGCATTGCTCGCAAGGCGGTGCGGTAGCGAATGTCGGCGAGCACGTGACGATCGCCGATCGTCAGCACGCCTGCGGCGAGCTCTTCGCCGGGTTCGACGACGATCGTTTTAAAGCCGGAGAACTGAGCGACGTCGACACAATTGGCAGCGATCGCCAGCGTGTCCTTTGCAACGGGGCTCACGACGGCACGCAGCGAGGGAACCGACGCGTCGATCTTCACTTCCACGACGTCGTAGCCGTGCGCGCGCGCTACCTGCGCGAATCCGCTGCGCCCGAGCTCGTTGCCGCGCTTGCCGACGCCGACGAACGCCGTCGTGCCGGCAAGAACGATATCGCTGCCGTCGAGTAATCCCGGAGCCGTGATGTGCCCGGCGAGTGGAACGTCGATGTGCGCGAACTCCGCCTTCAGGCGGTCGGCTTCCGCGCGGCGCGTCATCGACGTCGGACGCATCAGTACCGCGCCGTCTTCAAACGCAACCGCGGCATCGGCGATCGATACCTCGTACGGGTCCTCGGCGTGCGCGTCGACGACCACTGTTTCCACGCCGAAGTATTCCAGCGTCTTGCGTAAGATCAGGTGCTGTTCGAGCGCCCACGGATACACGGTTCCCGGCTCGCCCGGCAGCGGCTTCGATCGCTCGATGCTGCGGTTGGGCTTGACGAGCACCGCGGCGCGCAGCGTACCGGTCGGCGAGCCGATGAGACGAGGTCCGAAGTGTGGTGCGGATTTGCCGGCCATGCCCGCCTCTTTCGGGACGTCTAGTGCAGCGCCTGGTACTGCTCGACGACCGGCGCGTCGGTGAAAAAATCCGCCATATCGGTCGCGAGCAAGTCACTCAGCGAGAGCGGAGGCAGGCCCAGTATCTCTTCTTCGGTCTTCACGACGCTCGGCACGCTCAGATGCGCCTTCCCGACGTAGCCGCGTTTGGCCAACGGCGAAACCACGACCGCGTAACTGCGCAGCGCGTTGACGTGGTCGGCGCCGTCGGCCGCGCCTTCGGGAACGACGAACACGACCGTCGAGCTCCAGTGCGGTGTGTGCGAAATGAAATCGACGATCGTCCCGAGCGCTCGATCGGCTCCGGCCACGCCCCCTTGCGTCGGGCCCGTAGGAATCGCTACGAACGTAAAGGCCGGCACGCTATCCGAGCTAACGTAGCGCTGCATGTCGCGCACGAACTCCGCCGCACGCTTCGCGTCGTCGACTTTGGGATTCCACGGACTGTAGTCCGCGTCGACGTTATTTGCCAAGCCGGCTAGCGCGGGGACGTCGAAGCGATAGCTGCCGTCGCTATAACCGGCGAGCCGCAGCAATCCGCCGTAATCGCGAAACGACAAACCGGCGCGCGCCAGCGAGTTGAAGAGATAGCCCGCGCGGCCGTAGCTTTCCGGGTCGTCGCCGTGTGGGACGAGCGGCGCGCGAATCGACGCTACCGCTGAGGTTAGCTCGGTATACAGCGTCGCTTGTCCGCCGGTGGCGTACGTGCCGGCGGCGTCGAGATTGTCGTCGGGCGCGTAAAAGTTGTCGGCGAGCCCGTACCGGCGCGCGAGCGCGTGCAAGTTCGGCGTGACGTTTTCCGGGTAGGTCGTCAACGCGGGCGAGCCGTTCCCGTGGGCCGTGCCCGAGGCGTCGTTCAAGTCGCCGAGCATTGCGTCGTACGTCTGCGTTCCAACTTGAATGTAGACGACGTGATCGATGGCGGTGCTGCGCTTCTCCGAACGCAACGGCGGGATGACGGGATCGAATTTCGCGACCGCCGGCGTGCGATTGAAGCGCAGCGTGTCGAGCGTCGTGCGCACGAGCGACGTCTTCTTCAAATCGATCTTCTGCAGCAGACCCCAGCCGTCGACGCCCTTGGTGTCGAGAATATAGAGAAAGCGGCCTTCGGGCGACAGCGCGAGCGCCGTCGGATACCACGCAGTCGGAATGAGACCGTAGCGATAGCGCGCCGGAGCGCGGGCATCGAGCACCGCCACGGCGTTGAGGCCGGAAAGCGCGACGTACAGCCGCTTGCCATCGGGACTGAGCGCTTCGCCGGTCGGCTGTGCGCCGAACGGAGCATCGGGAAAGAGGCGTAAGTCGAGACCGCGGACGACGCGCGGGGGCCCTTGCAGCGAGACGACGGCCACCCGGTCCACGTTGGCGAGCGAGACGTACGCTTCGCGGCCGTCGGGCGTCAGCACGATCGTTCCCGGCAGCGCACCTCCGACGAGCTGCGTTCCGTCGGGCGGATTATCCATGCGCACGATGGACGGGTCTCCGGCAACATCACCAGTCCCGGCCAGCTCGATCACCGAGAGTGCCGACGAGCGGTCCGGATTCACCGGCGGCGCCGCGAACTGCGGCAGCTTCTGGGGGGAACCGAGCGCGCGGTAGTCGCCTAAGCCTGGCGAAGTGGCCAGGAGGTGGCCCGCCCCGGCAGCGACGGAAAACGGGAAATCGCCCACGGGAAAACTCCGTACGGCGGTGCGCGTCGACAGGTCGATCGCCGCCACCGCGTCGCCGAAGTTGTCTGCCACGTAGGCGTAACGGCCGTTCGGCTCGACCGTGATACCGGCGGGGAACGCGTGCCCCAGCGGGCCCGCCGGGAGAGCGATGGGGTCGCCGTAGGGCGTCAGGTTGCCGGAATCCAGCGTAAAGACGCGGATGGTGCCGCTCCCGGCGTCGGAGGCAAGCACGAGAATCCGCCCGGGTTCCCGCGGGTCGCGAACGGCAGCCACGCCCATGTAGAAGGCGCCGCCACCCCGGTATACCCCGGTGAGTTGCATCGTTTGGGTGTCGATGACGGCAAGGGAGTATCCGATGGCCGGCGGGGGTTCGGTATTCGGGATCGGCAAGCCGCCGGTGCGATCGTCGTCGTTGGTGACGATGATGGAGCGTCCGTCGGGCGACAACGCCATGCCCAACGGGTTGGTCCCGACGAAGGCGCTCTGCCCCGCGGGGGCAGCGATGCGGCCGCTGGGGAGAATCGCGTTGGTCGGATGGACGGCGTCGGCTCCTGCAGGTCGCTCGCCGGCGGGGGCGCTGTACACGATGAGCGGAGCGGGTCGAGGGGCTGCGCCCAACAAAACGGCCGCCGTCGCGGCCGCTGCGAATGATCTGAACGTCACGGGAGGTAAGGCATTACGGATGCGAGCCGCGGGTACCCTGCTGCAGAATTGCAAAGTTATGCTCGTATGGTAGGCAATCCAGCGCGGATTGCGTCGATCGCAACGGCAGTGCCTCCCTTTGCGCTGGATCAACACGATATCGTACGCCGCGTCGAACTCGCGCTCGGTCCGCGCTCGCGCGAGATCGTTCGCATGCTGCCGATGTTCGGCAACGCCGGAATCGAGCGCCGTTATTCGTGCGTACCGATCGAATGGTACGAGCGGACTCACGATTGGCCCGAACGCAACCGCATTTATTTGGATTCGGCGGTCGGACTGCTCGAGCGCGCGACTCGCGACGCGCTCGATACTGCGGGTCGCAAGGCCGAAGAAATCGACGCCATCGTGGCCGTCTCCACGACCGGTATCGCGACGCCAAGCCTCGACGCATTGCTGATGGAGCGCATGGGCCTGCGGCGCGATATCGCGCGCTTACCGATTTTCGGATTGGGATGCGGCGGCGGCACGATCGGTTTGGCGCGCGCCGCAACGATGGCGCAAAGCAAGCCGGGATCGCTCGTGCTGCTGTTGGTCGTCGAGCTGTGCGCCCTCTGCTTTCGGCGTGACGACTTCTCGAAGAGCAACATCGTTGCCACCGCGCTCTTCGGCGATGGAGCGGCGGCGGCACTGTTGAGTACCGACCTCGATGGCCCCGCGATCGTCGGAGGCGGTGAGTGGACGTGGCCGCAAAGTTTGGACGTCATGGGTTGGGACGTCACCGAAGACGGCCTCAAAGCGATCTTCTCGCGCGACATTCCCGATCTGGTCACGACCGAGCTGCACGACGTTGCCGTTGGTTTCCTTGCCGATCGCGGTTTGGCGCTGTGCGATATCGATCGTTTCGTGTGTCATCCCGGGGGCGCCAAAGTGCTCGACGCGCTCGAGACCGCCTACGAACTCGAACCCGGCGCCCTCAGCGAATCGCGCGACGTCCTTCGCGACTACGGCAACATGTCGGCCGCCACCGTGATGTTCGTATTGGACCGCGCGCTACATAACGGCGCGTCGCACTGGCGCCGGGCGCTCGTCAGCGCTCTCGGGCCGGGCTTTACGGCCGGCTTTACGCTGCTCGAGAACCCGCTGTCATCCTGAGCGCAGCGAGCGGCCCCAATTGTCATCCTGAGCGCAGCGAGCGGCCCCAATTGTCATCCTGAGCGCAGCGAGCGGCCCCAATTGTCATCCTGAGCGCAGCGAGCGCAGCGAGCGAAGTCGAAGGACACGTCTATGTCGTGGCTGTGGGTCGTCCTCGCACTGGTTGGGCTGCAGCGTGTGGCCGAACTATTTTACGCGCAGCGAAATACGCAGCGCTTATTGGCTAACGGCGGCGTCGAGATCGGAGCCGCGCACTATCCGCTGATCGTGCTGCTGCATGCGGCGTGGCTCGTTTCGATGCTCGCGTTCGTCGCACCGCAAACGCCGCCGAATTGGTGGCTGCTGCTGCTGTATCTCGCGCTGCAGCCGCTGCGTCTATGGACGATTGCGACGCTCGGCCAGTACTGGACGACGCGCGTGGTCACCGTTCCCGGTGCCCCGCTGATCCGAACCGGCCCGTACCGGTTCTTTCGCCATCCCAACTACGTCGTCGTGTGCGCGGAGACCGCCATTCTGCCGCTGGCCTTTCACGCCTTCGAAATCGCCATCGTCTTCTCGTTTCTCAACGCCGCTCTACTCTCGTACCGCATACGCCTTGAAGAGAAGGCGCTCGCCTCCCGCCGCCCCTTGTCATCCTGAGCGCAGCTCGCGAACCTGTTGTCATCCTGAGCGCAGCGAGCGCAGCGAGCGAAGTCGAAGGACCACAGCGCAGCTCGCGAAGCGCTTTGTCATCCTGAGCGCAGCGAGCGCAGCGAGCGAAGTCGAAGGACCGCCACTAGCCATTGCCATCGCCGGAAGCAGAGGGACGATATGAAAGATTATTTCGTCTACATGGTTCGCTGCACCGACGGCACCTATTACGTCGGAATGACAAACGACGGAGATCGTCGCATCGCGGAGCACAACTTAGGTCTCGACCCGGGTTGCTACACCTTTAGCCGGAGACCGGTCGTACTCGTTTATAGCGAGCATTTCAATGACGTCTGGGATGCGATATCGTCGGAGAAAAAACTCAAGGGTTGGAGTCATGCCAAAAAAAGCGCGCTCGTCCGCGGCGATTGGAAGCTCATTGGAGCACTCGCTAACCCGAGGCGGAAAGCGAGGCTGTCCGATCGTTCTCCGTTCGGCGACGACGCGGCGTAGCGTAGGTCGCGGCTGTCCTTCGACTTCGCTCGCTGCGCTCGCTGCGCTCAGGATGACAACAGGAGCGCTCGCTGCGCTGTCCTTCGACTGCGCTCGCTGCGCTCAGGATGACAACAGGAGCGCTCGCTGCGCTGTGGTCCTTCGACTTCGCTCGCTGCGCTCGCTGCGCTCAGGATGACAATTGGGGGCTCATACTGACAGTTTGGAAAACGCGCGGCTCAAACGAGCGACGCCTTCGCGGGCGTCGTCGATCGTGAGGTGGCCGAAGGACAAACGAAGCGCCGGCGGTCCGCTGCGCGTCGGATAGAACGGCTCGGCCGGCATCACCAGCACGCCTTCGCGC
>JAFAHZ010000242.1 GCA_019236975.1 Vulcanimicrobiota bacterium | reverse complement strand
GACGACCATGAAGGCAGCGACTGCCATCCCCTCGCGCCCATCCCCGCGTGGTGGAGCGCGTTTCTTTTCCAAATCCTCAATCCGCGGCAGGTCTGCATGTACGCGTACCTCGCCATGCTGTGCAGCCAAAAAGACTCGTGTCATCCGACGACGGACCAGATCCGCGGTGACTTGGGATTGTACAGCACGTCGATGGTCTTCGAAGCGCTCGCGGTGCTCGAGGAACTGTGTTTCATCGAGCGGGTGCGGCAGTCGTTCCCCGGAACGCGCGCGCACCGCAACGTCTATCGGCTTCAGCCCTGCGAAAAGACCCTCTTGCGGCTGCTCGAAGCGGATTTGATCGACGGCGCCTTGCGGCCGATTACCCGAGACGGAAGCAGTGGCGGCCCGTCGCCCGAATCGCAACGCCTGATCGCGGACGGCCTGGAGGCCATGTTAGCCGGCGACTACCCGCGTTACAGTGCCGCTTCCGACGAAGATAAGCGCGAGGTGCTCATCCAGTCCCTCAGCGCATCGCTCGGCGAACGCCAGGCGAATTGACCGGCGGGCGCCAACTTCAGGCGCCTATCCATGGACCTTCCAAAAAACTACGATCCGAAGGCGGTCGAGCCGCGGCTTTACCGTCATTGGGAAGCCAACGGATACTTCCACGAAGAACCCGATCCGGCACGACCGGCGTTCGTCATTTGCATGCCACCGCCTAACGTCACCGGCCGAGCTCACTTAGGTCACGGCTCGACGTACACGCCGATGGACGTGCTCACGCGCTACCACCGCATGCTCGGCGACAACGCCGACTGGCTGCCGGGACTCGATCACGCCGCAATCGCAACCGAAGCCGTCATCGTGCGCGAAATGGCCAAGGAAGGCCTTACGCGCGAGGAGCTCGGGCGCCAAGGATTCGTCGAACGGGCCTGGGAGTGGTCGCGCAAGTACGGCGGTGAGATCGACCAGCAGTTCCGCGTGCTCGGTTTCGGCCCCGACTGGCAGCGCTCGCGTTTTACGATGGACGAAGGCCTCTCGGCGGCGGTCCGCAAGGTATTCGTGCAGTTGTACCGCGACGGGCTCATTTACCGCGGGACGCGCCTCGTCAACTGGGACCCCAAGGGAAAGACGACGGTCTCCGATGCAGAGGTGGATCACGTCGAGCGCGACGCGACCTTGTGGCACGTTTTTTATCCCATGGCGGGCGATCCGTCGCAGGGCATTACCGTAGCGACGACCCGGCCGGAAACGATCTTAGGCGACGTAGCGATCGCCGTGCACCCCGGCGACGAACGCTATCGCGCGCTCGTCGGCAAACGCGTGCTGGTACCCCCGCTCCTCGATCGCGAGATCCCCGTTATCGCCGACGAGTCCGTCGACGCCGAGTTCGGTACCGGCGCCGTAAAGGTCACGCCCGCGCACGATCCCACCGATTACGAAATCGGTTTGCGGCACGAGCTGCCCATGCCGTCGATCATGGATTTGCGCGCACGAATCAGCGGCTTAGAGGTCCCGGTCGGTCATTACGACGGGCTCGATCGTTTCGAGGCGCGCGCGCGTATCGTCGAAGACCTCCGCCGCAAGCAGTTACTCCTTAAGGAAGAGCCGTACCGTCACGCCATTTCCGTGAGCGAGCGCACGGGCGACGTCATCGAGCCGCTGCTCTCCCTTCAATGGTTCGTGAAGATGGAATCGCTCGCGGCGCCGGCGCTGCAAGCGTATCGAGAGGGCCGCTTACGTTTTTTCCCGGAGGGCCGCGGACGAACGTACGAGCAGTGGCTCGAGAACATTCGCGATTGGAACGTCTCCCGGCAAATCTGGTGGGGTCACCGGCTGCCCGTTTGGTATTTGCCGGACGACACGCCGATCGTCGCCGAAACGGAAGAAGAAGCCTTCGACATAGCGCGCCGCGACTACCAGACGGAACCCGAGCGGCTCGTACGAGACCCCGATACGCTCGATACGTGGTTCTCCAGCGGTCTTTGGCCGTTTTCCATCCTCGGTTGGCCGCAAGAAACGCCGGAACTCGCATGCTGGTATCCGTCGCAAGTCCTCATCACGGCATCGGAGATCATCTTCTTATGGGTCGCGCGCATGGTGATGCTGGGCATCCGCTTCCTGGGCGAAGTGCCTTTTCGCGACGTCGTCATCACGCCGCTGGTGTTCGACGCACAAGGGCGCAAGATGTCGAAGTCGCTCGGAAACGCCATCGATCCGATGGAACTCGCCGATAAATACGGCGCCGACGCGTTCCGGCTTTCGATTCTGAGGCAGATGCGCCTTGAGTCGCAAGACATGCGGTATTCCGAAGCTCGCGCCGAGGAAGCTCGCAACTTCAATAACAAGATCTGGAACGCCACGCGCTACATGCTCGCGCTTCCCGAACCGCTGCCGGCGGCGATGACGCTGCCGCAACCCGAAGCGCTGACGCTCGCGGATCGCTGGATTCTCACGCGGCTTCACGACACGATCGTTGCCGTAACGGCGGCACTCGACGCGTACGAGTTCGGATCCGCTGCCGAGACGCTCTGGCGGTTCATCTGGTACGAATTTTGCGACTGGTATCTCGAAGCCACCAAGATGCCGAACAACGGCGAAACGCGCGGTGCCGTGCTTTCGTTCGTCTGGAACAACGCGATGCGGCTCCTCCATCCGATCGAGCCATTCATCAGCGAAGAGATTTGGCTCGCCCTCCCGCACGACGGTCAGACCATCATGACCGCCACGTGGCCCGATCCGTTGGAGGTGCCGGTCGATCGCGACGCCGCCGCAAGCTTCGCACTCGTCAGCGATGCCAGCGAGCGAATTCGCAACCTTCGCGCCGACATGGGATTGCCGCCGCGCGAGCGCGTGACGCTGAACGTGCCGGTGAACGCCGGCGACGAGATTGCCGCGCTGCTCGGACACCTGGCCGCCGGGACCGTGCGCGCAGCGCCGCCCGCCGGAGAAACCCTCGCACAAGCGCTCGCTGCGGTAACGCCGGA
>JAFAHZ010000017.1 GCA_019236975.1 Vulcanimicrobiota bacterium | reverse complement strand
CGTCGGCCTCACGACGCTCGTCATCTTGCTCACGCCGTCGGGACCGGTATCGCTGAATATCTTGGCATGGCTCGGCGGCAGCATCGCCGGCCACGGATGGAGCGATCTTGGGTGGGCGTCGCTGTACGCGGCGATCGGCGCGCTGCTTGCGCTCGCCGCAGTACCGGCGCTCAACGCGATGCGGCTCGGCGCGCGGCGCGCGCAAGCGCTCGGCGTCGACATCGATCGCACCCGCTGGATCGTGATCGTCGCGATCTGCCTGCTGACGTCGGCCGCGGTCAGCGTTTCGGGAATCATCGGCTTCGTCGGGATGATCGTGCCGCACATCGCACGCGCGCTCGTCGGCCACGACGTGCGCTGGTCAATCGCCGCCGCAATTCCGATCGGTGCGCTGGTCGTCATCCTCGCCGACGCGATCGCGCGCACCGCGGCGCCGCCGACGGAATTGCCGCTCGGAATCCTGTTGTCGATTCTGGGCGTTCCGGCGTTCCTCTACTTGATGATGACGCGGCCAAAAGCGATATGATCGACACACGCAATCTGCAGCTGAGTTACGACGACCGCATCGTGCTCGATGGCGTGTCGTTGCAGCTCCGTGCGGGTGAGTTGCTCGCGATCATCGGTCCGAACGGTGCAGGAAAGACGACGCTCTTGCGTTCGCTCGGTGGTTTGCACGCGCCGGCACACGGCGCGATCGAGGTCGACGGTGAAACGGTGACGCAGCTTGGCGCGCAGGCGCGCGCGCGTCACGTTGCGCTCATCGAAGTCGACAATGCGCCGTTGCCGAACGTCAGCGTTCGCGAGGCGGTTGCGCAGGGACGGCTTCCGCATCGTCCCTGGTGGCGATGGACGCCGCTGCCGGAAGACGATGCGATCGTCGACGCCGCGCTCGCACGTACGGAGCTCGCCGGTTGTGCAGAACGTGCGCTCGACGCGCTCTCGAGCGGCGAACGCCAGCGTGTGTGGGTTGCGCTGGCGCTCGCGCAGCAAGCGCCGAACCTGCTCTTCGATGAGCCGACGAGCCATCTCGATCTGCCGCACGCCGCCCGTATTCTCGCGTTGTTGCGCCAGCTCGCGAACGAGGGCGTTGCGGTCGCGATCGTCGTCCACGATTTGAACGTTGCCGCCGCGCATGCGGATCGCATCGCGCTGCTCGGCGACGGAAAACTGCTGGCGTTCGACGTGCCGGAACGCGTGTTTGAGGAAGGGCTGCTCACCCGCGCATACGGCGTGCCGATCGCCGTGCGACGCGAAGACGGGATGCTGCTCGCCTTCGCTTTGCTATAGTAAGGGGGCTTTGAAGGCACTCATCGTCGCCGTCGACCTCCAAGAACCCGAGTCGCCGCTCGAACCGCAGCTCGAGGAATTTGCGGCGCTGGCCCTTGCGGCCGGTGCTCGGATCGCGGGCCAAGTCACGCAAAGATTGCGCCGCGTCGATCCGGCGACGCTGGTCGGCGCCGGCAAAGCGCGCGAAATTGCGGCAGTCGCAGAATCGACGGGGGCCGATGCGCTCTTGGTATTCAACGATCTGCGCCCGCGACAACGCGCCAATCTCGAGAAGATCGTCCCGCTGCAAATCATCGATCGCAATATGCTGATCTTGGACGTCTTTGCGCAGCACGCGCGCAGCCGCGAGGGCAAGTTGCAGGTCGAGCTCGCGCAGCTGCGTTATCGCCAAGCCAATCTCATCGGCGTCGGGACCGCGCTATCGCGCCTGGGAGGCGGTATCGGGACGCGCGGCCCGGGTGAAACGAAACTTGAAACCGATCGGCGCCAGATTCAACGGCGCATTTCGACATTACGGCGCGCGCTGGAAGACGTCCGCAAACAACGCGCGAATCGGCGCGCCGCTAACGGACGCGAGCCGCTCGTCGCGCTCGTCGGTTACACGAATGCCGGTAAGAGCTCGCTGCTCAATCGTCTCGTGAGCAGTCGCGACGCTTTCGTCGCGGATCAACCTTTTGCGACGCTCGATCCGCTCGTGCGTCGCGCGTGGATTGCCGACGAGCGCACGGTGCGTCTCGCGGATACCGTCGGCTTCATCACGAAGTTACCCGAAGAGCTTGTTAACGCGTTTCGCGCGACACTTGAGGAGCTAGAGGCCGCGACGATGCTCGTGCACGTCATCGACGCGTCCAATCCGGATTGGGAACGCCAGAAGAAGAGCGTCGAAGCGACGCTCGCCGAGCTGGGGCTTTCCGACAAACCCGTATTGCAAGTCTTCAACAAGACCGACCGTGCAACACGAAACCTTCCCCGCGACGCCTTTCAAGTCAGCGCGCGAACCGGTGACGGCATCGGCGAGCTGCGCGCGGCGCTCGCTGCCCGGCTAGGATGAAAGCGCTCGCCGCGATCTTCATGCTCGCGCTCGGAGGTTGCGCGCACCCGCACGATTTCGCCACGCTCTATCGCGAGCTGCATCCGAGCGTCGCGTTCTTGCAGATGCGCGCCCCATCGGCCGACCCTCGCCTGCACGGCAAGCTCGACGACGCGTATGGAACCGCGCTGGTCGTGCAGAGCGGCCCGTGGGGAACGCGCATGCTCACGGCCAAACACGTCATCGACGATGCCAGCAATCTCCGGGCGCGCGTCGGCGACGCGACGCATCTCGAGAGCGCACGCGTGGTCGCGGTAGACAAAGCAGACGATCTTGCGTTGCTCGAGGTCGACGGTGTGAAAAACGCGGTTCCGGCAGCGCTCGGCGATTCGCGCGCGGTCGTGCCGGGCGAAACCATTGGTATGCTCGGTTACCCGATTCCGGACGCGTTTGTGGACGAGGGGCTCGGTACCACGGCTTCCATTTATACCGGGCACGTCGCGAGCGTTCGCGACGCCGGAAGGAGCGACGAAGCAATCGAGTTGGACCTGCCGATCATTCCGGGCGAAAGCGGTGCGCCCGTCTTCACGACCGACGGCAAGGTCGTCGGCATCGCCGAGTCACGCTTCGAAGAAGAGCACGCAATCGGGTTTGCAACCCCGATGCGCATCATCAGGCCGTTCCTGGAGGCGCATGCGCGTTAGGGGGATGCTGACGGCGACGGGATCGCCGGCGATGCCGGTTGCGCGAGCGTCGATTTGATGCGAACGTACCCGACGTCGCTCGTTTGATCTTTGACGACGTTG
>JAFAHZ010000085.1 GCA_019236975.1 Vulcanimicrobiota bacterium | reverse complement strand
CCGATCTCGGTCGGATGGAACCGGCGTTCGAGCTGTTCGACGTAGCCGCGGGCTTGAATCGTCTCGACGATCGTGCTGTAAGTCGACGGCCGTCCGATACCGTTTTCCTCGAGCGCGCGCACCAGCGTCGCTTCCGTGTAGCGCGGAGGCGGCTCCGTGAAGTGCTGCTTCGGCTCGATCCCGCGCAAATCGAGTGTCTGGTCGTTGGCGAGCACCGGCAGCATCACGCGCGGACGCGCGTTCTTGCCGTTCTTGGCTTTCGCCGGTGCGGCCTCATCGGTGCTCTCGTCGTACACCGCGGTGAAGCCGGCGAACTTCAGGATGCTGCCCGTTGCGCGGAAGATATGGGTGTGGCCCCCACCCTTGCTTTCAATGTCGACGGTCGTCTGATCGTAAACCGCCGCCGCCATCTGTGAGGCAACGAAGCGCTCCCAAATCAGCGTGTACAGCCGCAGCTCGTCACGCTTGAGAAATTTTGCCATCCGCTCGGGCGTGCGCTCGACTGCGGTCGGACGAATCGCTTCGTGCGCGTCTTGTGCGCCTTCGCGTAGCTTCGGCGCACGATACGGGCCGACGAAATCCTTACCGTACGTCGCCGCAATGTAGCCCTGAACGGCTTCACGCGCGGCGTCGGCGATACGCGTCGAATCGGTGCGCATGTAGGTGATGAGACCGACCGTGCCTTCATCGCCCAGATCGACGCCTTCGTACAGCGCTTGCGCGATCTGCATCACGCGGCGCACGCGAATGCGCAACCGCCGCGAGGCATCCTGCTGGAGGGTCGATGTCGTGAACGGAGCCGCCGGATTTCGGCGCTGCTCGCGCTGACGAATGCTGGCGATGCGCCACGGTGCGTGTTGCACCGCGGCAACGATCTCGTCGGCCAGCGCCTGATTCGGGATCTCGATACGCTCGCCGTCGCGCGAGTAGAACTCGGCTGGGAACGTTTGCTCGACGCTCTGCGGCGCAAGTTGTGCCGTAATCGACCAGTATTCTTTGGGGACGAATGCCCCGATCTCGCGCTCCCGGTCGACGATCAGGCGCACGGCAACGGACTGCACCCGTCCGGCGGAAAGTCCACCGCGCAGCTTCGCCCACAAGAGCGGCGAGATTTTATAGCCGACGAGGCGATCGAGGATGCGCCGTGCCTGTTGCGCGTTGACCAGCGAGACGTCGATCTCTTGGGGATTCTTGAGCGCCGCCAGCGTCGCGTCTTTGGTAATTTCGTGCAGCTCGATTCGCTTGGGATGCTGCAGCTTGAGCAGCTCGGCCAAATGCCATGCGATCGACTCGCCTTCGCGGTCGGGGTCGGTCGCGAGATACACGTCGCTCGCCGTTTTCACGGCGGAGCGCAGCTCTTTGATAATCTCGCCCTTCCCTTTAATAGTGAGGTATTTGGGGACGAAGCCGTTCTCGACGTCGACGCCCAACGTGCTCTTTGGGAGATCGCGAACGTGACCCACTGAGGCTTTCACTGCGTATCGCCCCGGTAGGAATTTCTTGATCGTGCGCGCTTTCGTCGGTGATTCGACGATAATGAGCGGCCTCGCCAAGCTGCTAGCCTCCCTGAGAAAATGGAGCGTCCTGCCCCGTAAAAAAACGCCCTCAGTATAGCGCCAGCGTCAAGAGGGTGTCGAGGAAGCCGTTCACACTGAACGACAAAAGTTGCATAAAATGTCGCTCCGGTGTACGATGCAAGCAACTGTGTCGCCGCTTGACGGACGGCACAACCTTTTCCGACTCGGAGGAGTAATGGACGAACAAATGATGGGCGCCGTACCGCCCGCTCCGGCACGCAAGAAGCGTCGTCGCCGGAAGAAGGCCGCGGCAGCGGCCGGTGGCCGTAAGAAAGGCCGCAAGGGCGGCCGTAAGAAGGGCGCCTCGAAACGCAAAGGCGGACGCAAAAAGAAGGGCGGACGCAAGAAGGGCGGACGTAAAAAGAAAGGCGGACGTAAAAAGGGCGGACGCAAGAAAGCCGGACGCAAGAAGGGTCGCCGTAAGGGCGGACGCCGCAAGAAGAAATAGTGAAAAGAGCGGTTCTCACGAACCGCTCTCTTTTTTTACACCGCTATCGCCGATGCCGACGACGCAACGTCGGGCGCTTTTCCGCCGTGTTCTTCCACCCAATGACACGCTGCGAAATGTCCGCCACCGTAATCGGTAAGCGGCGGAACTTCGACTTTGCAGCGCTCGAACGCGACCGGGCAGCGGGTGTGAAAACGGCATCCCGGCGGCGGATTTACGGGTGAAGGAATGTCGCCTTTGAGCACGATTCGCTTCCGTTGACGCTCCTTGACCGGATCCGGGATCGGCACCGCGGAGAGGAGCGACTGCGTGTACGGATGCAGCGGGTTTTCGTAGAGGGCATCGCGGTCGGCGAGCTCCACGATTTTCCCGACGTACATCACGGCGACGCGGGTGGCGATGTGCCGGATGACCGACAGATCGTGCGCGATGAACAAGTACGTGAGGCCCAGTTGTTGCTGCAGGTCCTCGAGCAGGTTGATGACCTGCGCTTGAATCGAGACGTCCAGCGCCGAGACGGGCTCGTCGGCGACAATGAATTTGGGACCGACCGCAAGCGCCCGGGCGACGCCGACGCGCTGCCGCTGCCCGCCCGAAAACTCGTGCGGATAACGATTCGCATGATACGGCTGCAGACCGACCATCTTCAGCAGCTCCTGCGTGCGCTCTTCGGCCGCTTTGCCTTTGGCGATGCCGTGGATCTCGAGCGGCTCGGTGATGATCGCGCCGACCGTCATACGCGGGTTGAGGCTCGCGTACGGATCTTGGAAGATGATCTGCATTTCTTTGCGCAGCGAACGCAGGCCGGCGCCGGACAATTTGGTGATGTCCTGATTGTCGAAGGTAATCGTGCCTTTGGTCGCCGGCGTCAGCCGCAAAATAACGCGGCCGGCCGTCGTCTTCCCCGAACCCGACTCACCGACCAGACCCATCGTTTCGCCGGCCCGGACGGCGAGATCGATGCCGTCGACCGCGCGCACGTCGGCGACGTGCCGCGAGAAGACGCCCGCGTTGATCGGAAAATACTTGAACAGACCCTGAACGACGAGCAGGTCGCTCTTGCCGTTCGTGCTCACGTCACGATCTCCGCGACGGCGTCGAGCGATACCGTCGGCGCGCTTTCCACCGGCAACGTCCGGTAGCTCTCCGTGCGCCGGTCATAAAGCATGCAACGCGCCACGTGTCCGTCTTTGAAGTCGAAGAGCGGGACCGGTTCGTCGCAGATCGGCATGCGATAGCGGCAACGGGCCGCGAAGCTGCACCCGCTCGGCAACCGCAAGAGGTTCGGCGGTTGGCCTTCGATGGGAACGAGCCGCTTGTGCTCTTTGTCGTCGAG
>JAFAHZ010000064.1 GCA_019236975.1 Vulcanimicrobiota bacterium | reverse complement strand
GACGTGCCGGTGAGCAGCTTGCGCGCTTGCGGACTGTCCTGATACTCGACGGTCAGCACCGCTTTTAGGTGTGCCGCCGTCTTCTTGGCAACGGCGTCGTCCATGCGCTGCGCGGTGGTGTAACACCAGTAGAGGAGCATGGGCAGGTCGCGGTCGCGCGGGTAGATCTTCTGCATGCTGTCGATTGAATCGGCGACGCCCGCCGTCTCGGCGCTTTCGCGGTTGCCGTAGTTATAATCGAGCATAAAGTTGATGTGCTTGAGCCGGTTTTGAATCTCGAGCACCGACATCTCTCTGTGTCCGAAGTACTCGTCGGCCGGCGCGAGCGTGGAGAGATAGACGTCGTGCGGCACCGCGGTAACGCTGGCGATGACCCTGATGGGATCGACGGCCCGGATGCGCGCGATGAGTGTTGCGGCATTCTTGGCATCGTCGGCAGTATAGCCGTCCTGCCCGGGAGCCGCGGCATTGGCCGCGGCAATGAGCTCGTTACCCCAGTTCGTCGGCAGATGCGCGACCGGGAACGACGGATCCGCCGAACGTTTCAGTGCCAGCGAGCGCCACGCGGGATCGCGCGTCAGCAGCCAGCCGCGCCAGTCGGCTTCGACCTGCTGCAGCATGGCGTCGACGTCTCCCGGATAGGTGCGAACGTTTGCCGCCGCATCCTCGTCCGCATAGCGCGCCAGCTGTTCGGGATCGTCTTCGGAGTTCACGCGCAGCAGCATAGCTTGCGCTTGCGCGATGGCCGACGGATCCTCCGAGTGCTGCTTGACGTACTCGGCGGCTTCGGCGATCCACCACACGGCGCCGTCGTGATTGGTCAGCGGATTGTAATGCAGCGCGCCCCCAATCTGCACCGTCAGCCCGGCGAGTTCGCCGTACGCTGCCATCTCCGGATGCTGCAGCGAGTAAGCGCGTCCCGCATTGAGAATCGAGGCGAGATAGATCTCCTGCGAGCGATAATTCCAGCCTGCGGCCTCGCCTTTGGCGTAGGCGTCCTTCATCTGCTCGTAGAGCGCTGCGGGATCGGCAACGAACGCCGCCCGCGCCGGAACGGCTAAGGCAAGCGCGAGGAAGAAAGCTATCGCTTTAAAGTACGCTCGTGTCATCTAGTACTAAACGAAGATTGTTGGTCAGCAGTGCGTTTTTGATTTCGCGAGCAATCCGGCGCCCGGTCGACATCGGCTCCGAGTAGTTGAGATACGAGTAGGGCGATCCGTCGATGAAGAGGTTGGTACCGGCTACGATGCGCGCCGAAATCTCCATCACGTAAAACTGGATGTCGGGCGTGATGATCGTCTCGATGCAGAACGCACCGAAGAGACCCTTCGGGCCGCAGATCTCCTGACTGACTTTGACGACGTCGTCGCCCATCCGCAGGGCTTCGGCGAGCATCGATTCGCGCAGCGACACGGCCGAGTTGCCGACGACGACGTACGAAGGGCTGACGTCCATGCCTTCCTGTGCGGCAGCCGGAATCCGGCCGAGCGAATCGACGTTCGTTTCGTAACGGCGGTCCATCGACATGATCTCGAGCTTGTTCGAGAGGGGCGAGTAGAAGTAGTGGATGTAGAGTGGAACTCCGATGATGTATTCCTGAATCGTGTACGCTTCTTTGAGATGCGCGGCGCGCGCTTCGAAATCGTGCGTGTCGCGGATGAACATGTACCCGCGGCCCCCTTGGGCGCCGTAAAGTTTCACAATGACGGGCCGGTCGATCTCCGAGCCGTTCTTGAATTGCCTGGGGAGCTTCAAATCGGCGCGCGAGA
The DNA here is from genome assembly GCA_019236975.1 of Vulcanimicrobiota bacterium. Lineage (GTDB taxonomy): Bacteria > Vulcanimicrobiota > Vulcanimicrobiia > Vulcanimicrobiales > Vulcanimicrobiaceae > JAFAHZ01. The sequence continues at coordinate 3,564 of JAFAHZ010000064.1, read as the reverse complement.
GCCACTCGCGCTGCAGTTCGCGGCTAGCCTCCCAATCGAGCACTGCCTTGTTCCCAAAATAGGGAATGGTCATCTTCTTGTGCTCGTCGAGCGAGAGGTAGGCTACGAACGAGCCATGCGGTACGATGATGCACTTACGGCTCTTCAGCTCGTCCATGAGCCCCATGAACTCGGAGTACGCGTTGAGCACGATCACGTCGTCGACGAAGGCAAACGAGCGGTAGAGCCTTTCCGTCTCGCGATTGGAGATCGCGAGCGTTTTGAAGCCTTCGTCGTGCGCGCCTTTGAGAATTTGAAGTGCGGAGTGCGAGCCGAGTGTCGCGATCGTGTAGGGCCGATTCATACTATCGCGGACTGCACGCCCGTTTTTGAAAAATCCTTCCCTTTATCTGAGTCAGGTTCCATATCTCCGCTGGCGAGTCGCGAAGTCGGCGAGGGCCTCCGCCAGGTCGCCTTCGTTGAAATCCGGCCAGTACGTCGGCGTGGCCCAGAACTCGGCATACGCCGACTGGAACAGCAAGAAGTTAGAGAGCCGCAGTTCGCCGCCGGTTCGCACGACGAGATCGGGATCGGGGAGGCCCGCGGTGTAGAGATGGTTGCCGATCGCAAGTTCGTCGATGGAATCGGCGTCGCGCAGTCCTGCGCTTACCTCGCGCACCAGCGACCGAACGGCATCGCCGATTTCCCGCCGCGCGCCGTAGTCGATCGCGAGGTTGAGCGTGATTGCAGCGTTCTGTGCGGTGCGCGCCACCAGCTCTTCGAGCGCGCTTCGGGTTCGCTCCGGTAACCGGTCGAGACGGCCGCACAGGCGAACGCGAACGCCTTCACGGCCCATCGCGCGCAGCTCGTTGCGGGCGGCGTGCAGACACAGGCGCATCAAGACGTCGACCTCGCCGCTCGGTCGCCGCCAATTCTCTTCGGAGAACGCGAACGCGGTCAGCACCGGAATGCCCGCAGCGCGGGCTGCCCGCACGATGCGCCGGAGCGCCGATAAACCGCGGCGATAACCGAGCGCGACCGGCAACCCGCGTTCGCGCGCCCAACGCCGATTACCGTCCATAACGATTGCGACGTGCCGCGGCGTCGTCCGATCGCTCACGTCGTTGCAAGCCTTCCGGAAGCGGCGCCGCGCGAGCGCTCCTGCACGTCGCGCACGACCGACTCCAGTTCGTCCACGTACGCCAAGAATCGCTGCCGGCCGCGTTTGGTAATGCGGTACAGCGTCGAGGGGCGTCCTTGCCCGCGTTGTTTTTCCATTTTGACGACGCCGACTTCGGCCAGGGCGTGGAGGTGGCGGTTGAGGTTGCCGTCCGTAAGATCGCAGGCGTTCTGCAGCTCGGTAAACGACAAACCGCCGGAATGCGCGATCAAGCACGTGCAAATTGCCAGACGGCCGCGCTCGTGAAAGATGCGCTCGAGCCCGGGATAAGAAAATGCCGCGGGACTTTCGCTCATCGCTCGCGCTCGCGCGACAATAGGTACCCGATGGCGAGCTGTCCGAACCCAAATCCGAGCGGCATCACCCACCATGCCAATGCGACGGCTTCGAGCGGCGTCGCCAAGAACCCGACGGCAAGCACCGCAAATCCGACGGTAACGCTCAGCGCCGCATTCGGAATCGCACCGCGCGACGCGAACAATCCGATAGCGTAAAAGGCGAACCACACACCGGGCAGCAGCGTGAAAAGGCCGTGCGAAACGAGAGCCGCCGTGACCGCACCGCCAAGCAGGACGCTCGGTGCGATCGAAAGCGCGGCCGTGCGAAATTGGCTGTGCGCGCCAGGACGCGGATTGCGCAACATCCACAAGGCAACCGCTCCGTAGTTGAGTGCCAGCCCTGCCCCTAAGCAGCCGAGCCAAACCTGGAGATACAGGTGCAAGGCCGGGACCGCGGCCGGAAGTGGAATCAACCGTGCTTGCAGGACACCCGCGATCAGCGCGACGATCCCGCTCGCGACTGCCGCGGGCGCCGAGTACCCTTCGAAACGCTGCACGCGCGCGAGCCGGTCGCGAACTTCGGCCAAATCGGAGAGCGCACGTTCGAATTCCGTCGACAAAGCCATTACTTTGTATCACAAAGTAACGATCGTCGCAAGGCCGCGACTCTAGTAAATGGCGCGCTCGATGGCGGGGTTGCAGAGCAGCGCTTCCACCGCCGCGACGAGGGTCTCGCGCGGGAGCGCCTCGTTTCCCTTAAAGAGCCGCCAGCCGACGTACCGCCGAACGGCTTCCGGCCGTTCGCCCAACGTTTCGATCCAGACCTCTCCGGGCCGCGGGGAGCCGCTCTTCAAAATCGCGAGCCGATGTTTGTTGGGATTGAAGAGCGTTTCGTCGCGTTCCACCCGTTGGCGCAGCGCTTCGTCGCTTTCACCGTCGACGTCGACGAACTGCAGGATGTCGCAGCGTTCCACCCGCTCCACCGCGATACCCAAACGGCGCAGCGTCGCAAATGCTGTGTACGCGGTGTTGTCCGGGATCTTCAACCCGATTGCGACGACGCGTTCCATTAACCGGTCACCGCTGCGACGAAGCTGCGAAACAGCACGGCGCCGCCCGACGGCGCCAGCGGATCCTTGCCTTCAGCGCGGTCGAGATGATTGAAGTTCCACGCGTCGCGCTCGGGATGGGGCATGATGGCCAAGACGTTGCCTTCGCGATTGACTAAACCGGCACAGCCAAGCGCGGAACCGTTGGGCACCGCCGCGGCATCGACTGTGCCGTCGCGGTGCGCGTACACGAAAGCCACGTGTCCCCCGGCGACGATCTCCTCGAGGTGCTCGGGCGAAGCCGCCAGCCGCCCCTCGCCGTGCGCGGACCACGCCGGCACGAGATCGTCCGTTTTCAACGCCGCCGCGATCGCGCAGCGCGACGGCTCGACGGCAAGCTTGAGATAGACGTGCCGGTTGACGAAGTGCGGCGCGGGCGCGTTGCGCGTGAACGCTGCGGTCGGCCGTCGAATCGGTCCCGTCCCCGGAACGAGCCCCGCTTCCAGGACGATTTGCGCGCCGTTGCAGATGGCAAAAACGAGCTTACCGCGCTGCGCTCCTTCGATGACGAAATCCATCATGCGGTCGTGTGCGGCGATCGCTCCCGCGCGAATACGGTCCTCGTACGCAAAGCCGCCGGACAGTACGTAGGCGTCGTAGTCGCTTAACGTACGAGCACGCGACCAGTGCACGAGCTCCGCGTCGCCGCCGCAGGCTCGCAGCAGCTGCACGGTCTCGTCTTCCGAATTCGTGCCGGGAAAAATCGGAACGCCGATTCGCGCGCCCACCGTTACGGATACACCTCCGCCAGCGGCGCCGACCATACCGCGTACAGGTCGCCGACGTGCAGCGACTCGTCCTCGATAACGAAATGATCCGTTTGCGAGACGGTGCCGACGCGGCGGACCGTCGCATCGCCGGCCAACTCCAAGAAGCGCGCTTCGTCGGAAACTTCCACGATGAATCCCGGCGTTTCGTCGAACGCCGCTTCGCCGGTGAGCTCGACGCCGAGCGGCCGGCCGGCGTCTCGTGCGGCAAACGCCGCCTTTGCAATGGCAACGAGCGTTCCGCCGACGCC
>JAFAHZ010000292.1 GCA_019236975.1 Vulcanimicrobiota bacterium | reverse complement strand
AGAGAGGCAGCGCCGCGGCCGTCCCACTCGACGACCAGCCGTCCGCCCGGCACGACGACGTCAACCGGCGATGCCAGCTTCTTCGCATCGATTGCCGCCGCGGCTGCCGCGACCGCTCCGGTTCCGCACGCCGGCGTCAATCCGACGCCCCGCTCCCAGTGGCGCACGCGCAGCGTTCCTTCCTCGGGTACTGCCACGTGGACGTTGGTTCCGTTCGGAAAGTCCTTTGCCGCCTGCAGGCGCGTCGCCAGCATTGCGAGTTCCACGTCGTCGATGCGGGCGCGGAAGATCACGACGTGCGTATTCCCGAGGTCGACGATTCGGGTTTCGTCCGGAAACGGCATCGTCACCGCCGTGAAACGCGGCGTCCCCATCGTTACGCGTACGAGATACTCCGGCTCGCGGGAGACGATCTCGGTGCTCACGATGCCGGCGGCCGTTTCGAATCGAAACCGCGATCCCTCACCGGCTTCATCGAGCCAGCGCGCGGCGCAGCGAATGCCGTTTCCGCACATCTCCGCTTCGCTGCCGTCGGCATTGACGATACGCATGCGAACGTCCGCCGTCGCCGATGACTCGATCGCGATCAATCCGTCGGCCCCGATGCCGGTCCGGCGATTGCACGCCCAACGCGCGAACTCGTGCAGCCCCTCGATATCCGCCGTTCGCCGATCGACGACGACGAAGTCGTTGCACGATCCGTGCATCTTCGTGACGGAGATCACGTCAGACGTCGGTGCCGGCTTCCGCACCGTTGGCTGCAACGGAAACCTCTTTGGACTCCAAGTCTACGGTCGCGCCCGGCGAAATCGTGGAGATGGCGTGCTTGTAAATCAAGTGCGTTTTCCGCTCGTACTCCAGCAGCAGGGTAAACGGATCGAAACCCTTGACGATTCCGCGTAACTGAAACCCGTTGATCAAATATACCGTCACGGGAGCGCCTTGCCGTTTACATTCGGCGAGAAATGCGTCTTGAAGGCCGACCGGCATAGTTACGATGCCTTCGGAAACCATCCGGCGTTTTCCCGTGCCGCCCGTTCGACCGCGTCCGGCGCTAGCCACAACGTTCCCGGCTCGCCGCGAAACCACGCGCGCTGCCGCCTCGCATAGCGCTGCGTCGCGCGAACGAGCAAATCGCGCAACTCCCGCGACGTACTCCAGCCGCGTAGAAATGCAAGCGCCTGCGGATATCCCACGGCGTTGGCCGCCGTAGCGCCGGCGCCGACGCGTTCGGCTTCTTCAACGAAGCCCGTTTCGAGCATTCGATCCGCACGCCGCGCGATGCGCGCGTCTAGCTCTTCCGGGGCGACGTCGAGAAAGACAACCGTGGCATCGATGCCCGCAGCAGCGAGAGTGCGTTTGGCTTTCTTGCCGTGCGCATCGTGCGTCAACGCGACTTCCAGCGCGCGCAGAACGCGGTAGGTATCGCTCGGGTATAGCGCCTCCGCGCGCGCCGGGTCCCGTTGCGCGAGCCAACCGTGGAGGAATTCGGGAGGATGCAGGCGCGCTTCGAACGCGAGGCGATCGCGCAGCGATTCGTCGCGTTGCGGCGCGAGCTCGACGCGTCCCAGCAGCGCGCGAATGTAAAACCCCGTGCCGCCGGCGACGATAACGCGCTTTCCGCGATCGAGGATGCCGGTGACGGCCCGCATTGCGTCGTCGACGTAGCGCCCGGCGGAATATCGCTCGTCCGGATCGAGAAACCCCACGAGGTGATGGCGGACCGCCGCCATCTGCGCGGGCGTCGGCATCGCCGTGCCGACGTCCATGCCGCGGTAGACTTGACGCGAGTCGGCCCCGACGATTTCCGCGTCGAATCTGCGCGCCAACTCGACGGCCAGCTCGGTTTTTCCGCTCCCCGTCGACCCGGCCAGAACCAGGACGCGCTCCCTCACGTTCGTTTGAACAGTCGTGCGATGGCGCCGGCGTCGAGCCGAACCATGGTCGGACGGCCGTGCGGACAGTGCATCGGATTCCGGCACAGGGCGAGGCGTTCGACCAACGCCGTCATCTCGTCATGATCGAGACGCTCGCCCGCAACCGTGACGCTGTGGCAGGCCAGCGATGCCCAAATCCGCTCGCGGACGTCGCGCTGCTTCGGATCCTCACTGAGATCGCTCAGGAATCCGGCCAGATCGAACGGACGCGCGTTGTATCCCGCCGGCGTAGAAAGTACCCGGTACGTTTTTTCACCGAACGCCTCGATCTCCAGGCCGCCGTCGTTGAGCGTTTCGACGACGCGCTCGAGTACGGCGCTCTGCACTGCATCGAGTTCCGCAACCAGCGGAACCAGCAGCGGCTCGCTGGGTGCGGCCCGACGCGCGCGGTCGACGATTGCTTCGTACGCGATGCGTTCGTGCGCGGCGTGCTGATCGACCAAGAGCAGTGCGTCGCCGTCCGTAGCCACGATAAAGGTGCGATGGAGTTGTGCCAGCACCCGCGTGCGCTTTCCCGGAACGTCGTCCGGATCGCCGCGAACGTGCTCGAAAAGCGAAGCAACGTGCGCCAAGCCGGCGTCGACGGTATCGGGAAGTGCCGAAAGCGCACCGGTTGCGGAGCCGGCGTGCTCGCGAAATCGGGAAGCGGCATCGGCGTGCAGCGTCGACGCGATCGCTCGCCGTACGGCATCGAACACCTGCTGACCGAAGCGCAAACGCACGTCGCTCTTGGTCGGATGCACGTTCGGATCGACGTGTTCCGGCGGCAAATCGAGAAACAGTACTCCGTACGGATGCCGGCCGCTCATGGCGAAGGTCGCGTAGGCTGCAGTCCACGCACCGGCGAGCAGGGTGCTCCGCAGCAATCGCCCGTTCACGAAGAGTATCTGCATCCGCCGGTCGGCCCGGTCGTGTCCGGGCGCGCTGACGAAACCTCGCAAGCCGCCCGCCATCGCGCTGGCGGCGTCCGAGCGTATCGGCAGCAGCCAGCCTGCAGCCTCGCGCCCAAATACCATCGCCAAGCGTTCCCGGTCGTCTGCCGTTTGCGGAATCGTCCAAATTTCTTTACCGTCGTGGCGGAGGACGAAGGTGACAGCCGGGTAGGCCAGCGCGAAGGTCGCAAGCCACGACGAGATGCGGCTGAACTCGGCCTGCGCCGAGCGAAGGTATTCGCGCCGCACCGGAACGTTCTCGAAGAGCGCGTCGGCGCGAACGCGCGTACCTACGGGCGAAGCCGCCGGCTCGCTATCGCTGCAGTCGTCGCCGTGCGCGAGAATGCGCGACCCGATCTCGCTGCCGGCCGTGCGCGACACGATCTCCAATCGCGAGACCGCGGCAATCGACGCCAAGCCTTCCCCGCGAAATCCCAGCGTTGCAATGGATTCGAGATCGGCTGCAACGGAAAGCTTGCTCGTCGCGTGCCTGCGAACCGACATGCGCAACTCGGCCGGTGCGATGCCTTCACCGTCGTCGACGACTTCGATCGATTCCGATCCGCCGCCGAGGACGTTGACGGTGACGCGCGTCGCGCCGGCGTCCACGGCGTTTTCCACCAGCTCCTTGACGACGGACGCGGGCCGTTCGACGATTTCACCAGCCGCGATCTGTCCGATCGTGACCGCATCAAGCTGAACGATGCTCACGTGGCCGACCGGTTCTTTCCACAGGAACGGCCCGCCTCCATCGGCAAGGTTCGGCCATGCTCAATTCAGGCGACAAGATGCCGCCGGTCAGTTTGCTCGATGACGAGGGAAAAACCGTATCGACGACCGACCTCGTCGGCGCTCCACTCGTGCTCTGGTTCTATCCCAAAGACGACACCCCAGGTTGAACCAGTGAAGCTTCGCAGTTCCGGGACTTGCTCGCGCAGTTCGCGCGAAAAAACGCCCGGATCGTCGGGGTAAGTCGCGACTCGGTCGAGTCGCATCGCAAATTCAAAACGAAGTACTCCATTCCGTTCACGCTCTTAGCCGATACGGAGTCGAAACTGTACGACGCGTTCGGCGCGGAAAAGCGATCGACGTTTCTGATCGGTGCGGATGGAACGATCGTCAAGGTGTGGCCCAAGGTCAGCGTCGAGGGTCATGGCCAAGACGTGCTCGACTCGCTGTAAGCTCCCTACTCCGTATCCGGTGCCAGGTCGGAGCCGAGGACGAGCGTGGTTTTCTTCCCCGCGCGCAAGCCGGCCGCAAACGTCTTCGATAAGAGTTGCGCGGCCGGCGTTTCGCCCACGACGTAGCTCGTGCTGCGAACCGGCTGATCGACGAACGTCGGCACGTTCCACCCCGCTCCGCGAAGAGCGCCGATCACGGTTTTGTCGACGTCTGCGTTGCCGGACGCGTTTGCCACCAGCACCTCGTCCTGCGGCGGATCGACGCCGCGGAAGAGCAGATCGCCGACGAGCTTCGCCCAGCGCCGATCGGCAAAGACGACCGACGCGTCTCCCACCCAGCCGACTTTGCTCGGAAGCGTGAACGTGCGCACGTTATCGTCCGGAACGTTGCGATAGATTTCCAGCAGCGCCAGCAGCTGCTGATCGCTTAGCGACGTCGACATATCTTTGCGTGCGAACTGCATGATGCGCGGCAGCTTTGCCCAATTCTGCGGCTGGCTCAACTGATCCATCATGTTCTTGAGGATTTGCTGCTGGCGCTTGACGCGACCGAAATCGCCGGTAGCGTCGTGACGGAAGCGAATGTAGCCGACGACTTGGCTGCCGGTGAGATACTGTTCGCCCTTCTTGAGGTGAATGTGCAGGGCGCCGTTATTGTCGTCGTAATCCATGCTCTCGTCGACGTCGACGTTGAGGCCGCCAATGGCGTCGACGATTTGCGACGCGCCCTCGGGCTGCAGCGCGATCGTCGCGTCGATAGGAATCCCGCCGAGCAGCGCGCTCACGACCTTCGCGGTGCTTTTGGCGCCTCCATAGGCGTAGGCGGCGTTGATCTTCTGCATGCCCGCGCCGGGGACCGGTACCCACGTGTCGCGAGGGATCGACACGAGCGTCGCCGTTTGACGGTCGACGTCGAGATGTGCGAGAACGACGGTGTCGGTCGTCGCTTCGTCGTCTTGATAACCGAGCAGCAGCAAATTCAACTTGCTGCGTCCGAAGCTGTTTTGCGCCGTACCTGCGGCGATCTGTTGCGAGACTTGACGTTGAAGCGGCGTGCGAAAGAGCAGAAAACCTGCGGCCGCGGCCGTTAGCCCCGCTAAGGCAACGAGAACGTAACGAACCCACGATGAAGAAAACACTCGCGTACTCCTAGCTGAAGAGAGGAAAGAAAGGAAGCTAGGAATGCGGGAGGTGCGCGTTCGCCCAAGCCGGCGAGGACGAAGCGCGTCCGGGTCCGGGTGCCGGATTCGAGGCGGCGCACCGCCGTTGCTAACGGGCAAACGGGCAGCCGAACCGCGGACAACATAATCCGAATGAGACCGGCCGCCGCCCGAGCTAGGGTGCGTACGCACGCGGCCCCGATAAAGGCAACCAGCACACACGCTGCCGCGTGCGCGGCCAGACTGACGGCAATCGGTGCGCCCAACCAAATCGTCCCACCCAAGCCGTGACCGTACACCGCGTACTGCTCGGCCGTCTCCATCAGGAACAGCACGCCGATTTGCATGGCGAAGGCGGCGGGCAGCAGCCGAACTATGCCGCCGCCGAGCTCGTCGCGCGACGCGTGCAGCAGCGAGCGCAGCGGCGTTCGCATACCGAAAACGATCCGTTGAATTCGTATGCCGAGATTCAGAAGAATCAGAAGACCGCCGGCGGCGACGGCGGGCACGACGTCGAGCGTACTATGGTCGGTAAATGGGCCGGTGCCGAACCAGCCCGCGTTCGAGGCGCACTCGACCAACGGATCGGCGAGCGCTGCGGCGAGAACCGAAACGGCAAGACAGAACCACAGGCGGATCGACGATGCGCTCACGGTTCTAGTGATACTCGCAAAGCTTAGGATTCACTGCGCAGCAAGGTAAGCTGGCGCTCGGGCGCCGGACGTTTCGGCATCTTCTTACGCAGTGGAACCCGGGCTTCGACGTCGGCGTGGCCGGAGAGCGCGTCGGCAATCTCTTGGGCGCGCTCGACTACCGGTTCCGGCAAGCCGGCCATGCGCGCCACCTCGATTCCGAAGGATCGCGACGAACTGCCCGGTTGAACGCGATGCGAAAAGACGGGGGCACCCCCACGCGCCGTATTTTCCACCGCCGTAATGTGATAGTTGGCGACGAGATTCCAATGCTCGGCCAGCGCGCACAGCTCGTGAAAGTGGGTCGCAAACAATACCATCGGGGATTGCTCTTCGAGACCGAGCAAGAACTCGCAGATACCTTGCGCTATCGCCAGGCCGTCCAGCGTGCCGGTGCCGCGCCCAACTTCGTCGATCAGAAGGAGCGAACGGTGCGTGCTGCGGCGCAGAATCGTCGCTGCCTCCGCCATCTCCATATAGAACGTAGACTGCCCCGAAGCGAGATCGTCGCCGGCACCGATGCGCGTGAAAATCCGGTCGACGATTCCCAAGCGCATCGCTTTCGCGGGTACGAACGAGCCGATGTGCGCCATGATCGTTAGCAAGCCGGCCTGACGAAGATAGGTCGACTTGCCGCCCATGTTCGGGCCCGTCAAGAGGACGAACCGGTGCGCGCCGGTCTCGAGCCGTAAATCGTTCGGGACGAAGTTCGTGCCGAGAACGGCTTCCATGACCGGATGCCGTCCATCGTCGATGGCGAGCGTACTTTCTTCGATGAAGGACGGCCTCACGTAGCCGCGCTCGGCCGCACATTGCGACAGGGACGCCAGCGCATCGATGGTCGCGATCGTTTCGGCGGCGGCCAGCAATGCGTCCGTCTGTGCGGCGACGCGATCCAAGAGCGCGCCGAACAGTTGAGTTTCGAGACGTTCTTGCCGCGATTGCGCGGTGGAGATCGCCAGTTCGAGATCCTTCAGCTCGGGCGTGACGTACCGCTCGCCGTTCGTCAACGTCTGCTTGCGGACGTAATCCGCCGGCACGTTGGCTGCCTGATTCTTGTTGACTTCGATGGCGTAGCCGAACGCGCTCGCATATTTGATACGCAAGGTCTTGATGCCGGTTCGCTCGCGCTCGCGTTCCTCCAGCTCCGATAACCGGGAGCGGGCGTCGGTTCGCAGGAGCAAACACTCTGCAAGCTCCGCACTGGCTTCGGGGCGGATCACGCCTCCATCGCCCAGCAGCGCCGGAGGATCGTCGGTAAGCGTCGCACGGAGGTCGGCCAGCAGGACCGAGAATTCCGGCACTTCGACCAGCATCGCCGCCATCGAGGGCGGCAGAACGGCGCGAAGCGGCTCCAACGCTTCGAGCGTTCGCCGCAACGACGCCAAATCGCGCGGCCCGGCGCGCCGGAAGCGGACCTTCTGCGCGATCCGTTCGAGATCGAAACAGCCCCGAAGCAGCTCGCGCACGGCTTCGCGGCGCGCGTGTTCGTCGAGCATGACGCCGACACACGCTTGCCGGCGCTCGATCGCGTCGCGATCGAGCAGCGGAGCCAAAATCCAGCGGGCTAGCATGCGCGAGCCCATCGACGTCGCACAGTGATCCAAGGTCGCGAGTAGCGTCGCTCGCGGATTCTGGCCTTGTGCGCGCGTCAGTTCGAGATTCTTGCGCGTCGCGGGATCGAGCGCGAGGAACGCTTGGCTGCGATAAAACTGCGGCACGTTCAACCCGCCGTCGCCGTTGGTGACGCCGGTTCGCCGGACGAATGCGCCGAGCGCGTCGAGCGCGCGATGGACGGCCAGCGATTCGTCGAGCGAGAACTCGGCGATCGGCCCGCGTTCGCGCGTCTCCACGACCCCGAGCACCGGTGCGGCCAAACGCGCACCCAGTGCGTCGATGGCCGTTGCCATCGCGGCGCGTAGACCGGCCGAAAGATCGGCGACGACTTCGGATGGCCCGATGCGGCCGAGCTCGGCGATGGCCTCGTCGTATCCGGTTTCACCCGCGAACGCCGTGGCGCTGCAGAACCCCGTCGAAACGTCGGCGTAGGCCACGGCAAAGGTATCTTCGATAGCGGCGACCGCCGCAAGATAGTTGTTTTGCCGGCCGTCGAGCAGCTGGTCTTCGATCAACGTTCCGGGCGTGACCAACCGTACGACTTCGCGGCGCACGAGCTTATTGGGCTGCGGAAGCTCGAGCTGCTCCGCAAGCGCCACGATGAAACGCTGCTGCACGAGCTTCGCCAAATACTGCGTGAGGGCGTGATGCGGCACGCCCGCCATCGCAACGCGTTTTCCTCCGCCGGCCTCTTTACTCGTCAGCGCGATCTGCAAGGCGCGTGCGATCGTCTCGGCGTCTTCGCCGTAGGCCTCGTAGAAATCGCCGACGCGCGAAAGCAACACGGCTTCGGGGTGTTTGGCCTTCATGCCGAAGTATTGCTCGAGCATCGGCGAGTACTTCGTGCCGTTCACCACGGTTGCAGAACCTGCCTCAGATGAGACTCAAAGCCGGGCTCTTTACCGGGACGCCATTTTCCGAAAACCGGTGCGCTCGCGTCACGACGGTTCCCGTGCACCCCCAGATGCGGCTCTCTTCGATCGCAACGCTGAGCCAGGGCGCCCGCGCGTACAGCGCGTCGTCGTAGTCGGGGGGCTTCGGTGCGATGACGGTGACGTTGTCGAGCGCTTTGGCCGCGAGTTTCGACGCGTCTTTCTTCGACGTTCCGCAAACGAGCGCGCGAACAATGGTACCGCGCTTACGCGCGTGGTAAGCGAGCGTCGAGGCGTTTTGCGCTTCCACGAGACGAGCGAAGCGCGCCGATGCCACGTCCGCGGGCACTTGGTCCCAGTTCGCCGCCGGCGTGCCTCGCCGCATCGAATAGACGAACGTGAAGGCGTTCGCGAAGATTCCGGTGGCGACGTAGTCGAGCGTCGCCTCGAAATCGGCCTCGGTTTCTCCGGGAAATCCCACGATGATATCCGTCGTGATCGCAGCCTGCGGCAGGTAGCGCCGAATGAGGTCGACCTTTTGCCCGTACTGCTCCGCCGTATATTTTCGGTTCATGCGCCGGAGAACGGCGTCGCTAGCCGACTGCAGCGGCAAGTGAACGCGCGGATTCAGGCAATCGAGCGAGCCGAGATCGGCAACGATTTTCTCGCTAAAATCTTTGGGGTGCGGCGAGATGAAGGTCAAGCGCTCGAGGCCGGCCAGGCGCGCGACCTCGCGACAGAGATCGCCGAAGTCGGCACCGGCTACCATATCGCGCCACGCGTTGACCGTCTGTCCGACCAGCATGACCTCGCGCGCACCGCCGGCGATCTTTTCCGCAACGTCGGCGACGACGTCACCGATAGGCCGGTGGTCGAAGCGCCCGCGTACGTGGGGTACGATGCAGAATGTACAATAGTACGAACAACCGCGCTGCACGTTGACGAACGCCCGTAAATGCGAGAAGGCATCGGTCACGCCGTCCGCGGATCCGCCCAGCGGCGCCAGCAGCGCGCGATCGGCAGAAAAATCGACCCGTTCGGAAAATGACGGCTGCCAAGCTTCGAGCTGATCGCCCAGCCGCACGAGTTCCTTGGTTCCGAAGATCGCATCGACGTGCGGCGCGAGCTTCTGCATACGGTCGCGATCTTGCTCGGCCAAGCATCCGGTGACGACCAGACGTACCGCAGGATCGGCATCTTTGAGCACTTTGAGGTGATTCATGCGGCCGTATGCCCGGCGCTCCGCGTTGTCGCGAACGGTGCACGTATTGATCAGCAATACGTCCGCCTCTTCCGGAACGGACGTGATCGCGTAACCCGCGGCTTCGGCGCGATCGGCGACGTACTGCGAATCGGCTTCGTTCATCTGACAGCCGAAGGTCTCGATATAGATGTTGGGCATCGCAGACCGCGGGTTTCTACCCGGGTAGCCTCCCGCCCCGCGTCTAAATGCGGCCTTTCGTGGATACCGATACCCTCGGCGGAGTTGCCGGCGGCGCGCTGCATCCCTCGACGGTCGCCATCGTCGGGCGGCCGAACGTCGGCAAGAGCGCCCTTTTCAACCGTCTGATCGGACGCCGGCTCGCCATCGTCGAGGATACGCCGGGAGTGACGCGCGACCGGCTTTACGCGCTATGCGATTGGCGCGGCCGCGTTTTTAGCGTCGTGGACACCGCGGGCATCGATCCCGATGCCGGCGTCGCGCACGGTGACGCGTTCGCCGATGCGACCCGGCGCCAAGCCGAAGCGGCCGCGTCGGAATCGGCGGTCGTCGTCTTCGTCGTCGACGCGCAGGACGGCTTGCATCCCCTCGACGACGACGTCGCGCGAATTCTTCGCGCCAAGCGTCGCCCGATCGTTCTGGTCGCCAACAAAGCGGAGTCGCCGGCCGCTGCGGCTTCCGTTCACGCGGAGTTCGCCCGATTGGGGTTCGGCGAACCGATTGCGGTGAGCGCGATTCACGGCGAAGGCACCGGCGATCTGCTGGATCGCGTCGTCGACCTTCTTCCGCCGGAAGCACCCGACGCCGCAGCCGAAGAAGAGTTGGCCCTCGCGATCATCGGGCGCCCGAACGTCGGCAAAAGCTCGCTGCTCAACGCGCTGCTCGGCGAGGAACGCTCGATCGTTTCGGACGTCCCGGGGACGACGCGCGACGCGATCGACACCATCTTCACTTGGCACGGGCGCAAGATACGGTTGATCGATACGGCCGGCGTGCGCAAAAAACCCGAAGCGCACGGTGCCGTCGAATACTACGCGGCGCTGCGCTCGCTCAACGCCGTTGCCCGCTGCGACATCGCACTGCTGCTCTTCGATGCGATGACCGGCGCGACGGCGCAAGACCGTCGCCTAGCGGGAATAGCCATAGAAGAGCGCAAGGGCCTCATTTTAGTAGGCAACAAATGGGATCTCGTGCGCGAGCAGGGCGGCGAATACAGCCAAGGCGAGCTCGCCAACGCCATCCACGACTTGATTCCCTTTGCGCGCTTCGCGCCCATTACGTTTCTTTCCGCAAAGACGCACCGCCGGCTCGGCAGCCTGATGCCCGTCGTCGATCGGGTCGCGACCAATCTCGACCGGCGCATTCCCACCGCCAAACTCAACGAAGTCGTGCGCGACGCGGTTCTCGCACACCCCGCGCCCGCCGTTGCGGGAAAACTGTTCAAAGTCTACTACGTCTCGCAGCCGGGGACGCATCCGCCGATCTTCGTCTTTCATGCGAACGATCCGGAGCTGATTCAGCCTCATTATCGCCGGTTTCTCGAAAACGTGCTTCGCCAGCACTTCGACTTCGAAGGCGTTCCCCTGACGCTCGAGTTCCGTCCGCGCCGGGCGAGCGAAGAAACCGAGTGAGCGACGTGACGGTTGTCATCGACCTCATCCTAGCCTTCCTCGGCGGATTTCTCGTCGGATCGATTCCGTTCGGATACGTCATCGGACGATGGTTTTACCGGACCGACATCCGCAAGCAAGGCTCCGGCAACATCGGCGCGATGAACGCGCTGCGCACGCTGGGTAAGACCGGCGCGATCGCCGTGCTCTTCCTCGACGCGCTCAAAGGCTTCGCCCCCGTCTTCGCCTTTTCACTCTACGCGAGTTGGATCGATCCCGACTTGCGGCGCGTCTTTCTCGCGCTCATCGCGGCCGGCGCCGTGTTGGGTCATTGTTACTCGCCGTGGCTGCGGTTCAAAGGAGGCAAAGGCGTTGCGACGTCGTTCGGAGCGATCTTTGCGTTGAGCTGGCAAGCCGGCCTGGTCGCCGTCGCAGGATGGATTGCAGGCGCCGTGCTCACGAGTTACTCGTCGGTCGGATCGATGCTCGGCAGCGTGCTCGCGCCGTTCGCGCTCTGGGTTTTTACCGGCTCGCTGCCGGAAACGTCCTACGGGATTTTTGCCGCAGTACTCGTGCTTTTCAAGCATCGAGAGAATATCGACCGGCTCCGCAAGGGCACCGAGGGACCCATCCGTCTTGGAAAGAAACCCGGCGGACCATGATTTCGTCGAACGATCTCCGTAACGGCGTGACTATCGTCGTGGACGGGCAACTGTGGACCGTCATCGAATTTTTGCACGTCAAGCCCGGCAAGGGCTCGGCATTCGTGCGTACGCGTCTCAAGAACGTCAAAACCGGGACGACGCTGGAACGCACGTTCCGCGCCGGCGAGAAGCTCGAACGCGCGACCGTCGACAACCGCTCGATGCAGATGCTCTACAACGATGCGGACGGCTTCCATTTCATGGATCAAGAGACGTTCGAAAACGTCACCATTCAGCGCGACCTCATCGGCGATCCGGCGGATTTCCTCAAGGACGGCATGGTCGTCGACGTGCAGTTCCACGATAGTTTGCCCATCGGCGTCGACTTACCGGCGCACGTCGAGCTGCGAATCGTCGAAACGGATCCCGGATTCAAGGGCGACACCGCAACGAACACGACGAAACCCGCCAAACTGGAAACCGGTGCTACCGTCCAGGTTCCGCTGTTCGTCGAATCGGGCAACCTCATCCGCATCGACACGCGAGACCGCCGTTATATAGGTAGATCTTCGTAACGATGCCCGCAAAGGTTCGCGCTCTGGTCATCGCTCTGATACTCGGCGCGGTCGCGAGCGCGATCGGCGAAACTCTGCAGCTGCTGCCCCTCAACGTCTTTCCGATCGCCAATCGCATCGCCGATCTGGTCGCGCACGTGGGCATTATCGACTACGCCGGCCGGCTCGGTTACGGCGCACCCGCCTACGAGACCGACCCCAATCCCAATCTCGGCATTATCAACGTCGACGACATTACGTATAAGAAGTTGGGCTTCCCGTTTCCGCGCTGCAAGTACGGAACGCTCCTCGAAAAGCTCGAGGCCGCCGGCGCGAAGATCGTCGTATTCGACATCGACTTTATCGATCCGAGCCGCTTCGGACCGCAAGACGACCCGTGCTTCGCGCGCGGTTTACGGCTCGTGCCATCCGTGCTCGCGTATTCGATCAACACCGCGGCCAACGGTCAGCTCGGCGTTCAGGCGGTCGATCCGGTTCTGCGGCCGTATGCAAAGGCGATGGGCTTCACCACGATCGACACGCCGGGCGGCTATTTAATCGGTCAACCGGTCGAGATCGATACGGGCGGTTCCGGCACAAATAGCAACGAACGGCTGTTTTCGCTCGCTGCCGCGGGCGTCGCGGCGTACGCAGGGAAGCCGCTGAACTTCGCCGCGATTCCGCTGTACCGGGGAGCGATGGTTCTGCTGCCTCCTCGCGTACAGCATTTGCAAGATATCGCGACCGGCACCGAAACGCTTCACGTCAACTTTCCGGGGCGCGGCGTCATGTCGTTTTCGGACGCGATCGGAGACAGCGCAACCGATCTGCGAACGTTCGCCGGCGGTGCGATGATCTACGTCGGCGGAACGGCAACGGCACTCAACGACTTCGAGGTGACCGCGCGCGGGCGCGATCCCGGCCTTTTCATCAACGCGCGTTTCGCAGATCAGATGATGCGCGGCTACTACTTGCACACCGCTCCGCTGTGGTTCGACGTTCTGCTTGCGATCGCGTTTCCGCTCCTCGCGGCGCTCTCGTTCACGCTCATGCGCACGGGATACGCGATTTTTACTTCGCTCTTCGCCACGCTGATCTACGCCTACGTCAACTTGGGCGTCTTCGTCAAAGAGCTCATTTGGGTCGATCTGATTCACGTTGTCGGTGCGATGATTTTGGGCACGATGTTCGTGGCGATCTACCGCGTGATCAACGAAGGCTCGCAGCGCCGTATGGTGACCAACCTCTTCGGAATGCACGTCAGCCACGCCGTCGTCGAGGATATTCTCAAGCAGGACGATCCGAAAGGCGCGCTGGCACTGCGCGGCAAGCGCGTAAAAGCCACGATCTTTTACAGCGATATTCGCGGTTTCACCTCGATGAGCGAAACGATGACGCCGGAAGAAATCTATACGCAGCTCAACGAGTACTTCGAAGAGATGTGCAACATCATCTTCGAGCACGGAGGGTACGTCGACAAGTTCATCGGCGACTGCGTCATGGCGGTGTTCTCGGCGCCCTACCAAACCCCCGACGACGCGAAGAATGCCGTTATCGCCGCCGTGAGGCAGCAGGAAAAGATTCTCGAGCTCTCGGCCAAGTGGAAAGCCGAAGGAAAGAAAGAGTTCACGGTCGGCATGGGCATCAACACGGGCGAAGTCGTCATGGGCAATCTCGGCGCCAGCTCGCGAATGAACTACACCGTGATCGGCGACAACGTCAACGTTGCCGCGCGGCTTTACAACGTTGCCAAGGGCGGCGAAATCATTATCAGCGAAACGACGTACGCCGAGTGCAGCGCGATCGTCGAAGTCGACGAGCGCGAACCGGTGGCCGTCAAAGGCAAGACGCGCCCCATCGCGATCTACAACGTCAAGGGGCTCAAGAAATCCGGAGCGCCGTCGACGCCTCCGGAGCTGCAGCCGGCGTAGGGCTTCGGCCTTGCTTGCACGCGGCGCCGTGGAGCTCTTTGCCGCGGCATTGGTAGCCAGCGTTCTCGGATCCATGGTCGGTCTCGGCGGCGGATTCATCTTCGTTCCGATCCTGCGGCTGTTTCTGGGGTTCGCGCCGGCGGAAGCTGCCGGCACCTCGCTCGTCCTCATCGTCGCGAACAGCGCTAGCGGCGCGTTCACCTACCTTCTGCACAAGCGGGTTCACGTCAAAATCGGCCTGATGGTCGCGCTGGGCGGATTGCCGAGCAGCATTCTGGGCGCGATGCTGGCCGTTCGCATGCCGCCCAAAGTCTTCGACATCGTCTTGGCCGTTATTTTGGTCGCCGTGGCCGTCGACTTATTTTGGAATGCCGAGCGACGTATGGCGGGACGACCGGAGCACGATCACATCCATCGCATCAAAGGCATGTCGTATCGCGCGGCAGTCGGCCTCGGTTTCGTCATCGGTTTATTTTCGAGCCTCTTCGGTTTAGGCGGCGGGATCGTGCTGGTGCCGTCGTTCTTGTACTTCTCCGAGCTGCCGGCTCACGCAATCAGCGCGACCTCGCAGTTTGCCATTCTGCTGACGTCGCCCGTCGGATTGGTTACGCACGCGCTCCAGCACGACGTCGCGTTTCGCGACGCGATACCCTTGACGTTAGGAGGTCTCCTCGGCGGTCCCATCGGCGCCAGGCTATCGCTGCGTCTCAAATCTCCGCAACTTTTGATCGCGGTTGCGGTATCGTTGGTAGTCGCCGCGCTTTCAC
This sequence comes from Vulcanimicrobiota bacterium, assembly GCA_019236975.1. Classification (GTDB taxonomy): domain Bacteria; phylum Vulcanimicrobiota; class Vulcanimicrobiia; order Vulcanimicrobiales; family Vulcanimicrobiaceae; genus JAFAHZ01. The sequence continues at coordinate 5,416 of JAFAHZ010000292.1, read as the reverse complement.
TCGTCTGGCGCCACCTGTAAGGAGCCATGGTTTCGGTACCGGCCGCACCGAGCGTCTTCGCTTCCCGCGCGTTTCGGCAGTATTTCGTCGGGCAGTCGCTCAGCATGCTGGGCGACGGCTTGCGCACGCTGGCGGTGCCGCTGCTCGCCTACCATCTGACCCATTCGGCGCTTTCTACGGGCGCGGCGTTCATTTGCGAGATCGTTCCGTTCTCGCTCTTTTCGCTGATCGGCGGATCGCTTGCCGACCGTCTGGATCGCCGCAAGCTGATGATCGGCTGCGACGCGATCCGCTTTGCCGTCATGGCGTTCTTCGCGATTGCGTTTTGGCTGCACTTTCTGACGCTTTCGATGATTTACGGCGGACTGATCGTTATTTCGACCTGCGCGGCGGCGTTTCTCGGCGGGCAATCGTCGAGCATCCCCTACATGCTGGGCAAGGAGCGTTCGACGGAGGCGATCGCCGTGCTGATCGCGTCCGAGAATACGTCGAACCTGGTCGCACCGGTGATCGGCGGAGCGCTTTTCGCTTACTTCGGCCCTTTGCCGGCGCTTACGCTCAACGCGCTCACGTATCTCGGCTCGCAGATTTCGCTCGCGCGCATTTCCTCGCTCGGTCCGGAAAGCGTCGGCGGCCTGCCGACGGCTCGCCATCTCCGCGACGACGTCGCCCTTGGGTTTCGCCAGCTCTGGGGCGACCTCACGATGCGATTGCAAAGCCTCGCGGGATTCCTTTTCAACTTCTTCGGCTTCGGCAGCTACGCGATTCTGATTCCGTTCTTGAAGAAGGGATTCGGGGCGAGCGATCAGCAAGTCGGCATCTTCCTCGGCATCTCCGCCGTCGGCGCGGTACTGGGCGCCTCATTCGCGGCGAAGTTTTCGCGGCGCTGGCATTTCGGACGAGCGCTGACGACGGCGTACCTGCTCGACGCGTTGCTTTTTATTCCCGTCGTTCTCGCGAACAATATCTGGGTGGTTGCAGCTTTTTGGGCGGCGTCCAATACCGTGGCAAACTTCGAGATCGCGCAAATCATCGGATTCCGCATGCGCGTCACGCCCGAGACGATGATCGGTCGCGTTATGGGCGCAGTCCGTTTGATCGTTCTGGCTGGAATGGCGCCCGGCGTATTGGCATTCGGGTACGTAGCAGACACGTATTCGCCACACGCCGCGATGTGGATCGGCTGCGTCGGCTACATCGTCATTGCTTTTGCCGCCGTCGCCTTGCGGCCGCTTCGGGAGGAAACCCGGTGATGCCCCACGCGCTGACGCTCGCGGCAATCGTGGTCCGCTTACTGCACCTTCCGAGCGGCGCGACGATCGATCCGTTCGGCGCGCGCGCGCTCATGAGCGCAATGCCCGATGGTACGGTCTCCGCATCGGTAACGGTGCGAGGTTTCGTTCGCGAAACGATTGCCTGGGCGCCGTTCGCAGGCCGGTCGCGGCCAATCGTCAATCAGCCGCCGGTCATCGCACTCCTGCGTCAACTCTGCGAAGATTTGCCGAAAGCTTCGACCGGTCCGGTACTCGCCGGTTGGCTGGCGGACGGATCGGCGATCGCAACGATGCAATCACCGGAGATGGTCGATCTCGACGACACGTCCGGTCAGTACGCTCCCGTGGTCGTCCATTTGCGCAGCCGGCAGTGCCTCGACATGGGAAACGGCGTCGCACTCGGCACCGCGGGCATGTTCGCCGCCGGCTACACCGCCTTCATCAATCGCGTACCGGCACCGTCGAACGTCGTTTCGGCGCACGAAACGTTCGTCGCGATGCGGTGGCACGACCGGACGCGCGAGCCGCTGGGCGACGGTATCGCCATTGCCGTCGATACGCAGGGCGACGCGGCGGGGGCGAGCGTACCGCCGGGTAAAGGCGGCGCGTTCGACGCATTGCCGCACGCGCGAATCTGGTTCGCGAACCGCGCGCCGATTCAACCCGCCGAAGCGTCGCCCGCCAGCGCCGCGTACGCGATCGACACGCGCGGGCGCGCGACGGGGATGCTGGAAGACCAATCGGGCCGCCATTACGCCTTCCTGTGGGAGAACGGTGCCGTGCGCAGACTCGACGACGCCGTTCGCGCGCCGGGCTGGCGATTCGAATGCGGCTACGCGTTCGGACCCGCGGGTGAGATCGTAGGCGTCGGGACGTACCGCGGGACGCCTGCCGCGTTCGTTATCTCGGGACTCGATTAAACCGTCTCTCGATTCCGCATTTTCGCGCGATACATCGCGACGTCCGCACAGTGCATCAGCTCGGCGGCAGTTTTTCCGTCGTAAGGATAGACCGCGACGCCGATACTGCACCCGATCTGCAGTTGGACGCCGCCGACGGCCATCGGGTGGGACAGCGCGCGCGAGACGCGCTCGGCAAGCTCGCCGGTCGCCTCGAGTTTTTCGACGTCGGTCTGCAGGATGACGAATTCGTCGCCTCCGACGCGTGCGACCAGATCTTCGGCGCGCAGCGTTTCTCTCAGACGGCGGGCGACTTCTTTGAGCACGAGATCGCCGGCGGCGTGACCCCGCTCGTCGTTGACGGGTTTGAAACGGTCGAGATCGAGGAACAGCACTGCGAACTTTCGCTGTCGCCGCCCGGCGGTCGCGATGGCGCGTAGAATGCTTTGTTCCAGCAGCGTGCGATTGGCCAGCCCGGTGAGAGCGTCGCAAAGAGATTCCTCTTCCAGCCGCTGGTGAGCGAGTTCGCGCGATACCGCTCCGCCCGCAAGCGTGGCGAGCAAATCGGCAAAGTCCACGTCTGCGGGCTCGAACGCACCGTCGCGTGTTTGCGTATCGAGGAAAATCAGCGCACCGTACGGTTTACCGTCGGCAACGATCCGGCTGCCGATCGAACTCTTCCAGGGCGGCTCGAGATCGGCGGCGGTCGTTGCGCGAGGACTCTGAGCGACGCGCTCGATAGCGGGCCCCAACGGCGCGGTAAAGCCGACCGGCATCACATCGTCCTCCGGTCCGCAACGGTGGCGCACCGTGAATCGATCGCCGGAGACCTCGACGATGCAGCCGTATCGAACCCGCAGCGACTTCGTCCCGAGTGCGAGCGCTTCGTCGATCTGCAGCGACGGATTCGAGCCGGACGACGCGACGCGATACAGCGCGCTGACCCGCGCGTCGCTTTCGCCGAGACGGCCGCGCAGCGCGCGTTCCTCGGTGAGGTCCTTGACCGTCATGTAGTAGCCTTCGATACGGCCGACCACCTCGATCGGAAGGATGTCGACGCCGACGGCGACTTCGTGGTCGCCCCGGCAGAGCAGCTCCGACTCGTAGCTCATCGGTGCGGGCGAGGCGGTTAGCTCCGCCAAGCGGCGCCGGGCGAGCTCTCTTCGGTCGGGCGGGGTGAGAATCGTCGCGGGCTTACCGACCAGTTCTTCGTTGCGGTAGCCGCTCAGCCGCTCCATGGCCACGTTGATTGCCGAAAGCGTTCCGTCGGTCTTGATCGTCGCCATCGCGAACGCATTTTGTTCGAAGAGTCCGCGAAAGCGCTCGCGATTGCGGAGCAGTTCCTCTTCGTGCGCTTCCTCGGCGCTGACGTCGCGAGCCGAACCGACGACGCCGACGATCCGCTCGCGTACCGCAATCGGAGCGAGGCTCGCCATGACGGTCAGCGCGTCGCCGTGCGCGTCGAGAAACACGGTGGAAAACTCGATCGAGCGCCCCGATACGGCTTGCGCGAAGGCACGTTCCGTCGTGAGAAGGCTTTCCGGAGCGACGTGCGCCGAGAAGTTCTTACCGGCCAGCTCCGCACCGAATCCGAGACGTTTGAGCGCCGCTGCGTTTGCCCGAACGATGGTGCCGTCCAGCCGATAGACGCACATCATGTCGGTCGCGTTATCGAAGACCGCCGCATATCGTTGGCGGCGATCTTCCGCATCGCGCAGCTTGCGGACCAGTACGCCGCACAGAACGACTAACGCCGTAACGACTGCGGTGGCCGCCGTCGCGAGCAAGACCATCGTCGAAGGTTTAGACTTGCGGCCGCTTTTCCCGCCAGGGATGCGCCCGTTCGAGTTGTCCGGCGAGCCGCAAGAGCGTCGCATCGGCTCCGAGCCGTCCGGCGAACATTACGCCGATCGGCAGCCCATCGCGCCAACTTAACGGTACGGACATCGCGGGTTGCCCGGTGAGATTGAACAGCGGCGAGTAGGGAATCCACTCGAAGAGCGAGCTTGCAATTTCCGCCGCTGCTTTACGGATGAGCGGCTTGGAGCGCAGCCGGGCGAGCACCTCGATTTGCGCGACCTCCGCGCGTCGCAGGGCCAGGGCACCGATGCGAACCGGCGGTGCGGCAACGGTCGGCATCAGCATGGCGTCGTACCGGCCCATGAAGTCGTCGAACCGGCGCGCCAGATCGCGCTGACGCTGGACCGCAGTCGTCAAGTCGTCGGCCGAAAGGAGTTCGGATATGACGAGCATCGCCCACGTAGCCGGCTCGAGATCGCCGGCACGCAGCTTCTTCGCGGGCAGAGGGTTGGCGGCGTGCATCTTCCAGCCGACGTTGCTGGCAAAGATCGTAACGATTGCGACCGCGACGGCGCCATAATCGATGCCGCCGGGCGCTGCTTCTTCGACGCGATGTCCCAAGCGCTCGCAGAGCTGCGCGGCCTCATCTGCTGCCTCTCGGCATTCCGGAGCGATCGCTTTGCCCAACATCGGATCGCGAACGAGCGCGATGCGCAGCGGCTGCGGATCGAGCAGCGCTTCGTCCAAAAACGCGCCCCCGAACGGCGGCGCATCGTACAGTAAACCGCGCTCGAGCCGCACCGCGTCGAGTGCTGCGGCGCTGTCCCGGACCGTCCGCGACAGGCAGAAGTCGACGTTGGCGTCACCAACGATTCCGCCGATCGTCGGCGTTCGCCCGCGAGTCGGCTTGAACCCGAAAATACCGGTGCAGCTGGCCGGAATGCGGATGGATCCGCCCATGTCGTTGCCGTGCGCCACCGGTACGATTCCGGCAGCGACGGCAGCCGCCGATCCGCCGCTCGAGCCACCGGTCGTACGCGAAAGATCCCACGGATTGCGGCACGGCCCGAATAGAGCCGGCTCGGTCACCGGCGCGAGCCCCATTTCCGGAGCGTTCGTTTTTCCTATGACGTTGAAACCGGCCGCCTTAAAGCGCGACACGATCTCGTCGTCGTGCGCCGGAACGTACTCTTTGAAGTACCGGCTTCCGCCGGTTAGCGGAAGCCCGGCCAACGCGGGTCCCAAGTCTTTGACCAAGAACGGAACGCCGGTAAACGGCCCACCGGCAAATCCGCGTCGAGCGTCCGAGCGAGCGTCTTCGTAGCGCGTTGCGACGATCGCGTTGAGCTGCGGATTCAGCCGCTCGGCTCGCGCGATCGCTTCGTCGAGCAGCTCTTCGGGCGTTACCTGCGTTTTGCGAACGAGCTCGCCCAACCCGAGCCC
>JAFAHZ010000285.1 GCA_019236975.1 Vulcanimicrobiota bacterium | reverse complement strand
TCGTGAGCGGTGCGACGGTGAGCCCCATGCCGAAACCTATGCACGCCACCGCCGGAAAGATGGCGTTCCAGTAGTGCAGGTCCCGCAACAGCGCGAGCAATGCAAACCCCGCCGCGGTCACGAGCGGACCGGCAATGAGCAGCGAGCGCGCTCCGATGCGATATGCCAGCGCTCCCGAAAAACGCGACAGTAGCACCATCAGCACGATGAACGGCAGCATCGACAAGCCCACGACCGTCGCGCCGTATCCGTCTACTTGAATCATGACGAAGGGAAGGAAGTAAAACAGCGCGCTCAAGGCGCCGTAGAGCAGCAGCGTCATGAGATTGATCCCGGTGAAGTCGCGTCGCCCAAACAGATCCAACGGAAGGATCGGATTGCGCGCGTGCCGTTCGAACGCGATGAAAGCAACGGTCGCACCGCAGCCGCCCGCGAGCGCCGCAATGCTTCCCGCCGTCCATCCGTCTTGCCCCGAAGCAATGAAGCCGTACACGATGCCGGCCAAACCTCCGGTCACGAGCAGCGAGCCGACGAGATCGGGCGTTCCGCGCTCGGACTCGTCGCGGTTTTCCGGCATGTGAAGCAACGCCAGCGCCACCACCGCAATCGCGATTGGTAAGTTAATGAAGAAGACCCAGCGCCATCCGAAGTGCTCGACGATCGCGCCGCCCGCCACCGGACCGACGGCCGTCGCGACCGCCGTCAGCCCGGACCAGGTTCCGATCGCCTTGGCGCGGTCGGCACCTTCGAAGCACGCCGCGATGATCGCCAAGCTTGCCGGCGCGACCATCGCGCCCCCGAGACCTTGTACCACGCGGGCCGCGATCAGCGCCGGCATCGAGGTGGCCAGTCCGCAGAGCAGCGACCCGGCCGCAAAGAGAACCACGCCGGACACGAAGAGCAGCCGGCGCCCGTACCGGTCGCCGAGTGCGCCGCCCAAAAGCATGAGCGCGCCGAGAACGAGCGTGTAAGCCTCGACGACCCACTGCGCCTGCGCCGCAGAAGCTCGAAAGGCGCCCTGCACGATGGGTAAGGCGATCGAAACGACCGTCGCGTCGATGAAGACGAGGCTCGATCCCAGGATCGTGGCGGCGAGGATCCACGGCTGGGATGCGGTTCGGCGTTCGGCCATCGGCCCGTCCATTCGGGATGAGGGCGTGCCCTCCGCCGTGCCGAAAAATAGGATAAGTCCGATGCCGACCATGAACCGCCACGAACGCAACTTGGAAATCGTGCGCCAAACCGCCGAGATCCTCTCCTTCGGCTCCAGTTTATCGGAGACGTTCGAGCGGTTTTGCCTGATGCTCGCCAAGTTCATCGAGGCGTCCGTCGTGTTCATCGCGATCAAGAAAGACGACGGCGTCTACATCGAGTTCGCGTACGATCACGGGAGCGCGATACACGATCCGCGCGGCGGCCGCCGAGTCGGACCCGAGTCGCAAACGCAGCAGGTCGTCGACACCGGAGAACCGGTGTTCGTGCGGTCGCTGCGCGAAATCCGCGGACCGATCATCCCTCTCAAGGAAGTCAAAGACGACGACTCGCAGAGCGCGATCTTCGTCCCCCTGCGCTTCGGCAACGAGAGCATCGGCGTGCTCTCCATCCAAACCACCGAGCAATGCGCCTACTCGCCCGACGATCTCCATCTCATCGAAACGTGCGCCCTCTACGTTGCCGTTGCCGTTCGAGCCGAGATGATGCGCGGAGAGAAAGAGGCGCTGCAGTCGATGGCGTCGCGCGACGGCCTGACGGGCGTCGCGAGCCGGCGCGCCTTCGATCAGCGCTTGCACGAAGATTGGACGCGCGCGCAGCGCGAAGACGGCGTGCTTTCGGTCCTCGTCATGGACGTCGATTGGTTCAAGCGCTTCAACGACACGTACGGTCACGTTGCCGGCGACGCCTGTTTGAACCAAGTCGCCCAGGCGGCGCAGTCGTGCATCGTGCGCGAGAGCGATCTCTTGGCACGCTACGGTGGTGAGGAGTTCACGGCCATTCTGTGGCAGACCGACGCTTCCGGCGCGGCGGTGGTGGCCGAGCGCATCCTTAATGCCGTACGCGCGCTCGACGTTCCACACGCGGAGTCTCCACTGGGACGCGTCACTGCCAGCATCGGCGTAGCGGGAACGAAGGCGTTGACGGTGTCCGATCCGCGAACGCTCGTCAAGGCGGCCGACCGCGCGCTGTACGCCGCAAAGACCGCGGGGCGCGACCGCATTCACGTCGACGCTTTGGGCGGTGCCTCCGCGACGCAGACCCAACCGGCCGCGCGCACCAACATTCGATCGCAGGCCAACGCGCTCATGGGACGGCAGCACGAACTGGCCGAGTTGAACGAGGCGCTGCGGCGCTCGAACATGGTTAGCATTACCGGGCGGAACGGTATCGGAAAAACGCGCATTGCCGTAGCCGCCGCGCAGCGACGGCTGTACGCATACCCCGACGGCACGTGGCTGATCGATTGCAGCCTGGTCAACGGTGCCTCGATCGACGCGGCCGTTCTCGGCGTGTTGCGCGTACCGCAAGTTGCAGGATCCGCGCCGCGCGACACGCTGCTCGATGCGTTGGCGACGCGCAGCCTGCTCTTGATCTTTGACGATTGCCGTGGGATCGCCGCACAAGTGGCTTCGCTGTGCGAGGCAATCGCACGGACCGCGCCCGAGGTCGCATTGCTGGCGACGAGCGAAGTCCCGCTGGGAGCGCGCGGCGAAGAAGTGTTTGCGCTGGCGGCACCCACCACTGCAGAAGCGGTGCCGTTATTCGTCGATCGCGCGCAAATCGCGAACAAACAATTCGAAGCGACCGATCGCGAGCGTGCCGTCGTCGAGCGCATTTGCGCAATTCTCGATCACACGCCGCTCGCGATCGAACTGACCGCACCGCTCGCGCGCGCCATGCCGGTCGAGCATATTCTCGGGCGGCTGGAACGCGACGGCGCCGACACGTCCGTTGAGGCGCTCGTGGGTGCGAGCTACGAATCGCTCGGCGAGAACTCGCGGCGGCTGCTGGAGCGGCTTTCCGTGTTCCGCGCGGCCTTCGGTTCTGAAGCCGCGCGCGACATCTGTTCCGGCGGCGATCTCGAGCCCTGGGACGTCACCGACGCGCTCGACGAACTCGTGGTCGCAAATCTCGTAAAGCGATTCGATTCCGGAGAAGCGGCACGCTATCTCGTCATCGACGGCGCGCGTTCCTACGCGCGCGACGTGCTTCGCGAGCGGCTCGAGCGTACCGCCATTCAATGGCGTTACATCCGCTACTACCGCGCGCTGGCGCGTCGCGCGGCCGCACGTATCGAGAGCGGCAGCGTCGAAAACGGCGTCGACGACTTGCGAGCCGAGCTCGAAAATATCGAAGGCGCTCTCGAGTACGCGCTCAATCGGCGGGTTGACGTAGCGGCGGGCGCGGACGTCACGATCGCCATGCACCGCTTCTGGGTGGAAACGGGGCGCCTCGCGGAAGGCCGCCACTGGACGAACGTCGCGCTCGGCGCGGGTTTGCCGCTCGGACCGCAGATGGCGGAACTACTCTACGCGGCCGCAACGGTGGCGCACTACAGCGACGATATGGCTCGTCTGGCCGATCTCAGCGAGCGTCTCGTCGCCTATCACGAGCGGGGGCACGATCCGCTTGCGCTGGCGCGCTCGCTCAACGGTTTAGCGAACGCGCGATTCCGCACCGGCGATTCGCCTCGCGCGAAAAAGCTCTATCAGCGCGCGCTCAAAGAATATCGCAAGGCGGGCGACCGAAAAGGACAGGCGACGGTGTTGATGAGCCTTGGATCGCTCGCGGCCGAATCGGCCGGCGATATCGCTGCAGCGCGGGCGGCCTTTGCCGAAAGCCTGCTGCTCTTCCGCGAGTTGGGCGTCGTCTCGAAGACGGGTTCGGCGCTTTCGAATCTCGCCGCGCTCGCACTCATGGACTGCGAACACGAACAGGCGTTGGCATACGCCAACGAAGCGTTGGTGATATTCGAGCGGCTCGGCGACAACGCGCAGGCGACGGTCGAGCTCTTGCACATCGCGCAGGCGCGAATGGAGCGGGGAGAATACGAGTTGTCCCGCGCGACGCTGGTCGCTGCCCGCGAACGCTTGCGTCGCGAACCGTCTATTCGCACCGCGATTCAATTTCACGAAGTGGCGTTTTTGTTTGCGTGCGAATGCGGTGCGTACGCCCGCGCTGCGAGCATTCTGGGGTATCTCGAGACGTTATGCGACAAGAATCACTTGGCGCATACTGCCGCCTGCATCGCGGATCTCGCCAAAAGCGAGCAGCAGGCGCAAGCTCACCTCGGTAATTCGTACGAAACTCACCTCAAGGCGGGACGCAGTTCGACTCACGGCGACATCGAACGCGCCGTCGACGGCGTTCTTTCGGCGCCGGTCGCATTCGTCGCTGGAAGCGCCCCTTAGTGAATCGGCGCCGGCTGCTGGAAACCGGCGCGGGCGGCGTCGTCTTGCTGGCACTGGGCGGGTGCGCTCCGGCGGGCGGGGCGACCGGCACCTTCGACGATCCCGGCTATTCGTATCGCGCGCTGACGCCCGGAGACCGAAACACGATCGCCGCGATTGCTGCGGTCGTGCTCGCCGGTTCGTTGCCGGCCGAATCGGCCGCGCGCGCTGCTGCGTCTATCGAAGTCGTGCGCGGTGTCGACGTCGCAATCTCGGGTTTACCGCCGAGCGTGCAGGAAGAGATCGGACAACTCTTCGGTTTACTGCGCTTTCCGCCGACGCGCGCGCTGGCAGCCGGAATCTGGCGGCCGTGGGAAAGCGCCGGGACGGAAAGCGTCTCCAACTTCTTGACGGGCTGGCGCTTCAGCGGCGTCGCGCTTTTCCGAAGCGGTTATCAGGCGCTGCACCAGCTCGTGATGGCGTCCTGGTACGGCAACGGTGCATCGTGGGCCGGCATCGCGTACCCGGGGCCGCCGCGCGTATGACTGCAGCGATTCCGGATCCGGTCGTCGCGGGATTGCGGCGCGGCTGGAACGTCGTCGACGCATCGACCATCGATCGCGACCTGCACCTCGAAGCAGACGTGGCGATCGTCGGAACCGGTGCCGGAGGCGGCATCGCGGCGGAGATACTCAGCCAAGCCGGTCTGCACGTCGTCATGATCGAGGAAGGGCCGCTCAAGAGTTCGAGCGATTTTCACATGCTCGAACGCGAAGCGTATCCCACGTTGTATCAGTCGTCGGCCGCACGCCAAACCAAAGACAAGGGCATTACGATTCTGCAGGGCCGCGCCGTCGGCGGCTCGACCGTCGTCAACTGGACCAGCAGTTTTCGCACGCCTGCGGATACTCTCGCGTACTGGCGCGACCGATTCGGGCTATCCGCGTATACGCCGGAGTTCTTGGCGCCGTGGTTCGACGCGGTCGAACGACGCTTGTCCGTCCACCGTTGGGACGTGCCTCCGAACGAGAACAACGCGGCATTGCAGCGCGGCGCGGCGAGACTTGGCATCCCGACTGCCGCCATACCGCGCAACGTCAAAGGCTGCTGGAACCTCGGCTACTGCGGAATGGGGTGCCCCACGAATGCGAAGCAATCCATGCTGGTTACAACCATCCCCGCGGCACTCGATCGCGGCGCACACCTCGTGCATCACGCCCGCGCCGAACGCTTCACGATGTCCGGTGACGACGTTTCGGGATTGACCTGCAGCGCGCTCGATGCCGTCGATCAGCGCAATCGCCCGTATCAAATTACCGTGACGGCCAAGGCGTACGTCGCGGCTGCCGGCGCGATTGGGACTCCCGCACTGCTGCTGCGCAGCCGCATTCCCAACCCGCATCGCCGCTTGGGCGTGCGCACGTTTCTTCATCCGGTCGTACTTTCGTCGGCCGTAATGCCGCACGCGGTCGACGGATTCAGCGGCGCGCCGCAGTCGATTTATTCCGATCATTTTCTGACGACGCAGCCGATTGACGGCCCGATCGGCTTCAAACTCGAGGTTCCGCCGATCCATCCGCTGCTCGCAGCCGTTACGATGCCGGGATTCGGGCCGGCGGGTTCGCGACTCATGGATTCTTTTGCAAACACGCAGGTCATCATCGCCCTAATGCGCGACGGTTTCAACGAGGAAAGCGCGGGGGGAGCGGTCGAGCTGCGCCACGATCACTCGCCGTTGTTGGACTACGGCATCACGTCTTTTGTGTGGGACGGTATGCGGCGTGCGCTGTTAACCATGGCGGAGATTCAGTTCGCAGCCGGCGCGAAGACGGTGCTGCCGGTACACGAATCGGCCGTACCCTACAAGACTTGGGCCGAAGCCAAGAACGCTATCGCAGGGCTGCCGATGGAAATTCTCCGATGCCGCGTCGTGAGCGCGCACGTGATGGGCGGGTGCGGCATGGGCAACGACGAACGCGTCTCGGTCGTTTCCGGGAACGGCAGGCACCACTTTGCGGGAAATCTCTACGTCTTCGACGGATCCGCCTTTCCGACGAGTCTGGGCGTCAACCCGCAGCTCTCGATTTACGGGATCGTTTCGCGCAACGCCAACGAGCTTGCCGCCGCCCTGTTGGGCAGGCCGCTCGGAAGGCGCATCGTTTAGGAGGTAAGCTCGTGGAGCAAACGTTCGTTCATCTAGCGCAAACCGCGGCGTGGTTTCTGCTCGTCGTGTTCGTTTTCGCAATCATCGGAGTCTATGCGACGATTCATTGGATCGTCAACTTGGTGCGCCGCGGCGAACAAGCCGTGGAAACCGGCGTCCAAAATATCGAGCGCCGTCTCTGAGGCCTAAAAGAGAATAGTCTGAAAGTCGGCGACGTGCTCGAAGCCGGCACGAGTGTAGAGCGCGATGGCGTCTCGATTAAAATCGTTCACGTAGAGCGAGAGCGTAGGCGAATACTCGAGGAGCCGGTCGCAGATCGCGGTGAAGGCCGCGGTTGCGAGGCCGCGGCCGCGGAATTCCGGCGGCGCCCAGATACCTTGGAGCTGCGCGGTCGAGCGGCACCACGGTCCCACGTTGCAAAAGAAGCAGAGTTTCCCCTCGTGCTCGCCGACCCACCACAAGTTGCGCTCGATCATCTCGCGCACGTTCGCTCCGAAATCGGCCGCCGCACGGCGCGGATCGTACGCTAACTCCTGTTCGATGAGTTCGGCGGAGCTTGCGGCGACGTCGGTCCACTCTTCGGGCTTGGCGCGGCGCACCTGGACGTTGCCGCCGGTAAGGCGCAAGCGCGCTCGATCTACGGCCATGACGAGTTGCCGATCGCGAAGCAGGCGCGGGCGCTGATGCCAATCGCGTACTCGCTGCCAGAAGGGCGCTACGGCCTCGCGTGAACCGATGATCATGCGCTCGCCGCGATGACGGCGCGCGCGCTCGGCAAAGGCGTCGAGCGCGACGGGATCGCACGCCAGTGCGAGCTGCCGTCCGAAAAACGCCGCTCCACAGACGCGATCGCCGTCGTACGCGATGGAGATCTTCTGCCGCGTCGTGGCCGAAACGTCGAACAGCACGAGGTACGTGACGAAGACGTTGACGTAGGGATTCTGCGAGAGGTATTCGAGAACGGCGCGCTCGTTTTGGGGCGAGAGCGGCTCGAGACGGACGCCGCTGGCCGCGGGTGCCGTCACGTAAGCGGAACGACTGCGATCGGCTTGGTCGTGGGCTGTTTACTGCCACCGTCCGGCTCGACGCTCAAGGCGACCGCAGCGAGTCCGCGCGCGTCGACTGGAATCGCGATCACCGCAACGCCGCGTTCGTCCGGAACGAACGTCAGCGACGGGGCGACCTTCTTCGCACCTTTCGCCAGCGTCCAGGCCTGATAGACTTTTCCACGCGGAGGCTGCGGCAACGATCGCATGGCGACGTACAAGCGGCCCGAGCGCGTAACGATTTCACCGTTATCGATTGGATAGCGCTTGGCGTCGCTGCTGACGAGATCGTTGAGAGTGGTCCGCGTCGCCAGCAGCGTTTGCGAGGCTGCGGTCGACTGTTGGCGCGTGCGCGCCAGCTCCTCCTGCGCTTGGCGATATTGACCGGTAAGCGCGATATTCGCAACCGACGAGACGATCGCAATGGCGATGCAGGCCGCGGCCACCAAATACGCGGGCCACGCGCGCGGTGCGGCGTTACGAACTTTGAGCGGCTGAGCCTGCTCGCGAATCGCGCGCATGATACGCGGCTTGAGCAGCGTGCCGGGGCAATCGCGCGCATCCCCTTGCGTCGCGGCGGTCGCGCCGACGAGCGAAGCGGTCGCCTGCAGGCGCGCGTACTCGTCGCGGCAGAGTTCACAACCCGCAATATGCCGGCGGACGCGGCGCGCTTCGCCGGCAGGCAAGGCGCCGAGCGCGTAAACGGCGACGTCGTCGAGCATGTCGTGATCGGTGCGCTCGTTCATGCCGGCACCGTTTCGTCGAGGGCCGCGCGCAGCTTGCGCAATCCCGTCCGAATGCGCGTCTTGATGGTTCCCAACGGAATCTTGCAGCGCCGCGCGATCTCTTCGTGTGTGATGCCGCCGAAGAAACCGAGCTCGATCGGCTCGCGCTGTTCGGGCGGGAGAGCGGCCAATGCGGCGCGCACGCGTTCCGCATCGATTCGGGCAAACGCCACGTCTTCAAGGGTTTCTTGCTCGGGCAGCGCTTCGGGGAGCTCCCCTTCGCTGCGCGTGCGGCTGCGCAGCACGTCGAGAGCGCGGTTACGCGTCACCCGGACGATCCACGCCGCAAAATTACCGCCTCGGAAGAGGTCGGGTGCGTTCCAAATCTTCAAGAAGACGGCCTGCGTTACGTCCTCGGCTCCCGGAGCGTCCCCCAGCATGCGCAGTGCGACGCCGTAGACGAGACGGTGATTCGCATCGTAGATGGATTCGAATGCGTTCGTATCCCGTTCGCGCACCCGTGCCATGAGAGCGCCGGCGTCCTCGATCACTGCGGTAGGCTTCGCTTCCCCAGGGTTCCATCTTCCTCTAACGGGCCGGTCTCGCGGGCGGATTGTTTTTGCCGCGCTGCGAGAATCAAGCCTGTGTGAAAGATCTCGTCGAGCGGCTGTACGGGGCCCGGTCGGTCCTAGCGCTGACCGGCTCGGGAATGTCGGCGGAAAGTGGGCTGCCGACGTTTCGCGGCGTCGGGGGTCTGTGGCATTCGCATCGCGTCGAGGAGCTGGCGTCGCCGGACGGTTTCGCGCGGGATCCGGTGCTGGTGTGGACCTGGTACAACGAACGCAACGCCGCCCACCGTCGCGCGCGTCCGAACGCCGGGCACTACGCGTTGGCAACGCTCGAGACGGCGGTACGCGATTTTACGCTCGCGACGCAAAACGTCGACTCGCTGCACTTGCGCGCCGGCTCGCAGAATCTGATCGAACTGCACGGCAACTTGCGAGAGGCCCGCTGCGACCGGTGCGGCGAACGCCGTTCGCTCGACGCGTACGGAATGCCGATCGACGCGATCGCTCACGGCTGCGGCGGCCGGATGCGCCCGGACATCGTATGGTTTGGCGAAGCGCTCCCGCGTGAGGCCTGGAAAAAGGCCGAAGCGGCGGCCGCGCGCGCCGACGTCATCCTCGTCATCGGAACGAGCGCCGTCGTCTATCCTGCGGCGGCTTTAGCGACGCATTATACTTCGCGCGCCTTCGTGGCGGAAATCAATCCCGAAAACACGGCAATCAGCGCCGGCGTCGATTGCGTCCTGCGCGGCACCGCCGCGGAGCTTCTCCCACGAATCGTGGAAGCGTTGCCCTAAGGGGGCAGCTGGATGGGCGGCCCTTCGTCGTCTTCGTACGTCTCGATCGCCGGCAGTTCCGGAAGTGCCGGTTCGTCGTCGTCGAGACTCGAGAAACGTGCGGGGGTTTTCGCCGGCTCGATACCTTTATAAGCGGGACGTTCGACGGCGACCGGTTCGTTGATACGCCGGTCGACGATGGTTGCCGGCGCCGCCGCCGCGTCCACGCGAAGGGTCTCCGGTTCCTCCGGTTTCACGACGGTGCGCGCGAACGCTTCTTGCGAGGGTAAGGTTAGGCGCTGGTCCTTGGCCCGTTTGCTGATTCCGCGAATGACGTACGCGTTGTGCAGCCGCCGCAGGCCGCGCAGCGGCAGCGACGAGGTGGGAACGCCGACGAAGAAATCCCGCACCGGCTCGTAGGTCGACTCGGCCGCGACGATGGTTGCGTTGAGCTCTTCCGACGCTTGTTCGAGACGCATCGCGACGTCGGCCGGGTTTCCGATGACGGCGAATTCGCGGCGTTGCTGAAAGCCCGTGTCCCCTGCGACGATCTTGCCCGAGTTGACGCCGATCCCGACGGTGAACGGCTTTCGGTTTTGCGACTGCCAGCGCGGTTCCATGGCCTTGATCATGCGCATCACGTCGAGGGCGGAGCGCAACGCGCGCTCCTCCTGAAACGTTTCGTCGAGCAGAACGCCGAAAACCGCGATCACCGTGTCGCCGCGCAACGACTCGATCATTCCGTGATGCCGCTGGACCGCTTTGCCGACGATCGTATAGAACTCGTTGAGATAGGTGAGCGTTTCTTCGGGCGCGAGCGCTTCGCAGAAGAGGGCGAAGTTCTGGATGCGGCAGCAGACGATCGTGGCGTAGTATTCGCGAGCCGTAAAGAGGCGCGGATCGTGGCGCGCGAGCAGCTCCTCGACGACCGGGGCCGGTACGTAGCGAGTAAAGAGCGCCACTACGCGGCGGCGCTCCTTGAGTTCGTTTCGATATCTGCGTACGAAAACCGAGGCGTAGATCGCCGCTCCCACGGCGGCGGCGAAGGCGAGTACGAGGACCACCCACATCGCCGCGATTCCTTAACCGTTACTTATTGGCAAGTAGCGGGCTTTTGTTCCGAGGCCGACGGTGAAGGCGACGGCGTCGGTTTCGGCTTGTGATTGAAGAGTCCGCCGACGTTGACGCCGCCGGGAACGTATTGGCTGCCGGGAATTTGACTCGTCACCTGGTTTACCTGAGTCTGGGCATAGGCAATCACCTGCCCTTTTGCCGCATCCCAGCTCGTCGGAACGCCGAACTCGGGCGAGAACTGATTGATGAGCTGCTGCGTCAGCTGCTGTACTTGGGCGCGCACGATGCCGTTGACGAGCTGTGCCGCTAGCGATTGTCCCGCAAGCACGGTGTAGATCTGCCCGTTGTTGAACGTCACCTTTACCGGATTGTTCTTGTCGCACACTTCGTAGACGTTAACGCGCATGTTTCCGCCGTTATCGACGGAGATGTCGCCTTGCGTTCCGCGCACCGCAACCGAACCGGTCGACGTCTGGAACGTATAGTTTGCTTGCGCGCCTTTCGGATGGCGCACGGCAAATCGCACCTTGCCGTCGACCAAGACGAACTTCGCGTTGGCGATGTCGGTTTGATTGAATGATGCGAGCTGCACCTTCGAATCCGAACCGACCATGATCTGCGAACTATCCGGCAAAAGCACTTCGCCCAGCGACGACGCGCCGGTAATCGTGAAGTAGTCGTCGTTGACCCCGACTTTTGCGTTTACGCCGACCGGCACGGGCGTCTTGTTGGGCGCCTGGTAGGAGACACTGCCTTTGACGTTCTGCAGCTGTTTGTCGTCGCTCGCGAGCGACGGAAGGGCCGCCGCGGCCGCTGCGTAAGCGCAGGCGGCAAGCGTGATTCCGAAGCGCCTATTCATGGCGAATGCTTACGCACCGGGGGCGAGGACTCCCGTCCGGATGCGACTAACGCGCGATACGTGACGCTTTTGGCGCTCGTGCTTCTGCATCTGATTCCGCAGCCGGCTCGCCTCGAGCGCCTGTCGTGCCGCTTCCCGGCTGCCGCACTCGGCCGCGTCGCGCCCGGGTTCGATCCGGCCGCGCGCGCGGAGCTCGACGAGCGATGGACGGCTCTCGGCTTGAGCCCGTTGCGAACGTCCGCTGCGCAAGCGTCGATTCTCGTTCGTCGCGTTGCCGGGCTGCCCCGAGAGGCGTACCGGTTGACCGTCGGCAACGGTCGCGCGGTCATCGAAAGCTCCGATGCGGACGGTGCTTTTTACGGCGCGATGACGCTCGCGCAGCTTCCGGCGCGCTCGTCCGACGGCTGGACCGTTCCGTGCGTTGCGATCGAAGATCGTCCTGCGCTCGCGTGGAGAGTGCTCTCCGACGACGTCTCGCGCGGACCGCTTCCGACGATGACGTATTTTCGCCAACGCATTCGCACGATTGCGGCGTTCAAGATGAACGGTTACTCGCCGTACATGGAACACGTCTTCGTCAGCCCGACCGATCCGCTGGCGGCACCGCTCGACGGCATCACGCCGGCGCAGCTGCGCGATCTGGCCGCCTATGCCGCACGATTTCACGTGGCGCTGATTCCGCAACAGCAGACGTTGGCGCACATGCACGGGACGCTGCGCGTCGAGCAGTACGCCGGCGGCGCGGCTACCCCGCACGGATTTCTGATTTCGCCGTCCGACGCGGCCGCGCAGAGCCGTCTCGCCCGAGTCATCGCTGCGGAACTCGAGGCGGTACCCCATCCGCCGTTCTTTCACATCGGCTCCGACGAAGCGGGTGTCACGCCCTCGGAGTTCTCCGGTCATATCGCCGCGATGAACCGGATCGTCCGTCCTTCCGGGGCGCGTCTCATGCTGTGGGACGACGCGATTCAAAACGACGCCTCGATTCTTTCGTCGCTCCCGCGCAGCGCGGTCGTCGCCGATTTCCATTACGGCGCCGAGCCGAGTTTCGCACGATACATCGATCGCGTGGCGAGCGGCGGTCGCGAACAAATGGTGGCTCCGGGAGCGAACAACTGGAACGAGATCTACCCCCGAATCTCGACCGCCATCGCGAACGAGCGCGTCTTCGCCGCCGATGGGAAGCGCGCGCGAGTCCTCGGGCTGTTCGAGACCGTTTGGCACGACGACGGCGAAACGCTGTACGAGTCGACGTGGTATCCGGTGATTTATGCTGCGGCTGCGGCCTGGCAGCCGGGCGAAGCCGATCCGGCGCGGTACGCGGCGGACTTTCCGGCGGCGTTCTTCGGCGTCGACGACGCTCGTTATGCCCGCGACGTCGAGCGTCTAGACGACGCGCAGCGCCGTTTGACGGCCGCTCCCTACGATGCGAGCGACGCGCTCTTCTGGTCCGACGCCTTCGACGATGCGGCCGATAAGCGCATGCAGTCCGTCGATCTCCGTGCCGTGCGCTTGAGCGCCGAGGCCGTCGAGGCAGACCTGTACTTCGCAAAGCCGCCGCTGCATGGTGCCGCAGCGTTTGCCATGTTTTTGGCGGCGCGCCGCTACGACGCGCTGGCGCGCAAATTCCAGATAGCGTCCGAAGTTCGCGAACTGTACGCCGACGCCGTCGCCCACTCTTCCGATACCGGCGGTGCCGCGCTGCGCGATCTGTATTGGTGCCGCTACTGGATGTGGGAGCTGCGGGATTCGTACGAAGAGCTCGCGCCGCTTTACTCGCGCGCCTGGACGTACGAGAGCCGCGGCGGGCATCTGGCAAGCAATCTCGAGCGTTACCATCTCGCCGCGCAGCGTGCCATCGCGCTGGCCGACGCGTTTTACCGCGCAACGTACGACGGATACGTGAGAAATAAGACGCTCCCGGCGTTCGAGGAGATCGTTCGGTGAGTGCGGTCTTGGTGCTGCTCGCGTTTCTGTTTTTTGCCGCCGCGATGTATCTTCGCTGGCTGCCGGCGCTGATCGCGGTTCCCGCCATGGCCGTCGTCATGGCGCTGGCCGCCGGCGTTCCGGTTTCGGCGCTGGAAACGATCGTCGTCGGCGGCTCGGCGTCGCTGGCGCCGGTCTACGTCGCAGTGGTGTTCGGCGCGCTGCTCGGGCGCGTAACGCTCGATACCGGCATCGCGCGATCGATGGTCAATCTCGCGGCCGAATACGGGGGCGAGCGGCCGCTGCCGTTCGCATTGGCCGTTTGCGCGATCGTCGCCCTGCTCTTTACCTCGCTCTCCGGTCTCGGTGCGATCATCATGGTGGGGTCGATCGTGTTGCCGATCCTCATGACGACCGGCGTCCCGCGCACCATCGCGGCGACGCTCTTCTTGATGTCGTTCGCGCTCGGGTTCATTTTCAATATCGCGAACTGGAAATTCTACACGTCGTACTTTCACGTAACCCGCGAAGAGATGATTCCCTATGCGGTAGCACTGGCGGCCGTCGACGCGGCGGCGATGCTCGTGTATGCGATCGTCGCGTTTCGTCGCGAGCGCGGGTACGCCACCTGGTCGGTACGCGCCGGCCCCGTGGAGGACGACGACGACGAACCGCGCGTGCCCTCGATCGCGCTTATCGTTCCCGTCCTTCCCATCGCCCTCTACTACTCGCCGCTGCATCTCGACGCGGCGCCGGCGTTCGTCGTTTCGGCGATTGCCGGTGCGCTGATCGCAGGGCCGCGCGATGCCGTCCAGACCCTGGTCGCGGCGGCGATTCGCGGTGTCGAAGACGTAGCGCCGGCGCTGCTGCTGTTCATGGGCATCGGCATGCTGTTCGTCGCAACCCAGCAGCCGCAGTTTTCGGCGGCGCTGCACGCGCTGGTCGCCGGATCGTGGGTGCGCAATCCCATTGCCTTCGTCGCCCTCTTCGGTTTAGCGAGTCCGCTCGCGCTGTACCGCGGACCGCTCAATCCGTTCGGCGTCGGCATCGCCGTCTTCACGGTGCTGCTGGCCTCGAACGCGCTGCCGCCGCCCGTGCTGGTGGCGGCGATCATGGCGGTCGTGCAGGTGCAGAACGTCTGCGATCCCACCAATACCGCAAACGTCTGGGTCGCAAACTTTACGGGTGTCGATATCGAGACGATCACCAAGCGAACGTTGCCGTTTCAAACGGCGGTTGCGACCGCCGGCGCGCTGCTCTGCGTGACCGCGACGCCGGCGTTGTTCGGCGTGCGCGCGTTTGCGGCGATCGCGCAACCGGCCTACGCGCAGGTGGGGGGTCTTCTTGCGGCACCCTCGGCGCGCGGTCGCATCGGCGTTGGCGGCAACGGCACGCCGTTTGGCGACGAAGCCGCGTCGGCGGTTGAGGCGGCGTTGAGCAAAGCGGGATGGCGTGCGTTCTTGACGCGCGATCGTCCCGGCGACGCCGATTGTTCGAAAAAACCCTACGCCGCCTACGTCGACGTGCTCTCGTCGACGTTTGCGCTCGTGGAAGGGGTTGATCTCGACGTAGGCCTGCGTTTGGAAGATTGCGGGGGGTGGATCGTGGGCGAATGGCACGACCACGCCGTCTTTGCGAACGGGCCGCAACGTACCGACGCGCAGGGGCTCGCCGCGCAAGGCGCCGGTCGAGTTTTGGCCTGGGCCTCCAGCGAGCCCGTGCGCAGCGCGAATCTGCTCCGCACCGGGTTGGCCCGCGCGCCGGGCGACGCGCCCAGCTTCTATTATTCGCTGTTCAAAACCGTCGACGGGAACATGCGGCTGTACGTTCGCGGCGGCGGCCCGGCCTACGAGGCCGGGCTTCGGTCCGGAGACGTGGTAAACAAGATCGACGGCAAGTGGTGGTGGGAGTACGGAACGTATCAAGCGCAGATGCGCGCCTACGACGGAAAACCGCACGTCTTCGAAATCGTGCGTAACGGCGTTACGAGCACCGTTACGCTGGGAGAACCGTATACGTGAGCATCGACCCAGCGCTCGCGCGCTTTTGCGACGGCCGCGAAGCCGAACATCTGGAAGTACTCAAGCGGTGGATCGCCGTCCCCTCGGTTTCGGCCGATCCCGAACGGGCCGCCGACGTCGCAGCGTGTTGCCGCGTCGTCGTCGAGTACATGCGCGCAATCGGGCTCGAGGCCGAGGTGCTCGAAACGGCTGGGAATCCCATTGCGTACGGCCAGTGGCTCGGCGCACCCGGCCAGCCCACCGTTCTGATTTACGGTCACTACGACGTGCAGCCCGTCGACCCGGTGGAACTGTGGAACAGTCCGCCGTTCGAGGGAACCGTGCGCGATGGCAAGATCTTCGGGCGCGGAGCCGTCGACGACAAAGGCCAGGTGCTCATGCACCTCGCTGCGATCGACGCGCACCTGCGGACGCGCGGCCGGCTGCCGATCAACGTGAAGGTCGTCGTCGAAGGCGAAGAAGAAACGGGATCGCCGAATTTCGACGAGGCGGTCAAGCGGTACGCTCGACAGTTTGCGGCCGACGCCGCCGTGATCTCCGATACGTCGGTATTTTCCGAAGACGTTCCGTCGCTGACGACGTCGGTGCGCGGCTTGGTGCACTGGGACGTCGAGGTTCGCGGTCCGGCGGAGGACGTGCACTCGGGCTACTATGGCGGAGCCGTCGTCAATCCGCTCGAAGCGCTGGCATCGATTCTCGCCGGCTTGAAAGACGCCGACGGTCGAGTGGCGATTCCGGGATTTTACGACGGCGTGGCGGAGCTCGATCCGGCGCTCGCGCGCGAACTCGCCGCGCTTCCGTACGACGAAACGGAGGAAGCGCGAAAGCTCGACGTTCCGGCACTCGGCGGCGAGCGCGGACGCGGCCCGCTGGAATGCATGTGGTATCGGCCGACGCTCGAATGCAACGGAATCTGGGGCGGTTATCACGGACCCGGATATAAAACGATCGTGCCGAGCTGGGCCCGCGCGAAGTTGTCGGCTCGGCTCGTGGGCGAACAAGATCCCATCCGCGTTCGCAAACTCGTGAGCGAACACATCGAACGCAACGCGCCGAAGGGGGTTCGCGTTCGCGTCTCCGACGGCGGTTCGGTTCGGCCGGTCGTGATCTCGCGCGACCATCCAGTCGTTGCGGCGGCGGCGCGCGCGATGGAGGCCGGGTTCGGGAAAGCGCCGGTCTTCATCGGTACCGGCGGGTCGATCGGGCCGGTTGCGACCTTCGACCGGATCCTCAAGATCCCGCAAGTGCTGATCGGCGTCGGCTTGCCCGACGACCGCATCCACGCGCCCAACGAAAAGTTTAACCTGAAGCAGTTTTTCGGCGGCATCAAGACGATGGCGGCTCTGTACGACGAGTTGCCGCGAAGCGGGCTCGGCGCCGGAGGAGGCGAATCCCCGAAACGAACAGGGTGAGCGACCAGATGCAATCGACCGAGCGATTCGGCGACCGAGCTCAAGCCTACGCAGCCTATCGCCCGTCGTATCCAGACGAGGCGATCGATGCCGTGCTGGAAGGCTTGGGCGATCCGGCGGCCCTTGAAATCGCCGATCTCGGAGCGGGGACCGGCATCTCGTCGCGACTCTTCGCCGAACGCGGCGCGCACGTCGTCGCAGTCGAGCCGAATACCGACATGCGTTTGGCCGCCGCGGATCATCCGCGCGTCGACTGGGAAGCCGGTACCGCCGATCGCACCGGGCTCGACGACGCAAGCGTCGACGTGGTCGTGGCGTGTCAGGCATTTCACTGGTTTGCGACGCCGTTTGCGATGAGCGAGATGCGGCGCATCGCGCGCCGCCGTGCCGCGATGCTCCAATACGAACGTGACGAGCGCGATCCGTTTAGTAAAGCCTACGGCGATGTGGTCCGCGCGCACGCTCGCGACGACACGGAAACGATGCGCATGCACGCCCTCGCTACCTTCGCCCACTTCCCCAACGCGACCGTATCGCGCAGAGCGTTCAGCGCGCGGCAGGTGTTGGACGTCGACGGCGTCCTCGGCCGTGCGTCCTCTGCGTCGTACCTTCCGAATAGCGGTCCCGAAGCGGTTACGCTGCGGCACGACCTGCGCGCGGTCTTCGAGCGCTTCGAGCGCGACGGTAAAGTCGAGCTCGCGATGGTAACGTTCGTCCTGATCGCGGACTGGTGATCGCCGCGCTCGCTGCGGCGATCGCAATCGCGAGCCCTTCTCCGGCTCCTTCGTCGACGCCGGCACCGCAAGAAATCTTCGACCGCACGTTCGAGCGTCTCGCTTCCTATCCGGTCGCGCCGTACGCGCTCATGGTCGTCAAGTTCCTCGGACGCGGTGCCGCATTGGTTCCGGGCATCGATGGAACGGACTTTCAATACGTCGGGCGCTACGCGTTTCGGTCGTCCGACGGCGCGGAGAACGCGGCCCTCTTCGTGCCGAATGCGAAAGCGCTGCCCGACGCCAACATCTACCTCAATCAACCGTACGGTCCGTTCGTGTGGTCGATACGGCGAGCCAATATTAACGCACCGGACGAACCTCCCGTGCCGGACGTACCTTCGCCCCTCAAGACGATCGGCCACGTCGTGACGTATGCGCCGCCGAAGTATGCGATTACGAACGCCGGCATCGAAACCGTCAACGGGCACGCGGCGTACCATTTGCACCTGAATCCGCTTTCCGATCCCCGGCGTCACAATCTCCGCGAATTATGGGTGGATCCGGCGACGTTCGACTTGTGGAAGGCAACCTTCGACGGAACGTATCATCCGTTGCCGGGAACGGCGGACGGTCCCAGTACGTTCACTTCAGAGTTCAAAGCCGTCGGCCCGTTTTGGATTAACGTGCACCAATATTGGACGTGGACCGATTTCCAGGGCGAGCACTCGTGGAACTTCGAGCGCGACACGTACGTTATGATGTTTCCCGACGCGATTCCCGACTGGATCTTCGATCAGAACGCGTACGACCGGCATCGGCATGCGGGCGATGCCGACGTGCTCGACGCGATGCTGCGCGCCGGCCACGATGCACGCTAAAACACGCACGATCCGCGTCGGCATCGACGTAGGGGGCACCTTTACCGACGTTATTGCGATCGACGCCGCGACGCGGCAGTTGGTTGCCGCAATTAAGGTGCCGACGACGCACGACGCGCCCGAAGGCGTCGCAGCGGGCATCGTCGACGGCATCGAACGGCTGCTCGCGCAAACCCAGCTCGACCCTGCGGGCGTCGGTTTCATCGCGCACTCCACGACGCAGGCGACGAACGCCCTCCTCGAAGGCGACGTCGCGCGCGTCGGCGTCGTTGGGTTGCTGGGCGATTGGGAGTGGTTTGCACGCGCGGGAATTCGCTTCGCGCCGGTGCCCCTTTCGCCGGAACGATCGTTTGCCTGCGGCTTTTCGTTCGCTCGCGCGAACGATTCGAGGGCCGTGCGAGCGGCGGTCGACGCAGCGGTGGCAGACGGCGTACAAGCGATCGCGGTCAGCCGCCCTTTCGGCGTCGATCGCCCCGCGGGCGAAACGTGGGCGGTCGAGTACGCGCGTTCGTGCGGCGTCGAGGCGACCAGCGGGCACGACGTGAGCTCGACGTACGGTTTGCGCGCGCGCACGCGCACCGCCGCTCTGAACGCTGCGATTTTACCGCGGATGATTCGTACCTCGCGCATGACCGCTAGCGCGGTCGAACGTGCGGCGATTCCGGCGCCGCTGATGATCATGCGCAGCGACGGCGGCGTCATGGACGTGCGCGAAATCGAGCGGCGTCCGATCCTCACGCTGCTTTCGGGGCCCGCAGCCGGTATCGCCGGAGCGTTGCTGTACGAAAATCTCACCGACGGTATCTTCGTCGAAGTCGGCGGCACCAGCGCCGACTGCTCGGCCATCCGGAACGGCCGTCCGCAGATGCGGCCCGCGCGCATCGGCGGACATCGAACGATGCTGCGGACGCTCGACGTTCGTACGCTCGGTATCGCCGGCGGAAGCATGGTGCGTCTCGCCGGCGCCGGCGTTGCCGACGTCGGTCCGCGCAGCGCGCACATTGCCGGATGCGCCTACGCGTGCTTTAGCGACGAGCGCGAGTTCGACGGCGCCGTCGTCGACACGATCGCGCCGGCGGCGGGCGATCCCGCCGATTACGCAACCCTGCGTACGCCGGGCGGCAAGCGCATCGCGCTGACGACGAGCTGCGCCGCCAACGCGCTCGATGCCGTTCCCGATGGCGCGTTTGCTCGCGGCAACCCAGCATCGGCGCAGCGCGCCTTCGCGGTTTTGGGTGAGACGATCGGCGCGGATCCGACGGTACTCGCACGCGCCGTGCTCGATCGTGCTGCGGCGAAGCTGCGCGCCGGTATCGAAGAACTCGTGCGCGATTACGAACTCGACCCATCGCAGGTGACGATCGTCGGCGGAGGCGGCGGCGCCGGCGCAATCGTTCCCTCCACGGCGCGGGCGATGTCGCTGCCGTTTCGCATCGCGCGCGACGCGCACGTCATCGCGCCGGTCGGGGTCGCCCTCGCACTCGTGCGCGACGTCGTCGAGCGGACGATCGTGGCGCCGACGCCGAGCGACGTGTCGCGGTTGCGCCGCGAGGCTATCGACCGCGTCGTCGCGGCCGGCGCCGCCCCCGACCGCGTGGAAGTGATCGTCGAAATCGACGCACGAAGCAATCGCGTTCGTGCGACCGCCTCGGGCGCCACCGCACTCGCGGAAACGGCCACGAGTACGCGCGTCGAAGAGCCCGAACGCCGCGCCGCGGCCGCGCAGAGTTTACGCGCGCCGGCCGAAGCGCTCGAGACGCTCGAACTCTCGGCGAGGCTGACTGCCTATCGATCGAACGGCGCGCTCGCGCTGGTCGACGATCGCGCCGTCGTGCGCGCGACGCTGTTCGGCGCGCGCGTGACGCGCGCCACCGCGGGTACGCTCGAGCCCCTCGTGGCGCGCGCGGTAGAACGCAGCACGCGTTTCGGCGACGTCGGACGCGCCCTTCCCGCGGTCTATTTGATTCGCGGCGAACGCATTGCTGCCTACGATGGGCTTGCCGGCGCGCAGCAAGCCGAGGCGCTCGTCATGGAAGAGCTGACCGGTTGCGATCCGGCAGAGCCGGTCGCGCTTATTGCGGTGCCGCGCCGGGCGTAGCGGTTAGGGTCCGGCGGTCGCGAAACTGTAATCGGTGAACGTCGCCGTCGCCGATAGCGGCATGTGCGGCCGGTCGATCGTGACGTCCATCTTCGTCGGCAACACATACGCACCGGTCGGGCCGGCCGTCAGGATCATGTGGATATGCGTTCCGTCCGAGTAGGTCGTGTCGACCCAGTCGGCACCGCGATCGCTGAGCCCGACTTGCGCTTTCGTCAGCGTCGGATCGTCGAGCGCCTGCAGCGAAAAGACGGCGTCCGGGCCGTCGAAACCCATCGCCGTATAGGCGTAATTCTTCGGCCACAGCGCGGGGTCGAGCATCGACAGATCGATGTCGTGAACCTGCCCTGCGAAGAACGGCATCTTCGTGAAGTGCACGAAATAGCGGTCGCCGCGATCGTACGTACCGTCGCCGAGCAAATGAAAGTGCAGCCACGGAAAGTGGTGCATCGCGACCGCCACGTCGGCGTGAAACGTAAAGCTCGGGAGGTTCGCGTTTCTCGCATCGAGCGCGGCGATGATCGCGCCGCAATCGTCCGTCCGGGGCACGGCTCCGGTGATGAGCACTGAAAGCGCGGCCGCCGCCGCCGGGCCGAATAGACGCATCGGGACTCTCTGTATATTCCCGGTTATCGGCGGCTTGCGCGCGCGCGCCCGGGGCCAAATGGCCCCTTTTCACGATCTAAACGAAGTTACGCGCCGCTCGCCACCGTCAAAGGCGCTCGGTCGAATGCCTCTTCGAGCGAGTGTACTACCGGAAAAATTTCGTCGAGACCCAAGAAGCGAAACAAGCGGCCGAAGCGCCGTTCGTCGACGACGAAACAGATCGGGCGCATGCCGGCATCGGCGCGCGCCGCGCGCATGCGCATGAATTCGCACAAGCACGTCGAGTCGATGTATTCGGTTTGCGTCAAATCGAGAATGACGTACGGATTGCAATAGAGGGGTTCGAGCATCTCGCGCAGCTCGTGTTGCCGTTCGATGCCAAATTGGCCCTCGAGAGGGACGATCAGCGGTTCCATGGTTCCGAGTATAGCTCGCTAGGCCCCTCTCAAGAACAGGGACCTGCGAGCCGCTGGGTTACCCCAAAAGTCCTATTGACTGGTTAATTTACCCGAGGTTGACGGATGGCGAGGCCCTCGGCTTCTTCGAGCGCGACGGTGCTCTTGTGCCGCCCGTAGCTGAAGTAGAACGCGAGCCCGATAAGGAGCCAGAGCACGAACCACAACCACACGACCGGAATGCCCCACCACGTCGGATTGCCGACCTTCAGGTAAAAGATCAGTCCGAGCGCCGTGATCGCGGAAAGAACCGGGATAACGTAGGGCCCGAACGGCACTTCGAACGTTCCTTTGAAATCCGGATGATTCTTACGCAGCAGCGGCACGGCACACGAGACGAGGACGAACGCGACGAGCGTGCCCATGTTGGTCAGCGAGCCGAGAATGCCGATCGGGAAGAACGCGCCGGCAGCGGCAATGAGCAGCCCGAACACGATTTGCGAGATCCAGGGCGTGCGGAACGTCGGGTGCAGCGCAACGAACATCGGCGGAATGAGGCCGTCGCGCGACATTGCGTAGAAGACTCGCGTCTGTCCGTACATCATGACCAGCAGTACGGTCGTCAGACCGGCTATCGCGCCGAAGGAGATGACGAGTCCGGCGGACGTCAAGCCCACCTGATTGAGCGCGAACGCAACGGGATTGGGAACGTTGAGCTGGTTGAACGGAACCATGCCGTTCAGAATGGCCACCACGACGATATACAGCGCGGTGCAAATCACCAAGCTCATGATGATGCCGAACGGCAGGTCCTTGCCCGGATTCTTCGCCTCTTCGGCGGTGGTCGAAACCGCGTCGAAGCCGATATACGCGAAGAAAATGAAGGCCGCCCCGCCGAGCATGCCTTCCCATCCGAACGGAAAGAAGCCGCCTTCACCCGTTGCGGGGCTGGCCGCCAGATGATAGTTGGCGGGGTTAATATGGCCGATGCCGATCGCGATAAAAAAGAGCACGACGGCGACCTTGATCGTGACGATGATCCCGTTGACCGTTCCGGACTCGCGCGTGCCTTTCACGAGCAGTGCGGTAATCAAGAGAATGATCCCCGCCGCCGGCAGATTTGCGATACCGGGCGTTGGATCCCAATGGCTGTGCTGCCACTGCATCGGTATGGTGACGTGAAATAAATTTTGCAGGATGTTCGTGAAATAGCCGGACCATCCGACGCTGACGGTCGAGGCGCCTAACGCGTATTCGCACACGAGTCCCCAGCCGACGATCCAAGCGAAGAACTCACCCATCGTCGCGTACGTGTACGTGTACGCGCTGCCCGAGATCGGAACTTTGCTGGCAACTTCGGCGTAGCAGAGCGCGGCGAGCGCGCTCACGACGCCCGCGACCACGAACGAGACCGTCAGCGACGGGCCGGCGCGAGTCGCCGACGCGACGCCCGTAAGAACGAAAATACCGGTACCGATGATGGCGCCGATGCCCATGGCGGTGAGCGCCCAAGGACCCAGCGATCGCTTTAAGCCCTGATCTTGGTTCGCGCCCTCGGCAAGGATGCGCGCGAGCGGCTTGACTCGTTGTAGCAGCATACTGCGGGAATATCGCCCCGGCGGCTCGGCCCCCTGGTTTGACGGCCGTTTTACTTGATGAACCGGATTGCGAAGGGGTACTCGAATGGCCGGCCCTCGCCCGCAGCAACCGTGCCAATGATAATGAAGACGACGGAGACCAGTAGGCAGATCACGACGATCGCGAGGATCGTTACCCATAGCCCCGCCATGCCGATTGCGGCCGATTCACCGGCGTGCGAGTGTTCCGGCAACCCGGCGGCGTAGGCGACGAAGAGGAAGAACGCGACGACGCCGATGACGATGGCGACGATCGCCGCCAGCGAGATGGTGATTTGATAGTTGAGCGACGCCTTTGCGTGCTGGCCGACGAACGCCGATTCGCCGCCTTTGACCAGATAGACGATCAGCGGCCCGACGAGGTGTCCGAACGGCAAGCCGGCCACGGCGACGAGCGCCGACAAGTGCGCGGCCATGCCCCAATTTTTTTCTTCGCTCGTAAGCTGCGTCTGCACGCTCCAGATTTGGAGACAGTGGGACCGTTCGCCTGCGGCGAACGGCTCGATATGGAATCGCCGCCGACGTTGGCCACCGCGACCGGAGGATAGTTGCGCGATTTCGACGTGCTGGTCGTCGGCGGCGGCAACGCTGGTTGCGCTGCGGCAATTGCGGCCGCGCGTCACGGCGCGCGGACGCTGCTGGTCGAACGCTATGGCTTCTTAGGCGGAACGGCGACGGCGGCCATGGTCGGCCCCTGGATGACGTTTCATTCCGGCGGCGAGCGCGTCGTCGGCGGCATCGCACAGGAGATCGTCGAGCGGTTGATGGCCAAGGGTGCGTCGCCGGGACATCTGCGCGACTCGTCGGACTACGTGCCGACGATTACGCCGTTCGATCCGGAAGTTCACAAGGCGCTGCTGTTCGAGATGATGCGTGAGGCCGGCGTGAAGCTGCTGCTGCACGCGTACGTGCTCCAGGCGCGCGTCGACAACGCAACCGTACGGGGTGCGCAGTTCGCGACCGTCGGCGGGATTCGCGAATACGCCGGCAACGTCGTGATCGACGCTACGGCCGATGCGTTCGTCGCGGCTTCGGCCGGCGTTCCGACGCAGCAAGGCGACGCGCGGGGGCGCGTCCAGCCGGCAACGCTGATGTTTCGACTGAGTCACGTCGACTTGAGCAAGCTCTCGACCTACGTTCGCGCGCATCCCGAACAGATGCGCACGTCGCTCAAGACGCACGAGCGCACGCCGGGGGCGCTCACGGCCGTCGCGGGGCTGTACGACCTTTGGGAAGCGGCACGCAAGGATGGGCTCGTCGACATTCCGCGCGAGCTGGTGTCGTTTTTCATCTCGCCATATCCCGACGAAGTCACGGTCAACATGACGCGGGTCGTCGATATCGACCCCCTCGACCCCGCCGATCTGACGCGCGCCGAGGTGGAAGCGCGTCTGCAGGCGATGCAGCTCCTCGACTTCTTTCGCGCGCGCGTTCCCGGCTTCGCGCAAGCACGGATCGCGGCGACCGGGACGCAGGTTGGGATTCGCGAGTCGCGCAGGATTGTCGGACGTTACACGCTCACGAAGGACGACGTCCTCGCAGGGCGCCGCTTTGACGACGCCGTCGCCTGCAGCGCGTATCCGATCGACATTCACAACCCGTCGGGAACCGGCACGACCACGCACCGCTTGCAGCCCGGCGAAACGTACGATATTCCGTATCGCTGCCTCGTCCCGGTCGATCGGGAGCAGCTGCTCGTCGCCGGCCGCTGCATCTCGACGACGCACGAGGCGCTCGCCTCGACGCGCTTGACGCCGACGGTGATGACGCTGGGGCAAGCCGCCGGTACCGCCGCCGCACTCGCTCGCAAGCGGCGAGTCAACGTAGGCGACGTCGACACCGCCGAGCTTCGGGCCGCGCTCGTTGCCGACGGAGTGTACCTGCGATGAACCGGGCGTTTGCGATGGCACGCGCATACGGCATCGCGGTGCGCTTCGCCGACTTAGGCGACTGGGGGCTTGACGAATTGCGATCGGAGTACGACGCGTCCGTTCCCGAGATCCGGCTCAACGCGCGCATCGCCGAGCAGCTTTCGCCCAGCGAGCTCGGCGATTTCGTTACGCTGGCGGTCGGACACGAGCTCTACCATCATCGCGAGCGCATGGGCGAGATCGTCGTTATCGGCGATCGCGTCGCGCGCGAGCACGCCGCCAACGATTTCGCGCGCGAGCTGCTCGCGTGATCGTCGCGGGCGTCGACGGCGGTCAAACGTCCACCATCGCCGTAGCCGGCGATGAAAACGGACGCATCGTCGGTCGCGGCGTAGCCGGCCCGGCCGACGAGGTCGGCGAAGGCCGCGACTCAACGCGCATGCACGACGCGATAAACGAAGCGCTGCGCCGCGCGCTCCTTGCCGGAAGCTTGCCGGAGCCGACGCGTTTCGACGCCGTCGTTGCGGGCGTCAGCGGCTACGAAGGCCGCGTGTACGGACGCACGCCTACGGTGCCTGCGACGCGTTTCGTCCTGATGCACGACGCGCCGGTCGCGCACGCAGGCGCATTGGGCGGCGAAGCCGGCGTTACCGTCATCGCAGGCACGGGCTCGGTCGTCTATGCGACCGACGGCAAACGCGGCTGGACGACGGGCGGCTGGGGCTATCTCTTCGGCGACGAAGGCAGCGCGTTTTGGTTCGCGCGCGAGGCGCTTTCGTTGCTCATGCACTGCGAAGATCTGTCGAACGGTCCGGATTATTCGCGCCAGGCGCGCGCGGCGTGCGAGTTCTTCGGATTGCCGTCGCTGCGCGCGGTTGCGCGAGCGTTTTACGCCGGCGAGCTCACGCGCGACCGAATCGCTGCATTCGCGGTCGAAGCCCTCGAGTGGCACGAGATACGCAAGCGCGTATCGTGGGGGGCGAACGCTCTCGCCCAGCTCGTACGGGACGCGTTCGCGGCCGGAGCGCCGCAGCGGGTGGCACTCGCGGGCGGAATGTTTTCGAATGCCGGGTTTTCGTCGGAGGTGCGTTCCCATATCGAACGGACGTGCCGCGGGGTTCGCATCGTCGAACCGATGTACGAGCCCGCCGTGGGCGCGCTGCTCTTGGCGTACCGGGAAGCCGGTATCGCGCGCACGGAGATCTCCCGGTGACGCTGCTCGACGAGCTGCGGGGCGGATTGATCGTCTCCGTGCAGGCGTGGCCGGGGTCGGCTATCGACGATCCGTACGTCATCGCGGCGATGGCGCGGGCAGCGCAGGAAGGAGGTGCCGTCGGCGTCCGCGTGCAGGGCACCGAAAATCTGCGCGCCGTCCGCGCGCGCGTGCAGCTTCCGATCGTCGGGCTGATCAAGCGCGAATACGCCGGATTCGAACCGTACGTTACGGCGACACCGGCCGACGCGGAAGCGGTCGCCGATGCCGGCGCGGAGATCGTCGCCTTCGACGCAACCGGCCGCGTGCGTCCGGGAGGCATGACGGTACGGGAAATGATCGGCGTCATTCACGCGCGCGGCCGCTTGGCGATGGCCGATTGCGCGACGCTGGAGGAAGGAAGGAACGCCGCAGCTGCCGGCGCGGACCTGGTCGCTACCACGCTCTGCGGTTACACCAAGGAAACGGCCGGGTGCGCGCTGCCGGCGCTCGAGCTGGTTGCAGCCCTGCGCGAAGACGACGGCTGCTTCGTCGTCTGCGAGGGCGGCGTGCACAGTCCCGCGCAACTGCGGGAAGCGCTCGACTCGGGTGCCGACGCGGTCGTAGTGGGGACGGCCATTACTAACGTAGACTGGCTAGTACGGGAGTTTGCAGGGTTGACCGATACGGCGCGAAACCGCTACCGATAGCGTCTTTTAAGGGAGAGAGCCTCGTTGGTTGAGCAAAAAGCGCAGGCGACTAGTCTCGGCCGTGGGTTTTGGATTGCAACGGCCGTCATGGCCGTGGCGGCCGTCGCCGGGGCGATCTACTGGGTGTACGCCCCCATCGAGAGCTGGGTGCCCTCGATCATTCTCACCGCGCACCAGGTCGACGTCTTTTTCCGCTTTCTCGCCGCCGTCGGAACGGCCATCTACGTGTTCGTCGTCGGGTACATCGTGTATTTCACGATCGTCTTCGGCGCCAAGAAAACCGACCCGCCGGACGCCATCGGCGTACAGATTCACGACAACCACAAGCTCGAGTTTTGGTGGACCTTCTTCCCGACGCTACTCGTCGTCATCATCGCGATCGTCAGCTACCTGATTTGGGCCGAAATCATTCTCAAGCCGGCAAGCGGCGTCGTCGTCGAAGCGATCGGTCACCAATTCAACTTCACGTTCCGCTATCCGCAGATCAACGGTGAGGTTACCGACGAAATCCACCTACCCGTCAACGTGCCGGTAACGCTGAATCTCACGTCGTCCGACGTCATCCACTCGTTTTGGGTTCCGGCCATGCGGCTAAAAAACGATACGATTCCGGGAATGGTGACCGCGATCAAGTTTACGCCGTATCGGACCGGGCGTTATCCGATCATCTGCGCGCAGTTCTGCGGCACGCTGCATAGCACGATGAACAAGCAGGTGCTCGTCGTCGAAGACGAGGCATCGTTCAATGCGTGGTACCACGGGATGCAGCTGAAAAACGCACACGTCAGCAACGCGCTGCCGTCGACGTCGGGGACGATCGCGCTTACCGGCGGCGATGCGGCGGCGGGCCAGGCGTTGTTCTCGCAGAAGTGCTCTGCCTGCCACGCGCTTGGGCCGTTCGACCAGAAGATCGTCGGGCCGGGGCTGCGGGGCGTGCTGCACGATCCGAAGCATCCGACCTTGGTCGACGGCGATCCGGCGACGCCGGAAAACGCCGCCAAGATCCTGCAGCAAGGATTCACCGGGCCCATGGGAACGATGCCCAATGCCACCACGAACGGACTTTCCGACAAAGACATCGCGAATGTGGTCGCGTACCTGAATTCGCTCAAATAACCGGGGGGACTAACGAGTAACCATGTCAGTAGCAGCGGCACATTCGGGCGGAATCGCGGACCACATCCATCCGGAACCACAAGGTTTCGTCCGGCGGTACGTTTTCTCAATAGATCACAAGATCATCGGCATTCAATACCTCATCACGGGCTTCGTCTTCATGATGCTCGCCGGTCTGCTGGCCGAAACGATTCGCACGCAACTGCTCAATGCGAGCGGCGGCTTCGTCTCTCCGGATACCTATAACGAAGTCTACAGCGTTCACGGCAGCGCGATGGTGTGGCTGGTTATCATCCCGATCGCGACCGGCGGTTTCGGCAATCTGGTCTTCCCGTTGATGATCGGCGCGCGCGATGTCGCCTTCCCGTGGCTCAACATGCTGAGCTTCTGGATTTTCCCCGTCTCCGGCTTGATGCTGTTCTCATCGTTCCTGATGGGCGCACCCGCCGCCGGCTGGACCGAGTATCCGCCAGTCTCGCTCCAAGGCGCTCCCGGGACGACGATGTGGTGCGCCGCAATCTTTCTGGTCGGCGTCAGCTCGACGCTGACGGGTATCAACTTCCTCGTCACGATTCTGAAGATGCGAGCGCCGGGCATGACGTTTACGCGCATGCCGCTGTTTGTGTGGGGACAGTTCGCAACGGCGCCGCTACTGATGATCGCGACGACGGCGCTGGCCGCCGCGCTCGCGGCGCTCTTCATGGAGCGCGTCTTCGGCGTGCCGTTCTACGATCCGACCAAAGGCGGCAGCCCGGTGCTATGGCAGCACATGTTCTGGTTCTATTCGCACCCCGCGGTCTACATTATGATCTTGCCGCTCTTCGGCATCATCTCCGAAGTGCTGCCGACCTTTTCCCGCAAGCCGATCTTCGGCTACAAGCTGATTGCCTTTTCCTCGATGGCGATCGCGCTGCTCGGTTTCATGGTGTGGGCTCACCATATGTTTACGTCCGGATTGGCGCCGTTTCTCCAGGTTCTGTTCATGGTGATGACGTTTACGATCGCGGTGCCGACCGGAGTCAAGATCTTCTCGTGGATCGCGACGCTCTGGGGCGGGAAGATCCATTACTCGACTGCGATGCTCTTCGCGCTGGGTTTCTTGGCGCTCTTCACGTTCGGGGGCATTACGGGCGTGTTTCTCGCTGCAGTGCCGACCGATTTGGACCTGCACGGGACCTACTTCGTCGTCGGGCACTTCCACTACGTCCTCGTCGGCGGAAGCCTCATGGGGGTTTTCGCCGGCATGTATTACTGGTTTGCCAAGATGTCGGGGCGTCTCCTCAACGAGACGCTCGGGAAGGTCCACTTCTGGCTGTTCTTCGTCGGCTTCAACATGACGTTTTTGCCGATGCATTGGCTCGGATTCATGGGAATGCCGCGCTGGGTTGCAACGTACGATCCGCAGTTCCAGTTCTGGAACCGCTTCGAGTCGGTCGGCTCGTACATTATGACGCTGGGCATCCTGTGCTTCTTTATCAACGTCATCTATAGCATCCGCGCGGGCAAGAAAGCCGGCCCGAATCCGTGGAATGCGCGGACGCTCGAGTGGCAGATCCCGTCGCCGCCGAACTACTATAACTTCAAGCACATCCCGACGGTATACGGCTTACCGTACGACTTCTCGCAACCGCTGCCATACACGGGTCTCGAAGACGAGCTCACCGACTCACCGCCGGCGCAACTCACCGGGGCGCATCACTGATGGCGATCGCGGCGATCCCGCACGACGCGCACGGCGAAGTGGATCAGCTCTACGTCGAGACGCGCGAGCTGAGGCTACAGGGCTTCTTGCTCTTCTTGATCAGCGACTGCGTGCTCTTCTCATCGTTCATCTTCGCCTATCTGTATTTGCGCAACACCGGACAGGGCTGGCCGCCGCCCGGCATTGCGCGGCTGGACGTCGCGTTCGCCGCCTGGAACTCGGTGGTGCTGTTCGGTTCCGGCGCGACGATGCACTACGCGCTCGAGAACTGGAAGCACGGCAACTTCATGAAGTACATGTGGATGCTGATTGCGACCATCATCTTGGGTGCGATGTTCCTCGGCGGCCAAGGCTACGAGTACCACCACCTGATTTTCGACGAGAAAGTGACGTGGGCGGGAAGCGGCATCTTCGGCGCGTCGTTCTTTACCCTAACGGGGATGCACGGATTCCACGTCTTCATGGGCGTGTGCTATCTGACCGTTTTGCTGCTGCAAACGGCTGCCGGTACGTACACGTATCAGAAATACTTCGGCATCACCGCCGGTACGCTGTATTGGCACTTCGTCGACGTGATCTGGGTCGTGCTGTTTTCCATCTTCTATCTGCTATAAGGAGTCCGATTTTGCCCATGTCGTTGTCGCCTCAGGTCTCGCGTACCGCAGTACGCTTCAACCATCGGCTCCTAGACCTGAACAAAATCGATCCTCCTTATGGAGTAGATGCGCTGTGAACGTAGCGCTGCTGGAGAAGATCGGGGCGATTATCGGCGGACTTATCGTCGGAGCCGTGGCGTTCTACGCGCTTTGGAAAGATTGGAAGACGCCGGGCGTCGAGAATCACGTGTTCAAGGTGATGCTGCTCCTGCTCGGCGTCGGCGCGGTGATCGCACTGCTTGCCGGCCTCGGCATACTCGGCACCTTCGGAAAGGCGTAAGGGACGCTCAAATGATCGTTCGCGACGACGAATATCTCGATTTCAGTAAAGTTCCGGAAAGCCGCGGCGTGCCTACGATGGTGTA
>JAFAHZ010000326.1 GCA_019236975.1 Vulcanimicrobiota bacterium | reverse complement strand
CCGTTCGACGAAGCGCTGCGCGTACGGGAGCACGACGGCCTCACCCTCGAGTGCGTCGGCAGGCGCCATCACGGCGCCGCGCCGGCGAAATCCGCCCGACGTCATCGCCTCGATGAGCGCGTTGACGTCGCCGGCGTGATCGAGGTGTTTGTGCGAAAGAACGATCGCGTCGAGTTCGCGCGGATTACACGGCGGTACGTGCGAGAGCGCCCGCACGAGGGCGCCCGGCCCGGGGTCGACCTGCACTTGCGTGTCGCCGAAGCGCATCCACATGCCGCCGGACGCACGCAACTGACGCGCGACGACGAAGCGCGCGCCGCCGCTGCCGAGAAACAGAATCGAAGAGCTCAGGCGCCTTTGATGGAGACGGTCGAGAGGGCGTGCCGATGCTCGTAGAGCGCGAAGAACGTCTCCAAATTCGTTTGATATTGATGGAGCGCTTCGCTCCACATCCGCAACGCTTCGTTCCCCGTTTCGGTCAGCGCGTAGAAGCGGCGAGCCGGCCCTTGCTCTTTCGGATCCCACCACGACGAGATGTAGCCGTCGCGCTCGAGCTGGCGCAGCGCGCGATAGACGGTCCCGGCATCGGTCACGATGTCGAACTTCTCGTTGAGTTCTTTGGTGATCTCGTAGCCGTGGAGGCTATGATCCGACAACATCACGAGGAGCCACGCCATAAGGTAGTTCTTCGGCGTGCCCTTGGGCGGAAGTCCACTCTCGCGTGCTCCGAACGCGACGACGCGATCCGCGCTGGGTCTCATTGGGTCCGCTTCATTGCACCCCGACTAATCTCGGACCTGCGGGAAAGGTCGGAGCCCCTCTCAGGATTTAGGCCAAGATGGGAAGCGAAGCGAACGAGCCCGCCAGCACCGGGGCCGACGGACGCCCGAGCCAGCGCTCGAGCACGGTCGCGTAGACGCTGCGGAAGTCGGTCGTGAAGCGGAGATTTCCCTCGTCGAGATTGCCCAAGTCGGGTGCGTTGCCGTAGATGCCGCCCTTGACGCCGCCGCCGATCAGGAAGAGCGGCGACGCCTGCCCGTGGTCGGTTCCATGACTGGCGTTCTCTTCGATCCGCCGGCCGAACTCACTAAAGGTAAGCGTCAGGACGCGGCGGTCGTTGCCGTGCGCCGCTAAGTCGTCGTAGAACGCCGCGATCGCGTTCGAGAACTGCTCGAGCATCCGATCCTGCACCGGGCGCTGGTTGACGTGGGTGTCGAACGACGCGTGCTCGACGTAGATGACCTTCGTCCCGAGATTGCTGCCGACGATCTGCGCGGCCAGCGCGAGACTGCGTCCGAGCGGCGTCGACGGATAGGTCGCCTTGGTTTGGTAACCGCCGATGAGCTTGGGGAGCTCTTCCGATCCGCGTTGCGCGTGATCTTCGATCTCCATGACGCGCGCCAAGTACGGCGACGAGAACGGCAAGCGCGTGTCGTGCGCGTCGCGCCCGAACGCCGCACGCAACGAGGGGCTCCGATCGAGCGCGAGCCCGTACTGATCGGGGCCCGGAATCGCGGGAATGTCGGTGCGATTGGAGGCGAGCACTTCGGGCAGCGTCTGCGCGATCGCAACGCCTTTGAAGAGGTCGTTTTCCGGCAAACCGGCGTCGTCGAAGTAGCGTCCGAGCCAGCCGGTGTGTTCGTAGTGGTCCGGCGACGCGGTCTGCCAGATCTCGGTCGAGCGAAAGTGCGAGTAGCTCGGATTGGGATACCCGACGCCCTGCACGATTGCGACCAAACCCTTGTCGTAGAGCGCTTTGAATGCGCGCAACTTCGGATTGAGGCCGATCTGCGCGTTGATGGCGAGCACTTCGCTTTGCGAGATCGCCAGCGTGGGGCGCAGTTGATAGTATCGTCCGTCGCCGTGCGGCACCACGCAGTTGAGGCCGTCGTTGCCGCCCTGCAGGTTCACCAGCACCAAACAGCGATTCTGTCCGCCCGGCAGTCCGGGCAGCGGCGCGGCAGCGAGCGCGCGCGCGAAGACGTGATTGGTATTCGCGCTGACCGCCAGTCCGGAGATGGTTCCTAGTACGAAGTTTCCGCGTTTCATCAATCTGTTATCCTGAGCGTGTCGAAGGACGAATCTAATTCAGCTGGTAGGCCGGCATGCCCATCGCGAGCGCCGTGGCCGCCCCGACGCGCTGTTGGAAATTTTCGCCCGAAAGCATCATCAGCGCCGACGTACCGGCACCGCTAAGGAGCGCCTGGACTTCGACGCGCGAGGCCGGCGCTGCGTCGCCTTGCAGCAGCGTGCCGACGATGGCGTGCGTTGCCTTATCCGGCTGCATCGGCACTTGTCCCAGCCACGACGACGATGCGAGCGTTTGCGAGTTGGCGACGCTGGCGACGAAATTTTGCCGCACGATCATCGTGCCGCTGGTCAGCCAGTTTTGCCCGCCCGGCCAGCCGGCGACGTTGGGCGGCTGAAACAGAATCTGACCCATCCGGTTCGCAAATCCGACGGCGTCGTCGGGCAGCTCCGTAATGCCGAGCGCCTTATAGGTGCCGACGACGAACTCCACCGGGCTCTTGACCAGGGCGCGGTATGCACGCGGGCTATAGAACACGTTGCTGCGGAAGATCGCCGACATGACCGGTGCGATCTCGTAGTTATTGCGCCGCATGACGTCGGCAACCGCATCGACCAGCTCCGGCTCGGGATCGTTGTACACGAAGTAGTTGAGCAGGCTCGTGGCCAAGAATCGCGCGCACTGCGGCTGCGCGAAGATGATGTCGACCACGTCGTCGCCCATGAAGTTCCCGGTCTGACCGAGGAACGTCTTACTGCCGTCGTCGTGCTGGCGCGGCGCGAATCGCACGACGCCCGTCGCCTTATTGAGCCGCCAGCCGGTCCACGCGCGCGCCGCTTCCCGAACGTCCTGTTCGGTGTAGTGTCCGATACCGAGCGTGAACAGCTCCATCAGCTCGC
Organism: Vulcanimicrobiota bacterium; assembly: GCA_019236975.1. GTDB lineage: Bacteria > Vulcanimicrobiota > Vulcanimicrobiia > Vulcanimicrobiales > Vulcanimicrobiaceae > JAFAHZ01. Next base: position 3,431 of record JAFAHZ010000326.1, on the reverse strand, counting down.
GCGCGTAGTTCTCGTTGGGATGCTCCGCAACGTTCTTGTCGTTGTTGAGATAGATGAGCATCGCCGGATCGCGCGAGACGGCATGGGTCAGCGTGCGCACGTTCCCCAGCGCGTAATAGCGGAAGAGCTGGTTTTGAAAATACGTGTAGACGGCGTAGTTCACGTACGACGTGAAGTGCCCGTGCCAGAAGAGCGTCATCTTCTCTTGCAGCGGCGCCGGCGTCGTCAGCATCCGGTTGAGCCACCACAACCGCATGCCGCGCAGCGACTCGCGCTCGTTGCGCAGAATTTCTTTGAGCGCGTCGCGCCGTTCGTCGACGGGCACGCGCAGCTCGCCGAGGTGCGCCCGGCGATCGTAGACGTCCGGCTGCGGCAAGTTCGCGGTCGATGGGAAGCGCACGAGCGACTCGACCGCGGCGTCGACGGACATCGCTGCGTAGCGGCGCACCTCGTCGGGCGTACCGCCGAAACCGGCACGGCGCAACAGATGCGCGGCGGAGCGCTCGTCGAGCGGTCCGCGATAGGGCTGCAGTGCCGTCGTTGCATCGAGTTGTCCCGGCGGGCGAAGAATGCCGCCGAAATCGACGCGAGTCTGGGATGCCATCACGTACAGTATAACATTTGACGCCCCCCGCTTCGTCGCGGTCTCCGGAGCTTTTAACGGGGTCTTAAAAAGGGGCGGCGAAAGGCGGCCGTCGTGGCCGTATTAGAATCGCATTTGGATCGCAAGTCCGAGGAGTTCGGGCGCAATGCGGCGCGCTTGGAAGGCCTCGTAGCCGAGCTGCGGGAGCGCCTGATCGCGGTTCGCGCGGGCGGCGGCGCCGAAGCCGTTTCCAAACATCGCAAGCGCAACAAACTCACCGCGCGCGAGCGCATCGAGCGCCTGATCGATCCGGGGTCGGATTTTCTCGAGTTCTCGGCACTGGCGGCGTTCGACATGTACGGTAACGACTCGCCGGCAGCCGGAATGGTTACGGGCATCGGCGTCGTCGAAGGGCAGCACTGCGCGATCGTCGCCAACGACGCGACCGTCAAAGGCGGAACGTACTACCCCATGACGGTCAAAAAGCATCTGCGCCTGCAGGAAATTGCCGAACAGAATCACCTGCCGTGCGTCTATCTGGTCGATTCGGGCGGTGCGTTCTTACCGCTGCAGGCCGACGTCTTTCCCGATCGCGATCACTTCGGGCGCATCTTTTACAATCAAGCGCGCATGTCGGGCTTGCGCATTCCGCAGATTGCTGCGGTGATGGGATCGTGCACCGCGGGCGGCGCGTACGTACCCGCGATGAGCGACGAAACGGTGATCGTCAAAGGCCAAGGAACGATTTTCCTGGGCGGTCCGCCGCTGGTCAAAGCCGCTACCGGCGAAGAGGTAACCGCCGAAGAACTCGGCGGCGCCGACGTGCACACGCGCATCTCGGGAGTCGCCGATCATTTCGCTAACGACGATCCGCACGCGCTCGGCATCGTGCGCGAGATCGTCAGTAATCTCCACCTCGAGCTGCCGACCCAGTGGGACCGCTGCGATCCGCAAGCGCCCAAGTACGACATGCGCGACATCTACGGCATCATTCCGAGCGACAGCCGCGTCGGGTACGACGTGCGCGAGATCGTCGCCCGTTTGGTCGACGCATCCGAGTTCCACGAATTCAAAGCGCGCTACGGAACGACGCTGGTGTGCGGCTTCGCGCGCATCGAAGGCCATCCCATCGGCATCCTCGCCAACAACGGCATTCTCTTCAGCGAAAGCGCGCTCAAAGGCGCGCACTTCATCGAGCTGTGCGTGCAGCGCGGCACGCCGCTGCTCTTCCTGCAGAACATCACCGGCTTCATGGTCGGCAAACAGTACGAAAACGGCGGCATCGCTAAGGACGGTGCGAAGCTGGTAACGGCCGTTGCGAGCGCGGAGGTTCCGAAGTTCACGGTCGTAATCGGCGGCAGCTTCGGCGCCGGCAACTACGGCATGTGCGGCCGCGCGTACTCCCCGCGCCAGCTGTGGATGTGGCCGAACGCTCGCATCAGCGTGATGGGCGGCCCGCAGGCCGCCAGCGTGCTTTCCACCGTCAAAGGCGAGATGTCGCCGCAAGAGAAGGCGAAATTCGAAGCGCCGATCCTCGAAAAATACGAAGCCGAAGGCAATCCGTACTACTCGACTGCGCGCCTGTGGGACGACGGTATTATCGATCCGCTCGATACGCGGCGCGTCGTGGCGATCGGTCTCGACGCGGCCGCGCACGCACCGCTGCCGCGCACGCACTTCGGCATCTTTAGAATGTAGGTACGTATGCGTAACGCTCGGTTGGTCTTAGCGGTTTTCGCGTTTGCCTCGTGCGGCGGCGACCGCTCTGGGATTCTGCCTAATGCCGTTCCGAGCTTGACGACGCATACCTCAGCGCCACAGCACAAGAGTCAGGTGCTGTTCGTGGTGACGCAGGGGTCGGGACCGTCGGCGATTCTGGAGTTCCCGGTGACCGCCAAAGGCAACGCTGCGCCGGCGCTGGAAATCGCCGGCACAAAAACGCAGCTCGACAACCCACTGCGGGTCGCGCTCGACTCCAACGGCACGATCTATGCAGGCACCGACAACCCTAGCGCGATCGTACTCGCTTTTTCGCCCGCAGCCCACGGCAACGTCAAACCGATCCACGTGCTTACGGGGTCGGCGACCCAACTGCCAGAGCAACTGGAGGGGTTATACGTCGACAAGAAGGGCGCCATTTGGGTTTCCGGCTGGACCCGAAGCTCCAGCGCGACCACCGGTACCGTTACCGCATACGAGGCTCGCGCGAGCGGAAACGTCGCACCGTTCGAAGGGCTAGCGTTCGGCGGCGGAACCATCCCGCTTTCGATCGCGACCGACGGCGCCGGGAAAATCTTCGTCGGCCTCAATACGGGTTCCATACTCGTCTATGCTCGGGGTGCAAGCGGGACAACCACCAAACCGCTCTATACGATCGGCGGCAGCAACACCGGCTTGTCCAGCATGCCGCTCGATATGGTCTTCGATGGCCGCGGCCGCTTGATCGTCGCAACGGGTCGCGGCGTTGCGGCATTCGCACGGGGTGCCAAGGGAAACGCTCGTCCCGTCAACGCGTTCGCCACGAACGGCACGCCCGGCGGCGTTGCCGTCGACGACGCCGGAGATATCTACGTTGCGGACCAAACCGTGTCGGGTTGGGCGATCGACGTCTACGCGCCTAACGCACGTGGCGGCAAACCGCACCCCCTGCGAGAGATTTCCGGAGTGAAGACGGGATTCGACGATATTCTCGGCGTGGCGATTCGTTAGGCGTTACGGCTGCGCGGCGAGTGCGGCCGGCTGTCCCGGCACGGCGAGGTTGCGCGTTATTCTGACGCCGCCGGCGGCAATCTCGCGAACCACGAACGACGTGCAGTCGCTGTTGCTGCAATCTGCCGCATAGACGTTG
>JAFAHZ010000213.1 GCA_019236975.1 Vulcanimicrobiota bacterium | reverse complement strand
GGTGCTTTTAGATCGCCGTCTAGATCGTAGCGGCCTCCGAACGCAATCGACGGCGTTTGACGCGTAAACCACGAGAAGAACGCGATATCCTGTAACCGGAAGCCGCCGGTGCGCACCGCGTGGTTGGTGACGGGATCGCCGACTTCGAGCAATGCGCCGCCGCAGGCGCCAGTTTCCGGCTCGATCCACGCCGGCACCGCATTGGTATAGAACGGATCGTTCAGCCACTCGGCGACTTCGTGCGAGAGCACTTCGACGTTATTCTTCGTGACCGACGCCCACGCCGTCGTCCACGTTCCGCTCGCGCCCGGCGGGGTAAACGAGTAGTGATATCCGCGATAACAGCAGTGGCTCCCCGGCTCGAGCACGTCGGTATGGTACGTCACGAAGATCGTCAACTCGGTCGGCGGAATTTTCAACTGCGCGACGATCAGCGGCTCCATCGTCTGGACGAACCAGCTGAACGACAGATAGCCGAGGGTGGCGCCGCGCGACGACGCCGTGTATCCGTCGGTGCTCGGAACGGACAGCGTCACGGTTGGAGCGATCGGTGCGGCGGACAAGAGCACGTGGTAGTGCTTCTTCTTCACGAACGACCAGAACTCGGCGCGCATCACCGCGTCGCCGAACTGCGCCGTGCCGTCGACGAACGGCGCCGCGGTAAAGAGCGGCGACTTGACGACGTCGGGTGCGAGCGCCGTCGGGTCGAGAGCGACGCCGTTCGAAAACGACAACTTTACGGGAACGATGACGGCGGTTACCGTCGTCGTCCGGCCGGCGTTGAGCGGGTTGCTTCCCACCATCGTAAACGGATACGTTTGTCCGCCGTACGCAAACGACGATCGATAAAACGGAATGGTCGACGCGCCCGCCGCGTTCGGACGCGGGGCGTCCGCCGTTACGCCCCGGGGAACGACGGACGACGCGTTCGACATGCATGCGGAGAGGCTCAGCGATCCCGCTAGGAGCGTAAGAAGTGCAACGTGCGCTCGCAACATGGCACCAGGCTACCAAGGCGAGGCCTCCCGCACCGAGGGTCTATCGGTCTAGGCCCTGGAGCCTTCCGGCGCGTTACACGTGGAGTTTTCCGATCTTACCGGCGCCGTATTCGGTAAACCAAAGGGTTGCGTGGGCGCCCGGACAGTTCGTGACCGAAGCGATACCGAAGGGCTGCGCGTTCGGCGTCGGGATCGCGTATTGCGTCACGGTACCGTTCGTCGTGATGCGCCCGATCGCATCGGCTCCGAACTCCGCAAACCATAGCGCGCCGTCGGCGCCGCCGGCGATCTGCTGCGGCTGCGCGTTGGCGGCCGGAAGCGAAAACTGCGTGACCGCACCCGAGGTCGTCACGCGGGCAATTTGATTGGTTCCGGGTTCGGTTACCCAGAGCTTGCCGTCCGATCCCAGGGTTATGCCTTCCGGATTGCTGCCGTCCGGCAAGAGAATTTGCTGCAGCACGGTGCCGCTCGTGGAGAACTTGTACACGTACGAATCGTGCGGACCGGGCGGCCCGGCATAGCGCACGGCGGCATAAAGATTACCGTCTGGGCCGGCCGCTAAGCCGGTTGCGTTGTAGTAATTCGAGAACCGGTAGTTCGGGCCGCTGGAGCCGTCCGGGTTACGGCTGCTCAAGAACGCGCCCTGCGGAAACTCTCCGCACGCTTCTAAACAGTTGGCGTTCCACAATCTGCCGTCCGGACCCGCAGCCAACGCCCAATACTGCGTGTCGTCCGACGATGGGAAGAGTGCCGGCGCCTTCACGCCGTTGGCACGCACCAGATAATCTTGTCCCTCGTCGATGTTGTTGTCGACTGCGACCGCCCAGACACCGTCGTGCCACGTCGTTGCGAATCCCATGAACGTGTTCTGCGTTGCAGCCGGCAGCGACAGCATTTGAATCGCACCGCCATGCAGGCGACCGAGCACTTCGCGCGAGGTGGTACTTCCGACGTCGACGTCGTTGCCGAACCATACGATACCGCCGGGACCTATCGTGATGTAGCGCGGCTTGATGCCGGTGGGTACGGGATACTCGGTGATGGCGGTCTCCGTGGTGCGCGGCCTGCTCTGCACCGATTGGTACGCCGTCGGAACGGTCGGAGCGCCGGGCGCACCCCCGCTGCACGCGGTCAATGCAAAAGCGACTGCAATGGTGGAAGCAAGGTTGAGACGCAGCATAGGTGCGTTGTACCGCGTCACGCATTGAGACGATAGGCCCGGAGGGAACCGCACCGTTAGGCCCTTGCGGCCAGGCTTCCGTGCGGTCGTCCGGAACGATTCACGCATGACCTACGCGGCACTCGCATTTCTGTTAGGCCTATCGTCGGGACTGCGCACGTTCACCGCACCCGCGACGCTGTGGCTGATGCGTCATCCTGGTCCGTGGGCAAACGTGCTGGCCGTACTTGCCGCTTTGGAGTACGTCGCCGACCTCCATCCAAGTACCCCCTCGCGCACCGGTCCGGCCGGAACCATCGCGCGGGTCGTGAGCGGTGCGTTCGTGGGCTGGGTTGCGGCAACGAGTCTCGGTGGCGATCCGACTGCGGGCGCTCTCGCGGGCATCGCCGGCGCACTGCTCGGCGCCTACGGCGGACTCGATCTGCGCCTGCGTGCGAGTGCCGCCATCGGTAACGTTCCCGCGGGCTTGCTCGAAGACGCCATCGCCATTGGGTTGGCGGTGCTCGTCGTACTGCGGCTGCCTTAGCGCGTTTCCGTCAGCGCCTCGCGCCACGCAACGAAGCGCTCGACGTAATACGGATCGAATTGCGTGCCCGCGCAGCGCTGCAGTTCGGCGAGCGCGGCAGCTTCGGTAACGCCGCGATGGTACGGCCGGTCCGACACCATTGCGGAATACGCATCGAGCACGGCAACCGCGCGTGCCAGCGGATGGATCGCTTCTCCGGCGAGGCCCTCGGGATATCCGCGACCGTTCCACCATTCGTGATGCTGGCCGACGATTGCGGCGACTTCGTCCCAGCCGGGCTGCAGGGCAAGGACGTTGCGTCCGTAGATCGCGTGACGTTTGGCGGATTCATACTCTTCGGTGCTCAAGCGTCCGGGTTTCACGAGGATGCGATCGGACACCAACAGCTTCCCGACGTCGTGCAGCAAGCTGGCTTGAAGAAACATCGCTAAGGCGTCACGATCGAGCTCGAGATTGTGCTGCGACCACAATTTCGCCATCGCGTTGACTTCGAAGAGGTGGACGCGCGTGTACGGATCGCGGTCGAGCAGTGCGGAGACGATGGTTTCTATGCCGGAGAACGTTCCGGCTAGAGGGCTCGCGCTGGGATCGTCGACACGAATGGGACGGCAGCCTTCGCGGCGCGACAGGCGCGCCCGATCGACGCAGCGCGAAATCAACGAGTAGCGCGTTCCGCCGTCAAGCGGCGCGAGCGCGTAACCGATCGCCACCGATACGGGAATCGTCTGATCGCGCGACACGTACGCGAGCGCGCGCAGCCGTTTGTCGAGCCGCGCAACGAACGGATCCACTTCGTCCGGCGAGCTTTCCTTGACGAGCACCATGAAGACGTCGTCGCCGTAGCGCGCGCAGACGACGTTCCCGTCCTCGCAGTCGTGCAGCACGTCTCCGACGAGGCGCAGCACCTCGTCACCTTCGCTGTAGCCGTATACCTCGTTAAAGGCTGAGAAATTGACGATGTCGAGCACGATAACGGTCGCCGGACGCAGGGACGTTGCCGAAGCAACCGTCTCGTCGAGTTCGCGCGCGAACTTCGAGTAGCTCGCCAGGCCGGTCTGCACGTCGTATTCGGCCGTGCGCTGCAGCGTCTGATACATCCGCTGGTTTTCCACTGCGACGCCGACGTAGTGCCCGATAGCGGCCACGAGCTCGACTTCGTCGGTCGTATAGGCACCGGCACGCGTGCTCTGCACGGAGAGACAGCCGACCGTCGAACCGCCGGCTTTCATCGGAACGAAGATCGCCGAAACGGTATCGTTCGTCCAAGGACGATCCTTATGGATCGGCTCGCTCCCCTGCGGAGCCCAAACCGACGGATCGTTCCCCCAAATCATTTCGCCGGTGCCGATGACGGCCCGGGCGCGCGAATGCGGCCCGAGCACGATGTGCGGATAGCGCTTGATCTCACCGTGGTCGTAGAAATACTCGATAGAATGCTGATCGTCGGGGCGGGCCAAAGCGATAAAGACGACCGACGAATCGAGGTGTTCCGGCAGCATCTTGGTGAGCCGGTCGAACAGCTCGCCGAGCGATAGATCGGTCGCCAATAAGTTGGCGACCTGGCGCATAAGCGCCCGATCGCTGCTGGCTCGAGAGCGCTCACCTAACGCTACCGACTCTGTCACGCCGACTTTTCCGCTCCGTGGATCCGGCAAGGTGCCGGGGGTTCGCAGCCTTCGTCGAAGAGAGCGGCATGTCCGCCTCTTATGAACTGCTAGAACGTCAAGTTCGCGAACTGCTCGCGGGCGAAACCGACTTCATCGCTAACGCCGCAAACTTTGCGTCGTTCGTCTATCACGAGTTGCCCGACGTGAACTGGGCGGGATTCTACTTTTTGCAGCCGGGCGGCGAGTTGGTGCTCGGACCGTTTTCGGGGCGTCCCGCCTGCACGCGCTTGCCGAGTGGACGAGGCGTGTGCGGCGCCGCGGCAATCGCAAAAGAGACCCTAGTCGTCGATGACGTCGCGACGTTTACCGATCACATCGCGTGCGACAGCGCCTCGCGTTCGGAGATCGTCGTGCCGCTGCTTGCTCGCGACGACGTCTACGGCGTGTTCGACGTGGACAGTCCTCTGCCGGCGCGATTTGCCGCGCGCGACCGGTCGGGAATCGAGCGGCTCGTCCGTGCCTTTAACGAAATCGCCGGCACGGCCAAGCCGCTCGAGTCACCCGTCTCGTAACTAGCGGCGCGGCGGAGGCGGCGGCCCGCCCCACATGTGATGCATGCTTTCGCCCTCACCGGAGTGGCCGAGAACGTGCAGCACGATGCGCCCCGCGTCGGGCTGCATTTGAGGATGGTTCATCGGCATCATGCCGCCGTGGGAGCCCATCGGCCCCATCGGATGGTCGGGCATCTCGCTCTTCATCGCGGCTTTGAACTGCTCGTGCAATGCCTTCGATTGCGTGCGAAATGCATTATGCGCGTTGACGATCTGCTGGCGCTCGCCTGCGGACAGCAGTGCGTCGATCTGCGCGGCGGCGGTCTGCTCGTTCGGATTGCTCGAAATGGCGAGCTGCCCGATCACGTTGGCGACCGCCGAGCGATGAACCGGCGAGAGCGTCCCGAGCACTTGCGCCCGGAACTGCCGTTGAAGCTGCTCTTCCTTTTGGTGGAAGGTCTGGAACGTTTGGTACATGGCCTGCCGCTGCGCGTCAGTAGGCGCTCCCGGCGGGCCCTGGTCGTCGGCGAGGGCCGCGACCGGCATGAGGCTGAGCGCTAACGAGAGCGCGACGATGACGTTTTTCATGTGCCCCATCCTATTGAGAATTTCCTAAGCCAATCTGTGAAAGGCGCTCCCGCCCGTGCGGGGCGCCCAGATCCTGGAGCGGACCGACCGGGACGATCCGCGTCGGGTTGATATCGTCGTGGGTGAAATAGTAGTGCCGCTTGATGTGATCGAAGTTGACGGTGCTCCCGACGCCGCCGATTTGATAGAGGTCGCGCACGTATCCGGAGAGGTTCGGGTAATCGGCGATACGGCGCAGATTGCATTTGAAATGGCCGACGTACACGGCATCGAAACGTACGAGCGTCACGAAGAAACGCCAGTCCGTCTCCACGGGATTATCCCCGAATACATACCGCCGCACGCTCAACCGTTCGTCCATCGCGTCGAGCGTCTCGAACAACGGATACACCGCGGCTTCATAGGCGGATTGGGTGGTGGCGAATCCCGCGCGATACACGCCGTTGTTGACGCGTTCGTACAGGAGTGCGTTGAGCGCGTCGATGTCCGAAGCCAGTGCGGCGGGATAGAGATCGAGTCCGGCATTCCCGAAGGCATCGAACTCTGTTTCGAACATCCGCATGATGTCGTCGTCGGAGTTACTGACGAGCGTCTTGGTGCGCGCATCCCAGAGTACCGGAACGGTCACGCGCCCGCGATAGCCGGGTTCGGCCGCTTCGTAGGCTTCACTGAGAAACGTCCATCGGTTGAGCGGATCGGGATCTTCCGCGCTGAAGCGCCAACCGCGCTCGTCGCGAACGGGATCCACGATCGTCATCCCGACGACGCGCTCGAGCGCCTTGAGTTTGCGCACGATGATGGTCCGGTGCGCCCACGGACACGCCAGCGAAACGTACAGATGGTAGCGGCCCGGTTCGGCCGCAAACCCCGACCTTCCGTCGGCCGTAACCCACTGACGAAAGGCGTCGTCCTGCCGAACGAAGGCTCCGTCGGCGGACTGCTCGTCCGGAAACTGCGCTTTTACGGTCACGGCGCTCATAACCGCGCGCCGGCGCGGTTGGTGCCGGGCGCCTAAAGAAACGCGCAGGCTCGCTTGCTGCCGCGCGGAAATCGTCGGGCTTGAAACGCTGGAACGGCTGGGGTGACGAACGCGTCGCACTGGATCTGCCGGAAAATGCGCGCGCCTATCTCGAGCGATCTCTCGGAGCGCCGCAACCGCATCGCGACGCCGCTTTTGACGATGCGGTTGCCGCCGCCCCACCCAGCCGGCTGCCGCCGCATCCCCTCGTCGATGTCGCGCCCGCGGTGCGCGTGCGGCACGCGCGCGGGCAGAGCCTCCCCGATTGGCTGGCTTTGCGCTTTGGGCGAATCGACGCCATTCCCGACGGAGTGGCGTTTCCGGAATCCGCCGCCGAAATTCGCTCGCTGTACGATTACGCGCGCGCCGCGGGAGCGTCCATCATACCGTACGGCGGCGGCACGAGCGTGGCCGGCCACGTCAATCCGATCGCCGGCGCGATTCCGGTGTTGACCGTTTCGCTCGCGCGCATGCGCGCGCTACTCGATTTGGACGCCCGCAGCATGCTCGCAACGTTCGGCGCCGGCGTAGCCGGACCGGATCTGGAAGCGCAGCTTCGCGTGCATGGATTCACGCTCGGCCATTTTCCTCAATCGTTCGAATATTCGACCCTGGGCGGCTGGATTGCAACGCGATCCTCCGGCCAGCAATCGCTGCATTACGGTCGTATCGAGTCGCTCTTTGCCGGCGGCCGTATCGAAACGCCCGCCGGAACGCTCGACGTGCCGGCCTTTCCGGCGTCGGCCGCGGGCATCGACGTTCGGGAGCTCGTGCTCGGGTCGGAAGGACGTGCCGGCATCGTGACGGAGGCCACCGTCCGTATCAGCCGTCTTCCGGCGCGAGAGACGTTTGCCGGCATCTTCTTTCCCGATTGGGCGTCCGCTCGCGACTGCGTGATGGCACTCGCGCAAGCCGGAACGGCCTTATCGATGCTGCGTCTGGCCAATCCGATGGAAACGTTCGTGACGCTCGAGCTCGCGGGCGGAGGTCCGGCGGTGCGCGCGCTCGAGCGGTATCTCGCAGTGCGCGGCGCGGGCGACGGAAAGTGTCTGCTGATCGCAGGGGCGAGCGGCAACGAACGCGCGGCGGGCGCCGCATGGCGCGAGCTTCGATCGACGGCGCGGCGTCATCGCGGGGTGTATGCGGGGCGCGCCCTAGGCGAGCGTTGGCGGCGCAATCGCTTTCGCGGCGTCTACGTGCGTAACGCGTTGTGGGATCTCGGTTACGCGGTCGACACGCTCGAAACGGCCGTCGACTGGCCGCGCGTCGACGCAACGATGCACGCGATCGAAGCGGCGGCGACCGGCGGGTTCGGCGAGGAACCGGTGCTCGGCTACTCGCATCTCTCGCACGTTTACGCGGAAGGATCCAGCGTCTACTCGACGTTTCTTTTCCGTATCGCACCCGATTACGAGGCCAACGTCGAGCGATGGTCGCGCTTCAAACGCGCGGTAAGCGAGGCGATCGTCGCAAATGGCGCTACGATCACCCACCAGCACGGCATCGGCCTCGATCATAAACCGTATTTGCCGGCGGAGAAAGGCGCGCTCGGCATCGGCGCGATGCGCGCGCTTTTCCAATTCTTCGATCCCGGCGGCATGATGAATCCCGGTAAACTCTGTTGAGAGCCCGCGCGACCGCGTGGCGGCGGCTGACCGCCGAGCCGTTCGACGTGCTCGTGATCGGCGGCGGAGTCACCGGCGCGGCGATCGCGTACGAAGCCGCGCGGCGAGGCCTGCGATGCGCGCTCGTCGAGCGCGGCGATTTCGCTTCCGGCACGTCGAGCCGTTCGTCGAAACTCGTTCACGGCGGACTGCGCTATCTCAAAGAAGGGCACATCGCCCTCACGCGGGAGTCGGTCCGCGAGCGCGAAGCGTTGCTGCGCGACGCGCCGGGATTAGTCGACCCGATCGAGTTCGTCATGCCGCACTATCGCGGCCGCAAACCGGGGCGCGCGACGCTGGCAGCCGGCCTCGCCATCTACGACGCGCTAGGTGGATCCTGGCAACACCGGTATTCCCGCGCGGGCGATACGCTCGCACTCGTTCCCGTCCTCGACGACCGTGCGCTGCTGGGCGCGCACGTGTACCGCGACGCCACCACCGACGACGCACGATTAGTGCTGCGGTTGCTGACCGCGGCGTCGACTGCCGGTGCAACCGTCCTCAACTATGCGAATGCCGCGCCGGCCCTGGAGAGCGGTGACGTCGTCGGCGCGTACGTAACGGATATCGCCGGCGGGCGTTCCGCCGAAGTGCGCGCGCGGGCGGTGATTTCGGCTACCGGTGCGTTTGCCGACGGACTACGCGAATGCGTCGGCGCCGCGCCGCGCTTGCGTCCGCTGCGCGGAAGCCACGTGTTGTTTCCGGCGTGGCGCGCGCCGCTTGCCGTCGCAGTGGCGTTCGAACATCCGTCGGACGGCCGTCCGGTCTTTGCCTACCCGTGGCAAGGCGCAACGCTCGCGGGAACCACCGACCTCGATCACGATGCGGGGTTTGAAAAAGAACCCTCGATTGCACCCGGCGAAGTTGCATACTTGCTCGACGCGATGCGCTATCAATTTCCATCGCTGGGATTGACGGCCGGCGACGTCGTTTCGACCTACGCCGGAATCCGCCCGGTCGTCGACAACGCGCACGCGCGCGCGCCGTCGCGCGTCAGTCGCGACCACGTCGTCTGGCACGAGCGCGGACTCATCACGATCACCGGAGGGAAGCTTACGACGTTTCGCCCGATGGCGCTCGATGCGTTGAGGGCTGCCGCTCCCCGCTTGCCCTCGTTCGATGCGGCGCCGCGTCCGATCTTCGTCCGGCGTCCCGGCGGACGTTTGAGCGGGCGCTACGGCGAGAATGCCGCCGCCGTTGCGGCGATTGCAAAAGACGGCGAGCTCGAGACGATCGGCACGACGCCTTTCTTGTGGGCGGAACTGCGTTGGGCCGCACGCAACGAAGGCGTCGTGCACCTCGACGACTTGTTGTTGCGCCGCACCCGCGCCGGGCTGCTCCTGCACGACGGCGCGACCCAGCACTTCGACCGTATCGCGGCCATTTGCCGCGACGAGCTGCAGTGGGACGCGCACGTGTGGGAAAGCGAACGTGGACGATACGAGACGATCCGGCGCGAGCACTACTCGCTTCCATGAAAGACGTTCTGCTTGCCATCGACAACGGGACGCAAAGCGTGCGCGCGCTGGCGTTCGATCTCGCCGGTGCGCTGCTCGGCCGCACGCGCGTCCTCATCGACGACTACAGCGTCGAGCGTCCGGGATGGCACGAGTACGATCCGCAGCGTTTCTGGGAGAAGGCGTGCCAAGCGTGTCGCGAACTCTTCGCCGAACGGCCGGAGCTGCGCGAGCGCATCGCCGGCGTAGCGGTGACGACGCAGCGCGGCACCGTCGTCAACGTCGACTCCGCCGGAAAGCCGCTGCGCCCGGCCATCACCTGGCTCGATCAGCGTAAGAGCCCGATGCTGCCGCCGATCGCACCCCTGCTGAGCGGCGTCTTTAAACTCGCGGGCGCCGAGCGTACGGTTCGATATTTTCAGCGCGAAGCCGAGGCCAACTGGATTGCGGCGTGCGAGCCGGACGTGTGGAAAGCGACGCACAAGTACTTGCTGCTGTCGGGGTATCTCAACTACCGGCTGACCGGTGAGTTCGCGGATTCGGCCGGTTCGCAAGTGGGCTATCTGCCGTTCGATTTTAAAGCCCTGGGTTGGGCGAAGCCCGGCGACTGGAAGTGGCAAGCGTTACGCGTCCGGCCCGAAACGTTGCCGGCGCTCGTGCCGCCGGCAGCCCCTTTGGGAAGCGTGAGCGCGACGGCCGCCGCCGACTGCGGCATTCCCTCGGGCACGCCGGTCGTTGCCGCCGCGGCCGACAAAGCGTGCGAAGTCCTCGGCGCGGGATGCCTCGACTCGACGACGGCCTGCTTGAGCTTCGGAACGACGGCCACGGTCAACGTCGCGTCGTCGCGCTACCTCGAAGCATCCGCATTGGTACCGCCGTATCCGGGAGCATTTCCCGGAACGTACGACATCGAAGTCCAGGTGTTTCGCGGATACTGGATGATCGGCTGGTTCAAAGAGCAGTTCGGCGTCTGGGGCGACGAACTCGTGCGCTCGGTCCCGCCGGGCGCGATGGGGCTGATGCTGCAGCCGTACTGGTCGCCCGGCCTCAAAACGCCCGAAGCAAAAGGCGCGATCGTCGGCTTCGGCGACGTGCATACGCGCGCCCACGTGTATCGCGCGATTCTCGAAGGTATTGCGTACGCGCTGCGCGATGGAAAAGAGCGCATCGAGCGGCGGACGCAAACGCCGATCGTCGAGTTGCGCGTCTGCGGCGGCGGTTCCCAAAGCGACGCGGCGCTGCAGCTCACCAGCGACGTTTTCGGCTTGCCGGCGTCGCGTCCGCACGTCTTCGAAACCTCGGGGCTCGGTGCGGCAATCGACGCTGCCGTCGGATTGGGACTGCACGCCGATTTTCCCAGCGCGGTGCGCGCAATGTCGCATACCGAACGTACCTTCGAGCCGAACGCGAAGGATCGAGCGCTCTACGACGCGCTCTATCGCAGGGTCTATTCGCGCATGTACGAGCGCCTGCAGCCGCTCTACGCGGCTATTCGCGAGATTACCGGATACCCGGCGGAGTGAGGTACTCCAGCCCAGCCTGCTCGAGCAGCGCACGCCCGCGGCCGTGCAGGATAAAATCGGCGAAGCGCTTCGCCGCATCCGGGTGCGGTGCGTCCTTCATCACGCCGAGCGCGTAACGGATTTCCGTTCCGGACCCCGGCGGTAAGGGATAAAACTGGTATCCGCGAGCGATCGCCTCGGTGCGGTAGAAAAATCCGGCGTCGATCTCACCGGTCTCGACGCGCGCGAGTAGATCTTCTTCGGGAAAGATCTGCTGCGGATTTGCGTCGTCGCCCAGAAGCGCGCTTTCGCGCGCGCCTGCCAGCGCTTTCACCGCCTGCAGCGTGTACGCACCCTTCGGATCGAGCCGCGGATCGGTTCTTCCGATACGCAGCCCCGGGGTCGACAGCACGTCCCAAACGTTCGCCTTCGACGCATTCAACGTAGCGAGTACCTGCGCGTAATGCGTCTTCGGCGACCACGCGATGCCGAGCGCCGTCCGCGCAAACGTCGTCGACGATGCAACGCTCGCGCCGAGCCCGGTGAGAATGGCGGGATCCACGCATATGAAGACGTCGGGCGTCCGCGCCCCGGCAGCGATGAGATTGGCGAGCTTCTTGCTGCCGCCCGGCTCGCCGTTGAATTCGACGTCCTCGGCGCGCAGCTCGCGCGCAACGGGTCCCTCCATCGGCGTCACCAGCGATGCCGCGTACAGTACCGTCACCGGTTGCGGCGATTGCGCCGCCGCCGGAGCGCCGGTCAAGAGTGCGGCGAGGGCGAGGGACGAAATTCGAGCGACAGTGAGTTGATGCAATAGCGCGTACCTCGCGGGCCGGGCCCGTCGTCGAAGACGTGGCCTAAGTGTGAGTCGCAGCGCTTACAGCGGACTTCGGTGCGCGTCATACCGAAACTGCGGTCGTCCAACAGCCGCACGTTCTGTTGCTGCTCGGGATGTGTGAAGCTCGGCCAGCCGCAGTGCGAATCGAACTTCGCGTCCGATTCGAAGAGCTGCGCTCCGCAGGCCGCGCAATGAAAGGTTCCGGCGCCTCGTTCCTCGAGCAAACTTCCGCTAAACGGCGCTTCGGTTCCGGCCTCACGCAGGATATGATAGCGTTCCGATCCGAGCTCGGCCTTCCAGTCTTCCTCGCTTTTTTGCACTTCAGCGGTCACGTCGTGGCGCATCATTTCCCTCCTTCGAGTTCTTCGACGATGTTCTTTGCGCGCGGGCTCCATCCTAAACGCGACCGCGCGCGAACGGAGGTCGCGCGCTGATCGAGCGCGAGATTGCGCACCCACTCGCCCATCGCCGCCGCCGCGTCGTCGATGGGCCACACCGACGTGGCACCGTGCGCCCCCGCGCCGCGCGACGCGGCGCTTGCGATCTCGAGCTGGGTGAACGCCGTTTCGTCGGTACCGTTGTAAACGTCGCCCGATGCAGCGTTCTCGAGCGCGAGCGCGTACAGTTCGCCGAGATCGTCGACGTGCACGACCGGCCAGTGATTGGCACCGTCGCCGATAACTTTAGCGGCGCCGCTTTCGCGCGCCGACTGCACGAAGAGTGCGGATAGGCCCTGACCGTTTCCGTAGACGTAACCTGGGCGAATCACTGCCGAACGAACGCCGGCACGCGCCGCATCGAGCACGAGCTTCTCTAACCGGGGCCTCGCCGCTGCCGTCGGCAACGGATTCGGCGGCGTCGTTTCGTCGGCGACGCGATCGCCGGTCGGGCCGTAATACCAGACGCCGCTCGTGTAGAGCAATGCCTTATCGGTTCCACCGAGCGCGCGGACGATCGCCGAGAGGGCCCGCGCTTCGATGACCTCGGCTTCGGCCGAGCTCAACGCAACCGCATACACCACGGCATCGGCGAGCGCAGCCGCCTTCGCCAGCTCGTCGGGTTTCTCGACGTCGGCCGAAACCGCCCGGAACCCGGATGCTTCGACGCGTTCGCGCGTCGATTCGTTGCGCGCCGTGGCCCAGACGGCCGCTCCGCTCGCTTGTAGAGCGCGGGCCGCGCCGCCGCCCAAAAAACCGCTCGCTCCGATAACGAGGACGTTCACCAAATTCTCCCTTCGGCGGTATAACCGCGCCAGGCGGCAAAGCGATGCGGGACCAAGTAGACGGCATGAAACTCCTGCTCGAAATTCTCCTTTCCATCTTGCTGCACCCGATCGCGATGATCCTCATGTGGATCAACCTCATCGCTCGAGGCGACATGAGTACGCTCAAAAAGATCGTGTGGTTCATCGTCAGCATCATTTGGGGTCTCGGCCCGATTCTCTACGTCCTGGTCGCCGAAGGCGATCTGTGGTGATCGAATACTCGGCCTTTGAAGCGGTCGACATGCGCGTTGGCACGATCGTTGCCGTCGAGCCTTTTCCGCAAGCGCGCAAACCCTCGT
The DNA here is from genome assembly GCA_019236975.1 of Vulcanimicrobiota bacterium. GTDB lineage: Bacteria > Vulcanimicrobiota > Vulcanimicrobiia > Vulcanimicrobiales > Vulcanimicrobiaceae > JAFAHZ01. The sequence continues at coordinate 1,544 of JAFAHZ010000213.1, read as the reverse complement.
TTAAATTGACGATTGATTTCGGCGACGAGATTGGGACCCGGCGATCGAGCGCGCAGATTACCGGCCTGTACGAAGCCGATGCGCTCGTGGGCGCCCAGGTCGTCGCCGTCGTGAACTTTGCAGCTAAGCGCATCGCCGGTTTCTCGAGCGAAGTCCTCGTGTTAGGCGCGAACGACCCGCAAGGGCGCGTCGTGATTCTGCGCCCCGAACGGGCGGTCCCCAACGGTACGCGCATCTACTAGCCGCCTCGCAGCAAGCAAACGCACGGAACGCGTGAACGCGCGCATTTGGTGGTATCGATGCGGGCATGCACGCATTGATGCTAGCTATGACCATTAATGCGCCGACTCCTAGCCCGACCATTTCGCCTTTACCCTCACCCGTCGTGCAGTGGTACGCGCAACGCGGCGCAGACGTCAGTGGATTGGATCCCGCGCTGGTTCGCGCCGTGATCGAAGCGGAAAGCGGCGGCGACCCGCGCGCGGTGAGCAAAGCCGGTGCCATCGGTATGATGCAGCTCGCGGCGTCGACCGCTTCCGACTGCGGGATTCACGATCTCTACGATCCCGCACAGAACGTCGACTGCGGATCGCGTACCCTCGGATATCTCGTGCGCCGCTACGGCGTGCAAATGGGGATTGCCGCGTACAACTTCGGTTCCGGCGACGTCGAGTCGGTCGGCGGCCATTTAAGCAAGATGCCGCAAGAGACGCAAGCGTACGTTAAAGACGTCGTGGAAGAATACGACGCGCTCCAACACGAAACGCTCGACGCCGAGGCGCCGCAGCCGCAAGCGCCGTTACCCGCGGTCGCCTTCGACGCACTTCTGCGCAAGGCTCAGAGCGGGCACGACGCACTCGGTCAGCCCGAGCTTTTCATTCCAATCCTGGACGAAAGGTCGTCCGCGTTAGAAAGCCTCGCCGACGTTACTATCTGGAGATTGGTTGAAGGCCTTGACGTGCCAAGCGCACGGCGTTTCGATCTGTAAAAAGAACGTGCCGCTCTGGTGAACGTAGATCGTGTCCGACGCACGCGTTTCGTCGCGTTCGATCGGCGGAATGTAGATCGGCGCGCCCGTGAGCCGCAGCGAGAACGACGGCGCGCTTCCGCGTAACGACGAGCAATCGTAGGAATACGTTAGGCCCCACGACCCCGATGCCGAGAACGGCAGCGTCGTGCGCGGCCCGGTTCCGCGCAGTTCGAACACGGTGGCACCGGTTTGCGCGCTCGGCAACGGCGGCCGCGGAATCGGCGACGGAATTGGTACGGTCGTCGGCGACGGAACCGGTGCCGGCGACGGCGGTGCCGGCGTGGGTGTCGGTTCCGGCGTGGGCGACGGCGTCGGGCGCGGCGTCGGTGTCGGCGCCGGAGTCGGGCGCGGCGTGGGCGTCGGAGTCGGGCGTGGCGTCGGTGTCGGCGTCGGTTCCGGCGTGGGCGTCGGCGTCGGGCGTGGCGTCGGCGTCGGCGTCGGTTCCGGCGTGGGCGTCGGCGTCGGGTGCGGCGTCGGCGTCGGCGTCGGTTCCGGCGTGGGCGTCGGCGTCGGG
>JAFAHZ010000265.1 GCA_019236975.1 Vulcanimicrobiota bacterium | reverse complement strand
GGACGTTCACGCGACCGGTGCGGCCTGCAGCGGCTGACGTTTGACGATGCGCGGCGCGATCTCCGCGTAGAGCCGGCCGGGACCAAAACGCACGACGTCGTCGGCGGGTAATCCCGTTTCGCGATGCGCGCGTTCGATCTCGGCGCGCGCCGCCGATTCGTCCAGGCGGCGCGTGTTCAACGCGATGCCCACTACGGACGCGGGTTTGATCGTTGCCAAAAGCGTTTCGTGCAGCGCGATGAGTTCGCGATAGCCGAGCGTTGGCGTCGGATAACTCTCGATGTGCGTACGCGTCGGATCGCAAACCAGAACGAGGGCGTCGGGAGCCGAGCCGGTCATCAGCGCCAGAGTCACCGGCGAGTACGCAGGATGGTTGATCGCGCCTTGCCCCTCAACCACGATGAGATCCGCACCTTCGTGCGCGGCGTACAATACCAGCTGTTCGGTCGCGCCGGGAGCGAAATCGGAGATCACGCGATCGATCGAGATGCCCCATCCGGCAATCATAATGCCGGTTTGTCCGGTAGGAACGAAGCGTGCGTTGGTGCCGCGCTCTCGTGCGGCGTTGACCAATTCGAGTGCGACGGTCATTTTACCGACCGCGCAGTCGTTACCGACCAGCAGCAGAATCGGCGCGTCGACGGCGTAAACGTCGCCCGAAAAGAGCGGCACCTCGGGCGGCTTTCGGACGTCCCATATCGTCGTGCCGGCATGCATCGCGGCGACGTGAAACTCGCGATCGTCGCCGAGCATGTCGTGCAGTCCGCTGACGATCTCCAGCTTGGCATCGATCGCGTCGAGCACCGCTTTGCGCCAGTCCGGCGGCAACGCCCCGCCTTTGGGCGCGGTACCGATCAACAGCGCGGTCGGCTCGTACTGCAGTGCTTCCGCAACGGTGGCGACGATCGGTGCGTCGCTGCGCAAGTAGGGCAGGACGTTTGCAACGCAACGGCCGGCGTGGCCGGGGTCGATGACCGCAACGACGTCGTCTTCGCCGTAAGCGATGACGCCATGTGCGGTCTTGGCATCGGTTGCGAAACGGCCGGGGGCGAGGATCGCATAACGGCGCTTCACGCGATCGCGACTTCTCGTACGCCGAGCCCGGGTGCGTCCGGCAGCACGAGCTTGCCGTTATCGTACGTTACGCCGGAGAACGGATCTCGAGCGGTCAGGAACGGCCCGTCGATATCGGCCCAGTCGACCAGCGGGGAAAGATGCGCGGCCGCGGTTGCCGCGATCGCACTTTCGACCATGCAGCCGAGCATGACTTTCATGCCCATCGCGCGCGCGGTGTGGATCATGGCGAGCGCGCCGCGAATCCCGCCCGTCTTGGCGAGCTTCACGTTGACGCCGTCGACGCAGCCGTACAGCGCGGGCAAATCCGAGGCCACCAGTGAGTCCTCGTCGGTAACGATCGGAATCGAAACGCGCTCGCGAATCGCACGCAGCTGCTCGGGATGTCCCGCTTCGATCGGCTGCTCGCAAAACTCGATCTCGAAACGTTCCAGCTCGCGAAGAATCTTGATTGCCGTCTCGACGTTCCAGCCTTCGTTGGCGTCGATGCGAACGATGCCGCGGTAGCGTTCGCGAATCAATGCGATCGTTTCGACTTGCTCCGCCGGCGTGCCGGCTCCGAGCTTGACTTTGAGCACCGGATGCTCGCCGACTTCGGCGACTTTGCGCAGCGTCGTTTCCGGATCGGCAATTCCGATCGTGAACGAGGTGACCGGAGTCAAGGCGGGATCCAACCCGAGCAGCGCGTACAGCGGCTTGCCGAGCGTTTTCCCGGCGAGGTCGTGCAGTGCGAGATCCAGACCCGCGCGAGCCGCCGGCGGAACCCCGCCGTGCAGCAGCGTTTCGAACCGAAACGGATCGTCGGATGCCAGCGCGTGTCGGGCGAAGTACGCTTCGACGCTTTCGACCGATTCGCCGTAGCGATCGATCGGCGTAGCTTCGCCGATACCTTCCGCGTTGCCGTCGCGCAGTCGCACGAGCGCCGTGCGAGCGACGGTTTCCTCGCCGCGCGCGATCTTAAACGGATGTACGAGCGGAAGTTCCAGAGGCGTGACGGTCACCGAAAGCGCTGCCATGTCGAGCGCATTCCGCGCGGCAACGAGCGTTCCTCGGCGGCTCTTGACCCGCGGTGGTAAGGTAGAAAGGCTCGACTGCGCATGGCGCGCAGCGTGCTTTGGTGCCGAACCGACTAGGTTGACCAAGGGAGCATCAGCTCCGGATACGACGGCCTGGCGGGTCTCGAACCTGCCAAACCGGCGCCCGGGCCGCACCCACCTGCGAGAACGCAGGTTCGCATACCGGGCACGGAAGACGTTACGTGCGGTTGAGCGCGAGAGTTGCGAGTGCGGTGCGCCAGGAGCGCATCGCACTTTGCAATTCTGCGATGTCCGCGTCGCCCGACGGTTCGTCGAGCACCAGATGCCCGCGAAACTGGGCAAACCCGTGGATGACGTCGCCGATGGTACGCTCCGTTTCGTCGCCGGCATGCGTCCACAACAGAACGCTGTTGGCGGCGAGCGACGGCGGATCGCTGGCCGCGTCGAAGGCGCGCGGCTCGGGTCCAAAGCGCAGCCAGGCCGAATCGGATTCCTTCGCGACGCGCTTGCAATCGTGCGTGGTGGCGGCAAACGTCAACGGTGCGTTGCGCACCGCTAACGTGACGTTGGAAGATTTCGCCGCCGACGTGGCGTTTCCGAGATGCGCGAGCTGATCGCTCCACGAGAAGCGCGTTTCCGCCGCCAGCGGAGCGGCCAGCAACGGCGCGCCGACGGCGACTGCGACGTGCAGCATGTCTTTCATACGATCGCTCGAACCACCGAAAAATTCCGCGTCGGTGACGGCCGCAATCGAAAGGCCGCGATCGGCGGCCAACTTTTTCACTTGTGCGAGATAATCGTCGTCGACGCGGGGGAAATGCCGAACGTCGAGGACCGCGCCATCGGCTGCCAGTTCCTGCGCGCACACATCGAGAAACTCGAGCTGGGTCAGGTCGCCGCGTTCGATGGTGCGATGGAGCGCGCTGCTCGCACAAGCCAGTTTCACGGGGTGGCAGTTCGCCCCGGCGGGGAATGTCCCCGTATCCCGTCGAGCGAAGTGGGGTCCGTAAACGATTGAAGAGGACCGCCATGGACATTCTCACTGCCAGCACCATCGAAGCGACCGACCCCGAAGTCTTCGCTGCAATCGCGGGCGAGGAGCGCCGGCAAAAAGATAATCTCGAGCTCATCGCATCGGAGAATTACGCCAGCCGCGCCGTACGCGAAGCGATGGGCTGCGTGATGACCAACAAATACGCCGAGGGCTACCCCGGCAAACGCTATTACGGCGGATGCGAGTACGTCGACGTCGTCGAGAATCTCGCCATCGATCGATTGAAGCAGATCTTCAAAGCCGATCATGCCAACGTGCAGCCGCACGCGGGCGCGCAAGCGAACATGGCGGTCTTCATGGCGCAGCTTGCGCCGGGTGATACGGTGCTGGGCATGTCGCTCGCGCACGGCGGCCATTTGACGCACGGCACCAAGGTCAGTTTCAGCGGTAAGCTCTACAACGCTGTTGCATACGGCGTGCGCAAAGACAACGAACTTA
>JAFAHZ010000204.1 GCA_019236975.1 Vulcanimicrobiota bacterium | reverse complement strand
GTGCACGAGCGCTCGACGACGGTCGTTCGCTTCTACGCCCTCACGGCCGGGGAGATCCAAGCCTACGTCGCGACCGGGGAGCCGCTCGACAAGGCCGGTGCCTACGGCATTCAGGGGCTTGCCGCCGCGCTGGTCGAGTCAATCGAGGGCGACTTTTACACGGTCATGGGCTTCCCGCTCGGTCGCTTCATTCGCGTGTTGCGGCAGTCGGGATTTGCGCTGCCCTCGGCGAAATAGCGGCGCCAAGTGTTCATCTATCGGGACGAACGCAAGCTTTTCGCGCTGATCAGCATCATCATCGTTGCAGCGTTGGTTGCGCTCGTGCAAATCAACGCGGAACGCACCGGCGCGGAAAGTCCGATCGCCGTTGCGGCCACCTCGCTGTTCGGCGTCGTCCAAACGGTGGTGTCAGGCAGCGCCGACCTCGCTCGAACAGGCACGGGCAATCTCGTTGCGCTGCCGGGCCTTTCGAACGACAACGCACGTTTGCGCGACGAAAACCGTAAACTGCGCGAGGAGAACGCGCAGCTGCACGAACTCGCCGCTGCGTACGCGGCGGAGTCGGCCGTCCGTCCCGTCGTCGATTTCTATCACGGCATCGAAGCCCGCGTCGTCGGCTTTCCTCCGGAGAACGAATCGCAGTCCATCACGATCGATAAAGGTGCGGCTGCCGGCGTTCGCCGCGATGAAGGCGTGCTCGATGCGAACGGCGTGGTCGGGCGCGTGATCTCCGTCGGCCCGTTCACCAGCACGATCGTGCTGATCACCGATTACACCAGCCGCGTTCCGGCCGTCGTGCGCCGCGGCAGATGGTGGGGTATCGCGCGCGGCAACGTCACGAGCGTTCGCATGGAATACATTCCTGAAGACGCTCCGTTACGGCCGGGCGACGTCGTGGTGACGGGCGAAGGCCGCTCGTTCCACGCGGGCGTACCGATCGGCACCGTCGCATCGGTCGAACGAGGCGATACGACGCTGTATCAAACTGCGGTGCTCAAACCTGCCGCGGCATTGGGTGCGCTCGATCGCGTCGTCGTTGTCCCGCAGTAGAGTACCCGCCGGGCCCAAGCGGCGCGCCGCTTCGTACGCCGGCCCGCAATGGCACGTCGTCGCTATCGTTTTTGCGGTCGCGATTCTCGCGCAAACCACGCTGTTACACTTCGTTGCCCTGCGCAACGCGACGCCGAGCCTCGTACTCGTCGCCGTCGTTTGGTTTGCGATTCGCGTGGATGCGCGGCGGGCCGCAACGTACGGATTGATTGCGGGCGTTTGCGAGGACGTGCTCGCGGCCGGTACCGGTGCCGCGTGGACGATCTCGACGATGCTGACGGCGACGCTGACCAGCGTGCTGTCGCGGGGATTCTTTGCGGATTCGATTCCGCTCGTGTCGCTCGTCACCGTCGTCGCGACGCTGCTGCGGGCGCTGCTCTTTTGGACGGTCATGTCGATCGAAGGATATCCGTCGGGGATGGCGGGCGTGCATTTCCACCAGGCGTTGTGGCAGTCGCTGCTCGACGCAATCGTCATGGTTGCGGCGATGCTCGTCGTGCGGCGTTTTGAGAGCCGCCGGTGAGCGCGGCAACCTGGGAACGCCGTAAAAAGCCGCGCTGGGAACGCCCGGTTTGGCGGTTGGTGGGTTTCCTCGCCGCCGTGTTCGTCTTACTCGTAGCGCTGATCGTACGTCTCGTTCAAATTCAAATCGTCGCAGGCAATACGTATCGAGCGGCGGCAATGGCGAATCAGGTCCGGCTCATTCCGGTGGCCGCGCCGCGCGGTATCGTTAGAGATCGCAACGGCGTCGCACTCGTGCGCAGCAGGCCGTCGTTCGTGATCGGATTGATTCCGTCGCAAGTCACCGACATCGACGCCGAGTTGGCGACGCTGTCGCGAACGCTGGGCCTAGACGAGGAAAAGCTGCGCTACCGGCTGCTGCACCATCACGGCGTGAACTATCGCAGCTTCGAAGAAGTCGTGACCTACGAACCGTACGGGCCGGTGCTGCTTGCCGAAGACGTGCCGGTCGCGCGCGTCGCCCGGTTGTCGGAAGTGCTCTCGGATCTGCCCGGCGTCGACTTGGAAGTCCAAGCGATTCGCGACTACCCGCATGCCGGAGAAGGCTCGCACCTCTTCGGGTACGTCGGACAGATTACGGAAGCCGAATACCAGCGCCTCAAGCACGAAGGCTATTCCCCCAACGACGTCATCGGTAAAGACGGTCTCGAGTACAGTTACGATTCGTATCTGCGCGGCGTGCCCGGCGGCCAGCGCGTCGTCGTGGACGCGACCGGTTCGGTCGTTTCGACGATTTCCTCGCAGGCGCCGATTTCGGGCGATACGCTCGTAACCAACATCGACTGGCGATTGCAGCACATCGTCGAAGAGGCGCTCGCTCAAGGTATTTGGAGCTGGGGCCACGGTCGAAAGCTGTCGGGGGCAGTCGTCGCGGAAGATCCGTGGACGGGCGGGATTTTGGCGTTAGCGAGTTATCCGAACTTCGACCCCAACGACTTCGCGGCGGATAACTACAAGAAGGTCGCTTTCGATCTGCTCGATCCGACGCAGCCGCTATTCAATCGGGCCATCGCGGCGGCGACGCCGACCGGTTCGACCTTCAAGATGGTTACCGGCTCGGCTGCGCTTACCGCAGGCGTCGTCAAAGTCGATCAGGTCGTGTACGACACGGGTGGATACAACTGCGGCGGCTTTTACGCGCGCGACATCGCGGCGGGCGGCCTGGGCAACACGACGTTCGTCCCGGCGTTGGCGGCCTCCAGCGACGGATATTTCTTCCGTCTCGCCTATTGGCTGGGGCTCGACCGCCTTCGCAAGTACGCGCTGGCGTTCGGGCTCGACGCGAAATCCGGCATCGATCTCCCCGGTGAAAACGAAGGCAACTGGCCCACCAACGCGTGGTCGATGCGCAACTTCGGCGTCCCGATGGAGCTGAGCGACGCGTGCTTCTTAGGCATCGGACAAGGTGCGATGCAAGCGACGCCGCTGCAGATGGTCAACATCGCGTCGACGGTGATTAACGGCGGCACGCTCTACCAGCCATACGTAGCGCGCGAAATTCGCCGGCCTAACGGCACGCTCGTGCGCACGTTCGAACCGCACGTCATTCGCCGCGTGCCGGTGACGCAGGCAGCCCTTGCCGCCGTGCGCGCGGGTATGGCAAAGGTGACCGATCCCGGCGGCACCGCCTACGGCCTCGCCATTAACGGGTTGCCCTTCTCGGGCAAAACCGGTACCGCCGAAACCGCGGGCGGCGCCGGTCCGAACACGACGTGGTTCATCGCGTGGGCGCCGACGGATCGCCCGAGAATCGCGCTAGCGGTGTTCGTCGACCGCAGCGGCGGCTACGGTGCGAGCGTGGCCGCTCCGATCGCGCGCCAAATCCTCGTCAAGTATTTCAACGTCAAGAATCCGGGCTAGCGCAGCGATTGCCACGCCGCATCGATCGCTTCGCGCACGCGCGGGTCGCGTTCTTCGTTCGTAGCGCTGCGCAGCGCGTCGACTGACCACGGCTGAGCCACGATCGTCAAGCGTTCGATCAACTCGACGCGCGCTTGCCAATCGCACGTTCCGTCTTCGTAACCGAAGGCGCGCGGCCACTCGGGCACGGCGTTGCAGGCATCTTCCAGCCGGCGTGCGCGGAGATGGATTCCCAATGCCGCCAGAAACAGGGCCGCGGCGGCGACGACGAGTGCGGTAGCGACGTAACCCGCGAGGGTCACGCTGCTATTCTACGGCGAGATGCGCCGCGCCGCGCAGTGCATCCAAGACGCCTGCGAGGGTTTCGTCGAGTGCGCGGTTGACGCTGGTCGTGAGCACGCGATGGAACTCGTCGATGGGCAGTTCCGAGAGCACGGCGAAAGCCTGCAGCACTTCTTCGCGATAACGCGCGAGGGCGTCCGACGACGTTCCGTCGTGCAGAATCGTCGTCCCCAAGAGCTGCGCGTTGATCATCCACGGGTTGACCGCGCCGAGTGGCGCCGTATCGAGCTCCGGCATGAGCGCCCGGAGTTTGTCGCGGTCGACCATACCTTCGATGCGCACGACTCCCGGCGGTGGTTCGGCAGCACCCGAGACGTTCGCGTTCGTCAGTTCGTCGAGCAGCACGTGCAGCGCCGCACGGCTGTCGCGGTCTTCGAGATCTTTTCCGGTAACGGTCAGCCGCGGCATCCGCAAGCGAACGAAGAAGCGCTCGAGCGGCGCGCGTACCGCTCGGCTGGCATTGGAAAACGCCGCTGAAAGCTGCGGCGACGCGCCGACGGCGTTTTCCGGAAACAGCATGCGTAAGGCAAACAGATGCACGACCAAACCGCCCGCGTCGCTGCGCTCCAGCAGTTTGAGGGTGTGGGCGAGCCGGTCGGAAGCAAAATCGAGGTAGAGCGTTGGACCCTCGGGCTCGACGGGGAGACCCGCGCGTGCCGGTTCGAGCGTCTCCGCGCGCTCGGCAATTAATTCGGCGATGGCGCGAGGCGGAACGCTTTCGGGCGCGGTCAACGGAACTGGGCTGGGCACCGGAGCTTCGGCCGACGGCGGAGCTTCGTGCGCGACCGCTTCGGTCGCAGGGAAAATGCGCGCGACGGACAGCGGCGTACCGATGCTCGATTCGCCTAAAGTTGGCTGCGCTTGAACGCGCAGCGTGGGCGCGGCAAGGGCTAGGGTCTTTCCTTCGCCCCATTCGAGCACCGCGCGGGTATCGAGCGACGTTCCGGCCGGCAACGGCGCGATGACGCTCATCTCCCAGCGAATGCGCAGCTCGACGCCCGGATTAACGTCGGCCAGCACGAGGCCACGATCCGACCACAGCAAGGATGCACCGGCGTCGTCGCCCAGAGCCAGGCCGTTGAGCATCGTGGTGGACGGTACGTAGACGGCGAGATTCGTGGGGACGACGCGCACCAGCAGGCGGTCGGCCGGCCCATCGCCTTCGTTGCGCAGACGGATCTCGTAGTAGAGGCGTTCGCCGGCCTCGATGGTCTCCGATGGTGCCGCGAGCAGTTGCGCGTTGTGGAACTCCGGCTGCGCGAACGTCGGAATGTCGAGCGGCGGAAACTGTACCGCGCTGATGCCTTTTCCGCGCAGCGATCCTTCGATCGCCAGCGGACGGTCGTGTGCGACGGGGCGGAGCAGGCGCAGCGTGACGCGTGCTTCGTGCGTGCGCTCGGCGGCAACGTCGCCGAAGAAGAGCCCGCTGCGATCGCGCCGCGCGTCGATCGCGCGCTCGATGGCGAGTTCCGGCGGCAGCGTCAACTCGAGACGCGCGTCGCGTAAAACGTCGGATCCCGCGTTGGTAAAGCGAACGAGAACGTCGACGAAGCGATGCGGGCGCAGGGGCTCCGCGGAGGAAACTTCCCAGGCGGCGCTTTCGCCCAGCACGAGCGGACGCGAACGCACGATCATCGTCGACGTGCCGAGATCGATCGCGCCGTTGTCGTGCTCGAGCACGGCGCCCAGCGTCACGTTGGAGCGGTCGGGAACTTTCGACGCTACGCGCGCCGAAATGACGAACAGGCGCTGGTGATGCGGCGGCACGATGCCGAGGTCGAGCGGCTCGCGATACGGCAACGGTTCGTCGTTCGCTTCCGCGACGCGGACCTCGTCGAGATGTACGCCGGGGATCACGCGCAAACGAACGTTTCGCTCGGAGGCGGTGCCGTCGTTGTAGACGTGCGCGATAAAGGTGACGTCGTCGCGCGCCCGCGCCACGCCGGCAGCCGCTTCGATATAGTTTCGCGCCCGATTGAAACGTGGCGCCACTCGCACGGTCAAGCGGCGGGCGAAATCGCGCTCGCCGCCCTTCCAGCGCAACGCCGCTTCAACCGGGAGCGCCGCGTCGGCACCGGGTGCCGGAACGGCGACCGTCGCGGCGAGCGCAACTTCGACTACGCGGCCCGAAGCAAGGCTCCCGATCGAAAAGGTTAGCCCGGGAACGGATTCGTCGCCGACCGGCTGGCCGTCGACGCTCGCCGACCCAGGCGCGTAGACGAGTCCCGGGGGCAGCGCAAACGAAATGGCAACGTAGTCGGCCGCGCCGGTGCCGGCGTTGACGGCGCGCAGCGACATCGGAACGCGCATCCCGGGCGTCACTGCATCGTCGCAGCCGATCGTGAGCGCCGTCTCTTCCCCGGAAAAATCGACCGGTGAAGCGACCACGATCTCCGCCGACGCTAGCGGAAATTCGCCGCTTTCGCGCGAGCCGACGCAGCCGGCGGCTTTGATGCGCGTGCCGTCGGGAAGCGGCGAGTCGATCGTCGCTTGATACTCGATCGTGACCGATTGCCCCGGACCGAGCCGCTCGGCAACCACGGTCGTCGCGTCGTAGTCGAACGGTTCGCCGTCGACGCCGAGAAGGAGGCGGCCGTCGATGCGCGCGCTGCGCGCGACGTAACTGGTGTGTTCGGGCGCGGGCAGCAGCACGATCACGTCGTGCGCGCTCGAAGGGCCCGTATTGGCAATCGTAGCGCGCACCGTGACGAGATCGCCGGGATGCGGCTTTTCGGACGCGCTTACCGTCACCAGCGTCGACGTATTTTGGAGCATCGGCTTGCTGCGCACGACGACGCGCTCGATATTCGATGCGAGCAGCGGCGTTTGATCGCTCGATAGCGCGGCTTGGAACACCAAGTCGGTGCCGTCCTCGATCGGATCGTTGACGCGGAACGAGCACGACACTTTGCGGTGCGTGTTGGGCTCCAAATCGCCGACGAGCATGCCCGCCGTGTCGATCAAATGCCCGTCACTCTCGACGGCCCGCTCGTCGACGAGGTCGGCTTCCGCGACGTGCGTGACGCCTTGCGGGTAGGAAAACCGCACGCGCACTCCGGTGGCACTGGCGCCGCCGAAGTTAGAAAAGCCGAATTCGGCTCGAATGGTCTCGCCGGGTGCGACGGTACGCTTGGGGTCGAGGGACAAGGTGCGAAGGCTCTCGACCAATGCGGGAGAGCCCGGGGCAAAAATTCCGGTCAGCGGTGTAGCGGCCACCGGCTACCTTTTCACGGTGCCCTGCGCGGCGCCCTATGGCTCCGGAGTCAGCAGCGCCAAGGTGCGGGCGATCCGTTCGGTTCGCTCGCCGGGATGGCGCGTGAGATACGCGTCGACCGTTCCGCCGAGGCCGCGTTCCGAAAGCGCCCGTGCGGCGGCGAGCGCCACGGTTTCCGACGGATCCTCGAGCGCGTGCTGGAGCAGTTTGGCCGACCGTTCGTCGTCCAGCGTCGTCACGGCGAAGATCATGTCGCACCGCGCGGCCTCGGGCAGCGTGGAAAACTCGACGGCCGTCGTGTCGTTCCAGGCGGTTTGCACGCGCAGCTCTTGGCGCTGCTCTTCCGTGCGTTCGCTTTGCGCTCGGCGCCGCGGCGCCGTGAACGCGTAGACGCCGACGGCGGCGCCGATCGCGAAAACGACCAGCAGCGCGATCACGACGGGATCCATCTGCGACGGTTCCTAGACGCCGGCGTGAAGGGAGGTGCGCACGACGTCGAGCGCGGCGTCGAGTGCCGCGTCCTTCTTGCGCTGAAGCGCGTCGATAAATTCGCTCGCCTCCGCCGCTGCGAGCTGATCGAGCCGATCGGCCAGCAGCGAACGGTAATTCTGCTGCTGTGCCGTTGCGTCGGGCAGCAGCCGGGTCAACGCCGCCCACGGCGTTGCGGACGCGAGCTCGCTTTCTTCCAAGCGATCGGCGAACTCGCGTAACTCCGACGGATCGAAGCTGCCGCGCAAGACGATCGTCGCTGCGGGCGATTCGGCGGGAACGCCGCGTGCGTTCGAAGCATCGACCATAACGCGTTCGATCGTCGTGCGCAGCGAAGGTGTCTCCAGGTCGCGCGGCGCGATGACGTAGCTCGGCAACCGCAGCTTGATGAAGAGCCGGTCGAACTCTTCGCGCAAAAGATCGCGCAGACCGGGGAGCGATCCCGCATGGGCGTCGCCGATAGCGTCGGGCAGCAGCGCGCGTAGTGCAAACAAATGCGTGATGAATCCGCCGAAGCGCGCTTCTTCCAGCAACCGCAGCGACTTTCCCAAACGCTCCGAGGTCAGCGTCAGCGACGTGCCGGCACGATTAGCCAGCAGCGTCCCTTCGACGATACCCGATTCGCCGGCGTCGCTGCCGGGTGAATCCAATCCGTGCTCGAGCGCGGGAACCGGATAGGTTCCGAGTGCGCGCGTGTGACCGTTTGCCTCGGCGACGGGCGTTGCGGGCGGCAGCTCGAGGAAACGCTCGCCGTCGATGGCGCGCTGGCCGCCGCCGAACGACGGCCCGATCATGCCGTCGAGACCGAACGGCAGGCCGGGAATGGCGTTCGCAAAGACCGGCGTCGCGCGGACTTTCAACTCTGACGAAAGGATCTCGTCGTCGCGCTCGCCGTCGTAGCGAACGTGCGCTACGCGAACGATCGCTTCGCCTGCGGGGAGTCCGTTGTGGACGACGTCGTTCCAGCGAATCGTCGCCTCGACGCCGGGATCGACGTCGTTGAGGACGATCCCGCGGTCGCCGGCGAAGGGCGCCTGTGCGCCGACGTCTCGTACGGGCACGTCGTTGACGGTCGTCGAGTTCGGCACGTAAATCAGCGTTTCGGGCTGGGCGATCGCGATGAGCACGCGCCGCGCGGGCCCGTCGCCGCCGTTGCGAACGTGCAGAACCCATTCGACCGTTTCACCGACGTCGATGACGTCGATCGGCTCGCTGCGGAACGTACCGATCGAGAAATCGGGCTCCGCGGTCGTCGCGATAACGAGCCGCGGCAGCGGAACCGGGAGCATCGCATCCGCCGTAAGCACGCCGTCGACGGTTACCGGAAACTCTTTCGCCAAGCTGCGCAACAAACGCAATCCCAAGCGAACCTTGGCGCTCGCGCCGGGCAGGATCTCGCCGAAAACGAGCGACGACTTTTCGCGAATCGCGCCGTCGACGCTTTCCAACCGCGCTTCGGGCGAGACGTACAACCGCAAGCGCACGTTGTGGGCGACGTCGGTGCCCGTGTTGACGACGACGGCATCGACGTCGGCGAGTTGGTTGGGGCGCAACACGGCATCGCTGGCCAACTCCAAACGCGACGTGCGAGCGTCGAACGCGGGATGCGAGTCGACGCGCCAGGCGACGTCGCCGAGCGGCGTTTCACCCAGCTCGCGCGTGTGAACGCTCGCACCGATGCGGATCTCGCTGCGATCGGCGTACGGCGAGCGCACGCGCGCCCGCAACATTAAACGGCGCGATGCGTAAGCGTCGAGCGTGCCGAGATCGACGGTGTCTCCTTCGAGCGTTAACCGCGCGTTTTTCTCGAAGACGCGAATCTCGTCGAGCGCCGGATCCAAACGCAGATGCAGCACGACGTCCGCCGCGGCAGAGCTGCCGTCGTTGGCCAGATCGATCGCGGCTTCCACGTCGCCGGCGGGCCGTACGACGTCGCCTCCAATGCGGTCGATCCCGTTGCGGCGCGGCGACATCGCGGGCTCCGAGCGCACGACGACGTTGCGATCGAGGCGGCGCGAAGCGGATTCGCCCGCCGGCTCCCACGCGAGCGTCGCGGCGGCCGCGACGGTTAACGCGTCGGGCAGGGGCGACACGACGACCGCTTCGGTTCGCAGCTCGACGTGCTCGCCCGCGTCGATGCGTCCGAGATCGAAGGTGAGCGGGTCCTTGCGCCGGTCGCGGACCGGTCGTCCGTCGATGCTCGACGCGCCGCGCACGAGGGCAAGCGCGTCCGGAAGCTCGATGGTTGCCGTTGCCGTGTCCGCGGCGGCGGTTCCGGCGTTGTAGGCGGTCAACGTGAGAGCGACGCGCTGCCCGGGGCGCACGTCGTACGACGGTTCGATCGAGAACGCGGTCCGGTCGTCGCCGAAATCGGGGGCCGCGCGCACCACCAATGCGGCGGGATCCAGTTCGAATGCCGGCGTTTCCTGAGAGGCGACCTGAGCTCGTGCCGTGATGCGAGTTCCGTCCGGCAGCGGAGCGTCGATGCGAATGCGATACACCAGCGTGGCCGACGCGCTGGCCGACAACGACGCGGCGACGATGGGCGCGTAGAGCCGGTCGAACGCGACTGCAAGATCGCGCTCGATCTCGCGTCCGTTTACGCGTGCCGACCCCGCGACGTAGACCGCGTGCTCGGGAACCGGGGCGACGACCACGACGTCGTGCGCGCTCGACTCGCCGGCATTGTGCATGCGCACGGTCACTTGTGCTTCGGAGCCGGGAACCGGCTCCTGACGGGCTTCGATGGTGATGCGGGTCAGGGCGTTTTGCAGCTGCGGGCGACTGCGGGCGACCAGGCGGACCACGTTCGACCCGACCGGCGGCAGCTCGAACGAGGCGACGGCCGCTTGCAGCTCTACCGTCGTGCCGTTTTCGATGGCGCCTGCGACGCTGTAGGCGATCGCAATATGGCGTTCCTCGCCGGGCGCCACGTCGCCGATGTGCGCGCCGCCGCGTGCGAGCAGCGGCGAGTTGCCCAGTTCGTCGTCGAGCAGCGTACCGTCCAGTTCGCCGCTGCCGACGAGGTAGACCAGCCCTTCGGGAATGTTGAAACGCACGCGCACGCCGGTTGCGACGGCGCCGCCTTGGTTGCGGAACGTAAACGTCGCGCGCACCGTCATTCCAGGTTCCAACTCGCGGTCGGGCGAAACGACGAGCGTTCTAAGACCCTCGGGCAGCGTGAGTGCTCCGGGTGCAAAAACTTCCGATAGCGTGCGCATGACGCGGGGACGTTTCGCCGCAGGGAAAGGGTAGCCATGCTCGCAGTTCACGAAGATCGAATCGCCGCCGCGGTCGCACGACTCGGCTCGGAAAACGCGTTTGAAGTGCTCGCTCGTGCGCGCCAGCTCGAGGCTGAGGGCCGCCGCGTCGTGCACATGGAAATCGGCGAACCGGATTTCGATACGCCGGAGCATATCAAGAAGGCGGCCGTCGAAGCGCTGTACGATAACCACACGCACTATACGCCGTCGTCCGGCATTCCGTCGCTGCGCGAAACGATCGCGGCGTACGCCAGCCGCTTTCGCCGGATAACGCCGGCGTACACGCTGGACAACGTCGTCATTTCGCCTGGCGCCAAGCCGATTATTTGGAACGTGTTATCGGCCATACTGGATCCCGGAGACGACTTCGTCTACTTCGATCCGGCGTATCCGGCGTATGCCTCCTGTGCGAGCTACCAGCAGGCGAACGTGCACGCGATTCCGTTGTTGGAGTCGCGGAACTGGCGAATGGATCTCGACGAGCTCGAACGGCGCGTGTCGGATAAGACCAAAGCGGTCGTCATCAACTCGCCGCATAACCCGACCGGCGGCGTGCTCACCAAAGGCGACTTGGAGCGCATCGCGTCGCTCGCCGAGCGCCACGACTTCCTAGTGATCGCCGACGAAATTTATAGCCGCAACTTCTACCTCGACGTGCCGTACGTCTCAATCGCCGCGCTGCCCGGGATGCGCGAGCGCACAATCATCGTGGACGGCTTTTCGAAAGCGTACGCCATGACCGGCTGGCGTCTCGGCTACGCGATCATGCCCGAGCGACTTGCGAAGACTGTGACGCTCTTTAACAACAACACGTTCAGCTGCGTGGCCACGTTCGTGCAGATGGCCGGCATCGCCGCATTAACCGGCGACGACACGCCGGTGCAACGCATGAACGACATCTTTCGCCAGCGCCGCGACCGGCTGGTCAACGGTCTCAACGACATTCCGGGCGTATCGTGCACGCTGCCCGAAGGGGCGTTTTACGCGTTTCCCAACGTTTCCGAAATCACGCACGACGACCGGGCGCTCGCGAAGTTCTTGTTAGAGGAAGGCGGCGTTGCCTGCGGCGGCGGCTCGTCGTTCGGTGCGGCCGGAAAAGGCTACCTGCGCTTCTCCTACGCGGCGTCGCTTGAGGACATCGACTGGGCGCTGGAATCGATCGCTAAAACGATTCCGAAATTCAAAGGGTAATCCGAACGTACGGATTGCCGGATCCACTGTCGCACGCAACGTGCGGATCGGCCGCCGCTAGCGGTTAGGCGTCAGCCGGCGGCTCCGAAAGCCGCTTGAGCGCGGCCTCCAACTCGCGGCGATCTTCGGGCAAGAGGTCGTCGCGCTGCAAGGCATGACGGATGCTGTCGGCGATACCGCCGCCGCCCGACCCAACGATTGAGTCGAGCTCGCCGAACTCCGTTTCTTCGTCCTTGGGCTTTTTCCAAAAGAACACTACGTCAGCCTCAGTTGAAAAGGCGAATCCGCGCTTCGCGCTGCTCGCCCCCCGTCGGCAAAGCCGCCGGGGCCCCCGGCCTTCGGCCCCCTTGCATAAACGCCATTACGTCAGCCTCAGTTGAAAAGGCGAATCCGCGCTTCGCGCTGCTCGCCCCCCGTCGGCAAAGCCGCCGGGGCCCCCGGCCTTCGGCCCCGTTGCATAAACGCCATTACGTCAGCCTCATAGCATGTTTTACTTGGGCCAGCATCTTCGAAGCTACGTCCCGCACGCGGGCGGTGCCGTCTTCGATGATGCGTTCCACTTCGGCGGGATCGTCGCGAAAGGCTCTATAGCGCTCGCGC
>JAFAHZ010000195.1 GCA_019236975.1 Vulcanimicrobiota bacterium | reverse complement strand
ACGTTGACGCACGGGTCAACGCCAACGCGGTTTCCGCGGTGGCGCTGGCAGCGCGCGGCACGCAGGCGGCGACGCGCGTCAATCACGGTGAAGGCGTTGCGCCGGCCACGGCATCGTCGCAGCTGGAAGCGGCGCTAAGCGAAATCGTGTCGGCGAGCGCGCAAGCGCGCAACGACGACGCTTCGCCCGACGGCGAAAGCGGCGGATTCCGCGATTTCACCTCGCAAACGAACGGCCCGGTCGCAGCCGTGAAAAACACGGCAGCGTCCGACGCCTTAGCGTTTGCAGCACCGGCGGCGCCGGCGCCGTTCCACGCACAACTCGGTGCGTTGGGCGGCACGACGGCCGCAAGTCCAGTCGATCCCAACGCCATCGTCGAGCAAGTCGTCAAAGGCTTGTCGATGCGTACCCAAACGGACGGAACGTCCGAAGTACGCATGCGGCTGGTCCCCGAGCAGCTCGGCGAGGTGACGTTGCGTTTGACGGTCGAGGGTGCGAACGTCTCCGCAACGGCGCTCGCGCAAAACGCGGACGTCCGCAACGCACTGGTCGCGCACCAACATCAACTCGCCCGTTCGCTGGCAGATGCCGGATTGAAGCTCACGGGTTTCACCGTCAATCTGTCCGGAGGCGATGCGGGCAGCGATCGCAATCGCGATCGGACTTCGGGATTCGGACGGCACTATGCGGTTCACGAAGTAACCGCTGCGGGTCAAACGGATTCCTCGGAAAGTACGTCTGCCGGTCCGGCGATTCTGCCGGAATCGACGCTCGCACTTTTCAACTATCTGGCATAGGAGAAAACAATGGTCACTGCATCGGGAACGATCCCGGTCAGTCAACTGACGACCCCGCCGAACCCGGCAGATCAGCTGCCGGGAACGCAGTCGTCGTCTTCGGGCACTGAACTCGGACCCAACGGATTCTTGCAGCTCCTTACCGCGGAGATGATGAATCAGGATCCGACGCAGCCCCAAGATCCCACTCAGTCCGTCACGCAGCTCGCGCAATTCTCGGCGCTGCAGTATCAGCAACAGTTGAGCTCGGCCTTCCAGGCCTTCCAGTCCAACTTCAGCGTGCTGCAAGCGTCGTCGCTGGTCGGCAAACAGGTCACGGTCGGCGTCACCGATGCGCAGGGCAACTCATCGTCGGAGACCGGCACGATCAATACGATCGAAGTGCAAAACGGCACGCCGTACTTCACGATGCTCCAGGCGAACGGCCAACCGTACGTCGACAACAACGGTAATCCGCTGCTCTTCTCGCTGTCGCAGATTCTCGGAATCGGCAACGGAAGCTCGAGCGGAAGTACCGGCGGCACGGGCGGTTCGACGGGCGGTTCTACCGGAGGCTCCACCGGCGGTTCTACGCCGGTCGGCGGCAGTACGGGAGGGGGTTAACCGAACGTGGATCCCAACGACATCAATCGCATAGCACAACAACCCGGCATTCTGCCGGGGCCGGCAGCTCGGCCGGCGGGAACGCCGGTCGAGATTCCGCCGAGCGAAAGCTTTCGCTCGGTCCTGCAGCGCTCGTCGGTCGCACCGGCGAGCACGTCGGAGCCGCTGCGGTTTTCCGCGCACGCCATGCAGCGTTTGCAGTCGCGCAACATCTCGCTTACGGGCGACGACGTCGAGCGCATGAACGCTATGGCCGATAAAGCGGCCGCCAAAGGCGCCAAACAATCGCTCTTCATTCTGCGCGATACGGCGCTCGTGGTGAGCATCAAAAACCGCACGGTCATCACGGCCGTCGATCAGGATTCGATGAAGGAAAACGTCTTCACGAATATCGACTCGGCGGCAATCATTTAACAACTAATCCGGGGTGGACCGAAAGGAGCCCCGGCCGCAGCGCCGATCGATTGACGCGCCGCGGAACCACCTCGAGGTCAAATAACTCATGGCAGGTTTCGACTCCCTGTATACCGGGATCACCGGTCTGAACGCTTACCAAAGCTGGATCGACATGATCTCGAATAACATCGCGAACGTCGATACTACCGGCTTCAAGGGTCAGATGATGACCTTTGCGGATCTTTTCTATCAGAATCAAACGTTCGCATCGGCGCCGACCAACACGAGCGGCGGCGTCGACGGTCAGCAGCTCGGCTTCGGTGTGAAGGTCAACTCGGTCGACACGCTCTTCGGCCAAGGCGGTCTTCAAACGACCGGCGTCAACACCAACCTTGCAATGAACGGCGACGGATTCTTTATCCTCAACAACTTGCAAGGCTCGGCGGTGCCGACGTACACGCGCGACGGCGCGTTCCAGCTCAACAGCAACGGCGTGCTGTACGATCCCGCCAGCGGCTTGTCCGTTCAAGGCTGGGAGGCCAACAATCAGGGCATCGTCCAGTACGGCGCCACCGGCAACATCACGATTCCGGTCGGTCTCCAAATGAAGGGCAGTGCCACCGGAACCGGTGCCAAAGTCGGCCCGACCGGCGATAGCGTCTTCGACGTCGCGCTGGGCGGAAACTTAGATCAGACGCAGTGGCAGCAGGCGTTCCTCAACTCGGTCGGCGCATCGGCCGCCAACGGCAACGTCTTCACCGTCACGACCACCATGTACGACTCGCTCGGCAACGCGCATAAAGCCCAAATCACGTACGTCCCCGACGCCACCGGCTCGGTAGCCGCGAACATCACGGCCGGCGGTGCCGGAACCGCCATCACGGCGGGCGCGTGCATCGGTCCGAACAGCACCATCTCGGCAGCGGACCCGACCGCAACGACGATTACCGTAACGTCGAACGGACCGGCCGCAAACAGCTACACGATCACGGACACCGCCGGAAATTCGCTGACCGCGACGGCCGGCACGACCGTGCAGTTCGACGGCGCCACGCTGAACTTAGTCCAGCCGGCACCCGTCGCCGCCACGGCGCAAACCGTCACGTTCACGGCCGCCAACAACGGGTTGCCGGCATCCGTCGCCAACGCGTCCGGCAAGGGCGTGACGCCGGCGACGCGCTGGAAGATGGAAGTGACCTTTACCGACGGTACGGTGTTCGAGACCCTGAAGACCGCGGGGCAAACCAATGCCGCGGGCAACGTCACCACGGCGCCGACCTTCGGCAGCGGCCAATCCGGCACGATCGGCTTCGCCTACTTCGATCAAAACGGTCAGTTCATCAACACGTCGACCGTCGAAACGGGCGCGGCCGGCTATCAAATCAACGCGAACACCACCGTGGCCGGAACTCCGCTCTTCCATTCGAACGGGGGTACGCCGAGTATCGATCAAGCCAACTTGCTCAACGTCACCACGTGGGGCGGCGGCGTCAACAACGCGGCGCTTCCGGCACTTCCCGGAACGATCGCGCTCGGCATGTGGCAATCCAACAGCCTCGCAGGCGCCTTCACCGAAAACGCGATCTCGCAAAACGGTTTTGGCGCGGGAACGCTGGCGAACTTCACGATCGGGCAAGACGGCACCATCACCGGCGCGTTTACCAATGGCCAAAACCTGACGCTCGGTCAGGTCGCGGTCGCGCGCTTTGCCAACGCAGACGGTTTGGCGCGCATCGGCAGCAATCAGTTCGAACAGACGGCGAACTCGGGCCTTGCCCAAATCGGCGTCGCAGGCACCGGCACGTTCGGCACGATTCAGTCGGGCGCGCTGGAACAATCGAACGTCTCGCTCGCTAGCGAGTTCACCAACCTGATCGTGGCGCAACGCGCGTTCGAGGCGAACACGCGCGGCATCACGACGGCAGACCAAAATCTGCAGACCGTCATCAACCTAAGGGCCAGCGAAAACTAAGGTTCCTCCATGCGCTAGTCCAGAGAGACACGGAGGTCTCGCACCGGGCGGCGG
>JAFAHZ010000154.1 GCA_019236975.1 Vulcanimicrobiota bacterium | reverse complement strand
CGCGCCACCGCGCCGGGTCATGACCATCATCAGCGGCGAGAGCCTCGTGAACGACGCGAGCGCGCTGATCATCTACCGCTTTGCGGTGGCTGCCGCCGTCACCGGAACGTTTGCCGCGGGACAAGTCATACCGCAGTTCTTCATCGTTTCGATCGGCGGGATCGTCGTCGGCATCGTGCTGGCGTGGCTGCTGCATTTCCTTATGCGATGGCTGCACAAACACTATCCCGAGGATCCTGTTCTGCCGGCTCTCCTCTCGTTGACAACTCCGTATGCAGCCTATCTCGGTGCCGAAGCGCTGTCGGTGAGCGGCGTGCTCTCGACGGTAGCGGCCGGGATGTGGCTCAGCCGGCGCTCGGGCCAGATGTTTACGCCAAACTCGCGACTCGTCGTCTCCAATGTTTGGGAGATGACGACGTCGGTGCTGAACGCCTTCGTGTTCTTGCTGCTGGGTCTGCAGCTGCACAACATTGTCTCAACGCTCGGCCGCGCGGAATTTCAGCGGCTGCTCGGCTACGGCATCGCGATCAGCGTTGCGGTCATCTTGTTGCGGTTCGTGTGGCTCTATCCGGCGACGTATATCCCGCGCTGGGCTTCGAAGCGGCTGCGCGAGCGCGATCCCGCACCGCCGTGGCAGGTACCGTTCGTCATCTCCTGGGCGGGAATGCGCGGCATCGTTTCCCTGGCTGCGGCGCTCGCCGTGCCGCTCGCCCTCGCGTCCCGTAACGAGATCATCTTCGTGACGTTTGCGGTTATCTTCGCGACGCTGGTCGTCATGGGTCTCACGCTGCCGCTCGTGATCAACACGCTGCGCGTCCGCGACGACGGGACGATGCAACATCGCGAAATCGAGATCCGCATTCAAGCGCTGGAGGCCGGCATGCAGCGTCTACGCGAGCTGGAGCCCACCTTCGACTCGGAGCTGGAATGGGAAGTGGAAGGGCGCATCGTTGACGAGTATCGCCACCGCATCGAGCATCTCGGCGGCCACCTCGACAGCGTCGACGGCGAAGCGCCGACGGAGAACGCGGTCGATCATCGCCTGCAGCGCGAGGCGCTCGACGCCGAGCGACGGATGATCCAAGTGCTTCGGCGCAATCGCGAGATTCCCGACGACATCTATCGCGAGATTGAATACGATCTGGATCTCGCGGAGCTGCGGCTAAGCCAGGCTTAAGTTTTCGGTTTGGCTTTTGCCGTGAAGTAGTAGTCGGCGAGCCGGAAGCCGGCACGTTCGAGCACGCCGCGGGAGCTGGCGTCGTTGTAGGCGATGGCGGCGCACACCATGCGCCCGGTATGCTCCGCGGCGTCGGCGGCACGCGCCAAAATTTCCGCGCCGTAGCCATGCCGGCGTCCGGCCGGAAAGACGAAAGCGCTGACCTCGCTCCACGTTGGTGTGAGCTCTTGGAGGATCGCGTAGCCGACGATCTCGCCACCCAAGAGCGCCGCCGCGAACCGCGGCGAGGCGTAGTGTTCGATGTGTCGCAGCACCAGCGTGCGTGTCTGCGAGTCCACCTCGGGCGCGCCGCGCAAGTTGAGCCCGCCGGCGAATGCTGCCGGTTCGGCACGCCGTACGAAGACGGCAGTGTGCGGCGCGCTTTCCAACCCGAGATCGGTCACGGCTTGGCGCGTCGTGGCATCACCGCCGAAGTACCAAATCGTTGTCGCGCCCGTGGAAACGAAGGCGTCGGCAAGCAGTTTGCGCGCGTCGTAGCCGGGCGCGATGTCGAACCGCACGATCCAGGTTTCCGGCGCCATTTTGCCGTCGCCCGTAAAGGCAACGCCGGCGGCGCGGCCGTCTTGCGTGAGCGCGCGTCCGCGTGCGGCCGTCTTGATTTGTTGCGCCACGGCGGCGTCGGGAAGATCGTCTAAATATAAGCTGTTTTGCATAAAAAAAAGAGCGAGTCGCAAAGTTCGCGACTCGCCTTTTGACCGAGAGTAGAAAAGCTGTTACTTAGCAGCCTTCTTCCGGCGAGAAGCCTTGCGACGGCCGCCCTTTTTCGCGCGAGCCTTGCGAGCCTTCTTGCGAGTTGCACCTTTTTTCGAAGCCTTACGACGACGACGCTTCGGTGCCGCAGCCTTCGCTGCTTTCTTTCTCCGTCTCTTAGCCATAGGACCCTTTCTGCTCTACCCAAAGGGAGAGCGACACGGCGTAGCGCCGGTGTGATTGCTTACGTTATAACACAAGAGCGGCTGTTGTTGCAAATGTCGCACCTTGACAGCGCGTGCACGGCATGGTATGGCGCCGCAAGAGATGCAATCAATCGCATGCGCTGACGACGGCAGCGGAAGCACCGTCGTCCTCATCCATGGCTTTCTGTTGAACCACACGATTTGGGACGGAATCGTGCCGAAGCTCACACCGCGCGCACGCGTGTTGCGTCCCGACGTGCGCGGTCTCGGGCGCTCGCCGGTAACGCCGGGACCCTATCTCATCGAAACGCTTGCTGCCGACGTTGCGGAGGTCTTGGATGCAAAGGGCATCGAGTCCGCAACGCTGGTCGG
>JAFAHZ010000058.1 GCA_019236975.1 Vulcanimicrobiota bacterium | reverse complement strand
CGTGACTTGCCGTTCCTGCATCGCTTCCAGCAGCGCCGATTGCACTTTGGCGGGTGCCCGGTTGATTTCGTCGGCGAGCACGACGTTGGCGAAGATCGGACCCAACACGGTCGCAAAGGCCGTTTCGCGCTGGTCGAAGATGCGCGTGCCTACGATATCGCTGGGCAAGAGATCGGGCGTAAACTGAATGCGCTTGAACTCGCCTTCCAGCGCGGCGGCCAGCGACCGGCACGCGAGCGTCTTCGCTAAGCCCGGCGGCCCTTCGAGTAAAACGTGACCGTTGCACAGGAGCGCCAGAAGCAGTGCCTCGAGGACGTCGCGCTGACCCACGATCGTCTGCGCCAGCGCGGTGACGAGATCGGACGGGCGCCGTTCGCCGGTTGGCTCGGCCGTCATGCGAGATACCGTTCGAGGGTCGCGCACGCACCTTCGATTGCGGCGGGCAGATCGGCATCGTAGGTGAAGGCCGCGCGTTCGAGGGCGTGGAGCAGCGCGTTCATGCCGGGTTCTTCGGCGCCGGGCCGCGAGAGTACGTCTTGCAGCGTGCCGCCCTCGGAGGCGCCCATGCTGCCCCACACTGCATCGCGAACGCGGACGGCCGCCGCGCGGCTGCGTTCGGCGCGCAGAACCGTCAGTGCGTCGGAAAGCTCGTCGCGCCGCGTGCGTTGGGGTTTGACCGTCGGCGGCGCGGGCATCGGGGGCGCCGGCACGGGAGCCGGGCGGCGCATGAAGATCAATGCGAAAAGAGCGACGGCGCAAGCGATGCTTCCGATCGCGAAGGCGCCGCGCGCGAACGAGTCGGCAAATGCCCCAACGGCGCTACGAAAGTTTCCGAGCGGCTGCAGTGCGCCGCCGCCGACTTCGAGCGTCAACGAGTTACTGAAATACTGCTTCGCGCGCCCGTCGCGCGGATCGATCGCCTGAAGCGTGACCGGCGCGATGCGAATCTCACCGGTGTGGTGCGCGACGACCGAGATGATTTCGCGGTAATCGGTGCCGTTTGGACCTTGTTGCAGCGTCCGGCTATCGCCGCGGAGCTCGAGTTCGGCTAGGATCGGCAGCAGAATCGTGTCGATCGAACTGACCCGCTCCCGCACGTGCGCTCGGACGATGAGGTGAAACGGAACCTCCAGCTCCGGGCGAGGATTGTCGGTCGAAAGCTCGAGCGACTGCACCGTGAGGCGCGGCAAGTTCTGCGCGTCGCAGCGCGCGTACGCCGTGAATACCGTAAAAACGGCGACCGGCGTGAAGAGTGCCGTGCGCGCGAGGCTTAGACGCGTTCGAGCCACTCGGCAAAGAGACGCCGTGCGTCGAACGGACCGGGCGACGCCTCGGGGTGGAATTGCACGGCGGCGATCGGCAAAGTGCGATGGCGAAAGCCTTCGTTCGTACCGTCGTTGAGGTTGATCATGGTCGCTTCCAACTCTGCCGGAAGCGACGCGGCATCGACGGCATATCCGTGGTTGTGTGCGGTAATGAGCACGTCGTCGGCAACGAGATCCTTCACCGGTTGGTTCCCGCCGCGATGGCCGTACGGAAGTTTATACGTGCGCGCCCCGCAGGCGAGCGCGAGCAGTTGATGCCCGAGGCAGATCCCGAAGAGCGGCTTGTGGCCGATGAGCGCGCGCAGCGTGTGAATCGTTCCCGGAAGATCGGTCGGATCGCCGGGACCGGGCGAAATGAAAACCGCGTCCGGCGACGACGCGAGAATCTCGTCTTGCGTCGCATCGTACGGCACGACGGTCACCTGCGCGCCAAGCGCGGTGAGTTCGCGCAGGATCGCGCGCTTGACCCCGCAGTCGACCAGCGCGACGCGGGTACCGCCAGCCGCACCCTCGACGAACTCGCCGGCGGTAGCGACGCTCGGAACGAGCGCCTTCGTGTCGGCTCCGCGGACGAACTCGACCAGCCTCCGCTCGGCGCTTTCGAGCGCGGCCTCTCCAACCGCCAATGCGGCCCAAATCGTGCCGTGCTCGCGCAAGGCAATGGTGATCGCCCGCGTGTCGGCACCCACCATCGTGGGGACGCGTTGCGTTTGGAGCCACGACGGCAAATCCGTTTTCGCCAAGTGGTGCGACGGATGGTAGGCGATGTGTTTCATCACCGCACCAGCGACGCAGGCACGCGAGTACTGCGCGGCGTCGCCGGAGATGCCGTAGTTGCCGATCATCGGGTACGTGAACGTGAGAATCTGCCCCGCGTACGACGGATCGGTAAGGGCTTCCTCATACCCGGTCATACCCGTGTAGAAAACCGCTTCACCGAGCGCAA
>JAFAHZ010000112.1 GCA_019236975.1 Vulcanimicrobiota bacterium | reverse complement strand
CGTGTTGTTGGGCGTACTGTTGACGACCGCGCACCGGCGGCTCGAGCACGCTCTAAACCAGCTCGTCTTCCGAGCGCAGGTCCTCGCCTTACAGGCGCTGCGGAGGTTTACCAAAGAGATCGATCTGATCCCCGACCCGCAGCGCCTCCTCACGCAAACGTACGACGCGCTTCGCACCCGACTGGACAGCGACTTCGTCGCAATCTATGCTGCGGAAGGCTCGTCGTTCGTACTGGCCACGCCGCACTCGAACGAGCTACCGCGGCTCTTTGCCATCGACGACCTCGCGGTGCTTCGGCTGCGGGGCTTCAACGAAGCCTTCGAATGCGACGAACCGGAACATCCACTCCGCGGCTCGCTCCTTCTGCCGATGACCGCGCATACGCATCTCGTGGGATTTATCGCCTGCGGGCCGAAGCGCGATCGCACGCATTACTTGCCCGGCGAAGTGGAGACGCTCTCCGCACTCGCGCACCGCTCCGGCTCGGCGTACCTCTGGTTAACCGCCCGTCAGCCGGCGATGGAGGCCGTCCCGACGCTTTGACGATCGATCCACGTGACCGTGCATCCGTTGGTTCATCCGCGTTGCAAGTTATTTGCAATGCGCAGCATCTCGTCCGCAGCTTGTACACCTTTAGGAGTGCGTACAAAAAGCAGATCCATGCCAGCACGCTATCACTAAAAGGTCAAATCGTACGAATCAGCAAGATTCCACTATGAAAGTCGATGCGACATTTCGCGCAAAGCTTCACAGGTCTCCCGGCAAGGGCCGGTGGACGTACGTCAAGATGCTGGGCTCGGCGGAATACTTTGGGACGCGCGGGCTGGTGAAAGTGGAGGGCACCGTGGACGGCCATCCATTTCGAAGTTCGTTCATGGCTCTAGGCGACGGAAGTCACAAACTGCCGATAAAGGCCGAACTGCGGACTAAGCTGGGCAAGGAAGCGGGATCGTTCGTAACCGTGCACATCGTAAAACGCCTAAAGTAATCGCGCTGCGTCGCGCCCGCTGGTTTACCTCGTTGCAAGTTGTTGGCAATACGAAGCATCTCATTCGAAGCCTGAACGTCCTTAGGGCTCCATGCTAAAAGGCGAGGGCATTCGCGCGTGCCCGAAGACTGTATCTATTGCCGCTTCATTCATCTGCGCGCTCACCGCTGGCCGGCTGCTTTGGATAGCGCCGTCACGAAAATGCGTTTGCCGCGTTTGGCAAATCTATGGACACCATTTGCGTGATGTCCCAGTATTCGACCACCTTTCCATTTTCGAGCCTAAAAATGTGCGCTTGCCGCAAGCCGCCCTCGCTTGGCTGCGTCTTTGATTTCTTCATCTCCGTATGCGCAACCACAATGTCGCCATCTGCTATCAGGTGTTTTATCACGAACTCCGGCTGGGACCCCGGCTCGGGATCGAAGCTCTCTTGCGCGGCCCCCATCGAGTCCATCAGCTCAGCCATGCCGCCCCTAACGTACGGGTTGTGCTGCGTACAGTTCGTCGAAAAAAGCGGCAAACTGTCCTTAGGGTTTCCCGACATGATATAATTGAAAAATTCTTTTACAACGCGCTTGTTGTCGGTCTCTTCGATTCTCGGCATTGCCGCCTCCAGTGACGGGTGAATGGGCTCGTAGCCTGATTGTTGCCGACCGCGTTCATGCCCTCCAACCGCCCGTAGCTTATCCACGCTGTAAGTTATTTGCGATTCGAAGCATCTCGTCCGCGGCTTGAACGCCCTTCGCGTTAGCCTCGTACGCGCGCTGCGCGGCGAGAATTTGCATCATCGCGTCGACGATCGACACGTTCGACTGCTCGAGCATGCCGAAACGAATCTTCGGGCCGTCGCTCGTCCCCGGCAGGATGGCTCGTGCCGTTCCGGAATCGGCGGTCGCGCGAAACACCGTCCCGCCTTCGATCGACAGCCGGTCGGGTGCCGGAAACTCGTAAAGCTGCAGGCGACCGATCGTGCGCGAGCCGCCGGCAAACGTCGCGCGCACGCTGCCGTCCTCGGACACGGCAAGCGCAAGCGCGCCGGACGGGACGGTGACTCCGTGGAGACGATTGCCGCTATCGTCGCGCAACGTTCCGTCCGCCGAACGCGCGAACGCGCCGCCGCGCACGTACGCCGTCGAACCGCGCGCATCCGTCACGGAGAAGAATCCCGGCCCGTCGATGGCCACATCGAAAGAGCCGCCGCCGCGCGCGAGCTTGCCCTGCGTCAGCACGACGTGCGAGCCGAGCGCCGCCGTTCCGAGCGGTGCGTTGCCGGGGCCCGTCAACTCGCCGAAGGTTTCGACCGAACCTTTGAAGCCGGCGACGTCGCTATTGGCGAGATTGGCGGCAATCGTATCGAGATTTTGCTGCTGGGCGGCCATACCGGACGCCGAAATGAAGAGCGCGGGTTCCATTTAGTGCACCCGCGCCTCGTCGGCCGATTTTTCGCGCGTGCGATCGATCGCCGATACGACCTTCTCCGCGCTTTCGAACGAGCGCTGCGCGTTCATTACGTCGACCATGGCGCCGACGGCATCGGCGCCGGACGTTTCGAGAAATCCGGCGCAGAGGCGGCTGCCGCGCGGTAAACCGAGGCGCCGCGCGTCGAGCGTCCCGCCGTCGGCGAGACGTACCGCCGTGCGGTTGCGATCGAGCAGCGTGCGGCCTCGAGCGTCGCTCAGCGTTCCGTCGCGTTCGCGCACGAACGCGCCGTTGCGCGTGGTCGCAATGCGTCCGAGGCGATCGCGCACCGTAAACGCCCCTTCGCCGGCGATGGCGAAGTCGAGATCGCGGCCGGTACGCCGGAACGCACCCGGCCCGCGGTCGGCCTCGCGGTCGATTCGTACGCCGGCCGCGGTCAACCGGCCGCGGGCTACGATGCGCGCAAAGCCGTCGGTCGATGCGTTAGCCAAATTTTCAGCGGCGATTTCCAACCGGCAACGGGCAGCGACCATGGCGCTGCCCGCCCAAGCAATTCCGTCCATGCACGCATGGTATCGAGCGGCTGTAACCGAAACGTTGCCGCGCTATGTCCGCTATGCGAATCGCCCTCGTGCTGCTCCTAACGCTGGCGGCGTGCTCGTCGCAGTCGCCCGAAGAGCGCGCGCAGAGTCAAGAGCTCGCCGCGCTCGCGCCGCTCAAGCAGCGCTATTCAGACGTCGTGATGGGATTCGATTTCAAACCTCACGACACGCTGGTCGTCAGCCTCGACCTGCAAAACTATAACGGCATGAACGACGACGATCAGGATAAGATGAAGAGCGCGATCCTAGCGGCGTGGAAATCGGCCTGGGAACAGGCCCATCCCGGCCAGCACGCCACGATTCACACGCAAATTCTCGACTTCATCGGCCGCACCATCGCGCGTCAAGACGCGTCCGTTTAGTTTAGGTCCAGACGATGACGTTGCCGGCGGTGACGAGTCCGCCGCCGAAGCCCATCAGCAAGATCCGCTGACCGGGTTTGACCCGTCCGTCGCGGACGGCGGGGATCAGTGCCAGCGGAATGCTCACCGCCGACGTATTGCCGTACTCCTCGACGCTGAGCAGCGTGCGTTCGATCGGAAACGGCAAACGCTTGCACAGCGCTTCGATCATGCGCAAATTTGCGCTGTGAGGAGCGAACCAATCGATATCGTCGAGCGCAAGCCCGGCGCGCGCGAGAATGCGCGCGACGTAGTTGGGAACGTTCTCCATCACCCAGCGGTAGACCGACTGGCCCTCTTGCCGCAGCAAGCGCGACGTATCGTCGACGCCGTTGATCCGCGTGCGCAACGCGGTGCGATACAAAAACTTTCCGCCGTTGCCGTCGGCGCCCGCGTCCATTCCGAAGATCGCGGGGTGGCGGCTATACTCGACGAGCGCTGCGCCGGCACCGTCGCCGAAGAGCACGCACGTGGAACGGTCGGTGTAATCCACGGAACGCGTCAGCGCGTCGGCAGCGACGACCAGCACGCGTTCGGCTTGTCCGGTACCGATCAAGCCGGCAGCAAGGTTGAGGCCGTACGCAAATCCGGCGCACGCGGTGCTGATGTCGACCGCGCCGACGTTTCCTGGTAACCGGTAGTGCGCCTGAAGCATCGCCGAAAGGCTCGGGTATTCGTAGTCGGGCGTGGAGGAACCGACCACGATGTAATCGATCGTATCGAGGCGCACGCTGGGATGATGCGCCAGCAGATCGTCGACCGCGGCGATGGCGAGATCGCTCGAGTATTCGTCTTCGCCGACGACGTGCCGGCGCCTGATGCCGGTGCGCTGCACGATCCATTCGTCGCTGGTATCGACCATGCGCTCGAAATCCGCATTCGTCAGAATCCGTTTTGGCGCGAACATTCCGAGCGCCGCAATGCGCGCCGGAGCGGAGACGATACGGGTTTCGAGGGCGCTCGTCACAGCCGCGCCGCCACTTCGCCGGCAAACGCTTTTGTCGACAGCACTTTCGCACCGCGGGCGAGCTCGGCGGTCCGGCCGCCGTCGCGATAGACGCCTTCGACCGCGCGCTCGATGCGCGCGGCACTCGCCTCGTCGTCCAAGGAATAACGCAGCAGCATGGCGGCCGAGAGTATTGCCGCGGTTGGATTGGCGATACCTTTTCCGGCGATGTCTGGTGCGCTACCGGCAACGGGTTCGTAGAGGCCGAACTGGCGCCCGGGACGCCCTCGCGCTCCGAGGCTGGCGCTGGGAAGCGTCCCGATCGAGCCGGTAAGGATCGCCGCTTCGTCCGAAAGGATGTCGCCGAACATATTCTCGGTCACGATGACGTCGAAATCGCCGGGACGGCGCACGAGCTGCATAGCGGCGTTGTCGACGAGCAGATGCTCCAGCGCAACCTCAGGGTAGTCGCGCGCAACGTCGTCGACGACGCGCCGCCACAAGCGCGACGTCTCCAAGATGTTTTGCTTGTCGACCGACGTCAGCCGCTTGCGCCGGCCGCGGGCCAGCTCGAAACCGATCCGCGCGATACGTTCGACTTCGGGCGCACGGTAGATCATCGTATCGACCGCTTCGTCGACGCCTTCCACCGTGCGCTGCTCCTTCGGTTTGCCGTAGTAGATGCCGCCGGTGAGCTCGCGGACGACGATGAGGTCTAAGCCGGTCACCAGTTCGGGACGCAACGACGACGCATCCTCGAGCCCGGGGAAGACGCGCACGGGACGAATGTTTGCAAACAGCTCGAAGTCGCGCCGCAACAAAAACAACGCCAGTTCGGGCCGTCGCTCCAGCGGCTTCCCTTCGTACTGCGGCAAGCCGACGCTGCCGAAGAGAATTGCGGCGCTGCGCTCGCAGAGTGCACGCGTCGCATCCGGGAGTGCGGGTAGTCCGCGCTCGAGCGCGGCGCCGCCGACCAACGCTTCTTCGCACGTAACGTCGGGGCGCACGCGCGCCAGCACGCCGGCGGCAGCGCGCATGACTTCGGGCCCGACGCCGTCGCCGGGCAAGAGGGCGATGGTTTCGCTCAAACCACGTTGATGCGGGTCGTGTCGTCGCCGGCGGGTCCGCCGGCGGGTCCGCCGTTGGGGGCGGGGGCTTTTTCCAGCAGCGCTAAATGCGTCATGAGCAAGCTGCGCAGCTCGCTGCGCGCTTTCTCGGTCCCTTCGATCGCGCGCTGATGTTGGCGGCGGACTTCGGCGATGGCGTCGTTATAGCTGGCTAAATCCTTTTCGGACGAAAGGCGCGCCTGCTCTTTGATGAGATCGGCTTCTTTATGGGCCGATGCCTTGACCTCGTCGGCCGTGCGTTGCGCAAGCACCAGCGTGTTCTGCAGCGATTCTTCCATCGCTTTGAAATGGCTGATGCGCTCTTTGAGATCGGCAATTTCCGCATCGAGCGCGGCGCGGTGGTGCGCTTCGTCTTCGAGCGTTTCGATGATCTCGTCGAGGAATGCGTCGACGTCGGCGCGATCGTACCCCTGAAGCGCTTTCTTGAATTGCTTGTGTTGAATATCGATGGGCGTGATGCGTTCGGTTGCCACTAAATCGTGCCTCTGGTAGACATAAAGTCGAGCGTGCCGTCGTTCCCCATCATCGAGTCGCGCAGGCCGGCGGCGTTGACCACCACGCCCGCCGGGACGACGAGATAGATCGCCTCGGCGAGTTTCTGAATCTTGCCGTCGATGGTGTACGCGACCCCGGACGTAAAATCGACTACTCGCTGCAGCAGCGTCCGGTCGGCGTTTTGGAGATTGACGATGACGACTTGCCGGTTGCGCAGGGAATCGGCGATCTCGACGACGTCCTGGTAGCTGCGGGGTGAGTAAACGCTGACTTCCGTACCGCCGCGCCGCGGCTGCGTCAACGGAACGACGCGTCCCCCGGGCACCGGTTCGTCCTCGTACAGATCGTCCTCGTCGTCCCGAATCGAGAAAAACGATCCGATCTTGCTAAACACGCTCACGCTCAACTCCTCCCGCCGAACAAGGCGGTCCCGATCCGGATCATCGTGGATCCGGCACGCACCGCTTGCCGCCAGTCGCCGGACATGCCAATGGACAGCGTACTTCCACCAACGAGCGCAAACGTCTTGGCGGCCAGCTCGAACGCGCGCGATATTTCTGCTTCGTCGGGGGTCATCGGCCCGATAGCCATGACGCCGTCCAAGCGCAGGCCCCTTTGGGCGCGCAGCGCCTCGGCGAGCTCCGGCGCCCTTTCGGGCGGACATCCGAACCGCTCCGACGGCGAGATATTCAGCTGCAGCAGCACCGGAATTTCCTTGCCCAGCGCCGAGGCGGCCTTTCCTAATGCGTCGCCCGCATCGATCCGGTCGACGCTCTGCACGACGTCGAACGTTGCGGCGATCGCCTTCGCCTTATTCGTCTGAAGGTGGCCGATGAAGTGTTTGCGCACCGGCGGGAGCCGCGCGAACTTTGCCTTCGCCTCCTGCACGTAGTTTTCGCCGACGTCCTCCAACCCGGCATCGATCGCCGCGACGATGCGTTCGACCGGCTGGCGTTTGCTGACGCCGACGACGGTCACGCTCCCGCGCGGGCGTCCGCAACGCTCGAGTTCGTCGTCCACTTCGGCGACGAGCGCGCGATAAGCGTTCAACCCGCGGCTTCGGGTGCGGTTTCGGTGCGCGGAGCGGGACGAGTCGCGCAATAAACAATTCCCGCGAGGCCGATGACGATCATCGGCAGCGCGTAGAGCTGGCCGCCGGTCAATCCCATCCACGTAAAGTCCGCCTGCCGCCAAATCTCCGCGACGCTGCGCGTGATTCCGTAGATCGTAAACCACGTCCACGCGACGACGCCATCCTTGGGTTTGAGCCGGTAGACGAGCAGCACGACCGGCAGCGTAAGGATGTCGAGCACGGCCTCGTACAGCTGTGCTGGATGGCGATAGTAGCCTTGCCAGACCGCGGTATCCTTCGGAATCATGCACCACGGGTGATCCGGGTTGCAGACGTCGCCCCACAGCTCGTCGTTGATGAAGTTGACGAGACGAACCAGTGCGATGCCGAGCGGCAGCATGACGACGACTTCGTCGCCCAGCACGTTGAACTTGAGGCCGGGATGTTTGCGCACGAACAGCACGATAGCCACGAGCACGCCGACCAAACCGCCGTGGAACGCCATACCACCGTTCCATACCGCGACGAAGTTGAGCGGATTCGAAAGATAAAACGACAGGTCGTGCTTGCTGATGACGTCGTTGATGACAAAAAAGGTCCGGCCGCCAACCAAAACGCCGATGAGAGCGTAGAAAAGGAAGTCCTGAATCTGCTCCTTGGTCAGCCCGAGCCTGCGGCGCCCTTCGGGCCGGCTCAACCAGAGGTAGACGCAGACGAACGCTACGAGATAGGCGATTCCGTACCAGTGGATCGCGATCGGACCCAGATGAATCGCGACCGGGTCGATATTTGTCGGATAGGTGAACCAATGTTGCATATTAAACCCACTAAAAGCGCATGAGCTCGACCCCGCATCTTACGGCCGGGATTGCCTTCCTGGCGGGCCTCGTTTCCTTCGTCTCGCCGTGCGTCCTCCCACTCGTGCCGGCGTATCTCTCACTGCTCACCGGAGAAAGTCTGGAGGATTTGAAGGCGCGGACGGCAACGGCCGCCCGTTTGCAGACCCTCGCGCACGCCGTTGCGTTCGTGCTGGGCTTCAGCGTGGTCTTCATAGCGCTCGGGTTGACCGCCAGCGCGATCGGCGGTGCGCTCAACGCCAATCGCACCTTGATTTCGCAAGTAGGCGGCATTCTGGTCGTCATCCTCGGATTGCAGATGATGGGCTTCCTTCGCATCCCGTTTCTCATGATGGACAAGCGCGCGCACGTTCGGCACGACCGGCGCACGTTTTGGACGTCGGCGATCGTCGGTATGGCGTTCGCCGCCGGCTGGTCGCCGTGCATCGGTCCGATTTTGGCAGGCATCCTCGCGCTCGCGTCGCAGCAGCAGAACGGTCAAGCGGCGCTGCTGTTGTCGTGCTACTCGCTCGGGCTGGCCGTCCCGTTTCTTCTGACGGCCGCAGCAATTGGGGTCGTCCTGCCCGCGCTGGCGCGGGTGCGGCGCTTCTTGCCGGCCATCGAGTTCGCTTCCGGCGCGTTCTTGATCGCGGTTGGGTTCGTCTTGGTCAACAA
The DNA here is from genome assembly GCA_019236975.1 of Vulcanimicrobiota bacterium. Taxonomy (GTDB): domain Bacteria; phylum Vulcanimicrobiota; class Vulcanimicrobiia; order Vulcanimicrobiales; family Vulcanimicrobiaceae; genus JAFAHZ01. The sequence continues at coordinate 11,156 of JAFAHZ010000112.1, read as the reverse complement.
CGCTTTTCTCAACGTCGCAGGATGGTTTTATCAGTTTGTTCCGCAACCGAAACTTTAACGTCAGCCTCGTCAACACGCTGACGATCGCGGCCGTCGCGATCGGCGTGTTGTGGCTGGATCAGTATACCAAGCATCTCGTCGTCACGTCGTTTCTACCCGGCGAGAGCCGAATGGTGATTCCGCACCTGCTGAAATGGACGTACGAACGCAACTTTCACGGCGCTTTCGGTATGTTCGGCAGCAGCGCCGTGCTGCTCATCGGCATGGCCATCGTCGTTTTGGTCCTCTTTTGGTTCAGCTTCCGTGACGCGGCGTCGCGATCGCGGCTCGTTCGCGTCGCGTTCGGCGCGATCGTCGGCGGAGCAATCGGGAACATCGTCGATCGGCTTCACTACGGATACGTCATCGATTTCGTCGATTTCTACCGGATTTGGCCGAATATTTTCAACGTTGCCGACTCGTGCATCACCGTCGGCGTCGCGCTGCTGCTCCTTTCGAGCCTTGCGTCACGCCGCCACCACTGAGGAAATCGGTAAGCGCGTCGACGTCGTTGTCGCGCGGCTTTCGGGTGCCTCGCGTTCGCTCGTCGCGGCCGCGATAAAGAACGGCAACGTACGTATCAACGGCGAGGCCGCCAAGGCGAGCCGCGCGCTCGAGCCGGGCGACGAGATCGAGTACGAGATCGCCGCTCCGCCGCCGCTCGTGGCGCAGCCCGAAGCCATCGATATTCCGATCGTCTACGAGGACGAAGACGTCGTCGTCGTCGACAAGCCGGCCGGCATGATTACGCATCCCGCGCACGGCGCCAGAAGCGGAACGCTCGTGAATGCGCTGCTGGCGCACGCCGGCGGAACGCTTCCCGGCAACGCGCTGCGCCCGGGTTTGGTGCATCGTCTCGACCGCGACACCTCGGGGTTGCTCGTCGTCGCGAAGAACGAACGCGCGCTCTCGGCATTGGGGATCGCGATGAAATCGCGCCGCATCGAACGCGTCTATCTCGGGCTCGTGCACGGCATCCCCGAGCACGCGCAGGGAACGATCGACGGGCCGATCGGCCGCGATCCGCATAACCGGTTAAAATTTGCGATCGTGGGCGACGGCAAACCCGCGGTCACCCACTATGCCGTGCGCGAAGGGTTTGCGCACCATGCCGAGTTGGAGTTTCGTTTGGAAACCGGCCGCACGCATCAAATTCGCGTGCACGTCGCCGCGATGAAGCATCCGATCCTCAACGATCCGGTCTACGGGCGTTCCGAGCCGCAGTACGGCCTTCCCGGCCAAGCCCTGCACGCGTGGCGATTGTCGTTCGATCATCCGCGCACCGCAAGACCGATGCGCTTCGAGGTCGATCCGCCGCCGGAGTATGCTCGAGCCCGTATCGCCCTGAGCCGAAGTCCTGAGCCTGTCGAAGGGTTGTCGAAGGGGGAACGAAACGTTTAGCCTGCGGTGCACCGACGGCGGAGCCCGGCGAGGCACGCTGCGGCTCGCGCACGGCGACGTCGAAACGCCGTGCTTCATGCCGGTCGGAACGGCCGCTACCGTCAAAGGTTTGACGCCTCAAGACCTGCGCGACGCGCACGCGCAAATCGTCCTCGCGAATACGTATCACTTGTGGCTGCGGCCCGGCCGCGCGACGCTCGAGGCAGCCGGCGGACTCCACCGGTTCATGGGATGGGACGGCCCCATTCTCACCGATTCCGGCGGATTTCAAGTGTTCAGTTTAGAGAGCCGCCGGAGCCTCGACGACGACGGCGTGACGTTCCGCTCGCACCTGGACGGCAGCGAGCACCGCTTCACACCGGAAACCGTCATCGCTTTTCAAGAAGCGATCGGCGTCGACGTCGCCATGGTGCTGGACGTCTGCGTCAAACTTCCCGCGAGCCGCGAGCAGATCGAGGAATCGGTCCGGTTGACCACCGCATGGGCCAGGCGCAGCTCCGCCGCGCACGCTTCGAAAGGCACGCAGGTTTTCGGCATCGTCCAAGGCGGACTGGATGCGGCGCTGCGCGAGCGGAGCGCCCGCGACGTCGTGGAGCTGGGGTTTCCCGGCTACGCGATCGGGGGACTCTCCGTCGGTGAGACGCGCGACGAAATGTACGCCACCGCTCGAGCGACCGCAGCGCTGCTTCCGCCGGAGAAGCCGCGCTATTTAATGGGCGTGGGCACGGTAGCCGATCTGCTCGCAGCGGTCGATTGCGGGATCGACATGTTCGACTGCGTCTATCCGACGCGCTGCGGACGCAACGGCCGCGCGATGACGCACGCGGGGGAGTTCAACATCTTCAACGCCGCCTACGTCGACGATTTCACCCCGCTCGATCCCGCCTGCGATTGCGCGGTCTGCCGGACCTTCACGCGTGCCTACCTCGCGCATCTGTTCCGCTCCAAAGAGATGCTGGGACCGCGGCTCCTGTCGTTTCACAACGTGTACTTGCTCGATTCCCTCATGCGCGACGCGCGCGCTGCCATAGAAACGGGTACATGGAGGGCGTTATGGCAAAAATACTCGTCATCGTAACCGGACACTCGCAGATCGACGAGGAGCACCGTACGGGGCTCTGGTTCGACGAGTTTGCGATTCCGTTCAAAGCTTTCTCTCAGGAAGGCTTCGAGATCGTGACGGTGAGCCCGCACGGCGGTAAGGCGCCCGTCGACCCGCGGTCGCTCGAAGGCGTTACGCCCGATCCCGCTGCGAAGCGCGCGCTCGAGTCGACGGTCACGGTACGCGAAGCCGGTGACGCTTTCGAGTACGCCGCCGTCTTCTTACCGGGCGGCCACGGAACGATGTTCGATTTGGCGCGCAACGACGCGGTGAAGGCGCTCGTGAGCGAGTTCGACGCGCAAGGGAAGATCGTCGCGGCCGTCTGTCACGGGCCTGCCGCCTTCGTCGATGCGATACGCGCGGCCGAACCGCGCACGCTCGTTGCCGGGCGAAGAATCACCTGTTTCACCGACGCGGAAGAACGCGCGACGGGATTGAACGCCTTGATGCCGTTCCTGCTCGCATCGAAGTTGCGCGAGCAAGGCGCCGAGGTCGTCGAAGGGGCGGACTGGAGCGATCACGTCGAAGTCGACGGCAACTGGATTACGGGACAAAATCCTCAATCGAGCGCGAGCGTCGCCAAAGCCGTCATCGAGGCGATTAACGCGCGCGTGTAACGACCGCAGCACAGTCGGCGCAGATCGCCGGATGCGCCGGATCGACGCCGAGTTCTCGGTACTTCCAGCAGCGCGCGCACTTCTCGCCCTCCGCCGCCACGAGTTCGAATCGCTCTTCCTCGGCTTCATTCAACTCCAGCTGCGACACTACCAGCGCTTCGCGCACGTTATCGCCCAGCGTTTCGAGGCGAGCGCGAAGCGCGGCCGGAACGGCGAGCCGCAGCTTTGCCTCGAAGTCGCGCGGCGATTCGCTCGCGGCGACCCGAGCGCGCAGGCGGCGCAGCTCTTCCCACAGCGCGAGGTCCGCTTCGAACGCCTCCGCTTTGCCGTGCGCGGTCCGGAACGACGTGTCGAAAATGCTGTCCGCGTCGCCGCGCAACCGTTCCGGTAAGAACTGCCAGGCTTCTTCGGCCGTAAACGACAAGACCGGTGCGATGGCGGTCAAGAAACTCGTTAGAACGTACAGCATTGCGGACTGCGCGCTCCGGCGCCGCGGATCGTTCGCCGCACGCGAATACAGCGGATCCTTCAGCGCGTCGAAGTACAGGCTCGACATCGCGCTTTCGAACTCGACAATGCGCAGATAGGCATCGTGCAGGGCGGCGCCGTCGTACGACTGCTTCACTGCGGTGACGAACAGGTCCGTGACGTTGCAGGCCAAGCGGTCTACCGGTTCCATCGCCTCGCGCGACACGATCTCGCCCGGCTCCAGGTCGTCGAGATTGGACAGCATGAACCGGATGCGATTGCGCAGATTACGATACACGCGTCCGATCTGGTCGACGACGTTCGGGCCGAAGCGCACGTCGTCGAAAAACTCGACCGAAGCGACCCATAAGCGCAGTACGTCGGCGCCCCACTTATCCATTGCCTCGCGCGCGCCGATCCCCGTGCCGAGCGACTTCGACATCGCGCGCCCTTGCTCGTCGTTCACCCAGCCGTTCTTGACGACGTGCTTGTAGGGCGCTTTGCCTTTGATCGCTGCGGCCGTAATGAGCGAACTGCGGAACCATCCACGGTATTGATCGCCGCCCTCGAGGACCATATCCGCAGGCCACGGCATACCGTCGCGACCCAAAACGGCGAGATGCGTGACGCCCGACTCGAACCAGATGTCGACGATGTTGAACTCTTTCTCGAACTGCGTCGATCCGCAGTTGGGGCAGGTGAAACCGTCGGGCAAGTACGCCTCCACGGGATCGCTCCACCACGCGCTCGCGCCCGTTTCGGCAAAGCGCTTCGCGGCGATTCGCGCGACGCGCGGATCGAGCGTCGATTCGTTGCACGCGGTGCACGCGACGGCCGGAATCGGCGTACCCCACGTGCGCTGACGCGAGATGCACCACTCCGGATGCGTTTCGATCATCTGACGCTGGCGAATCCGTCCCCACTCCGGCGTATATTCGACGTCGTCGATCGCGTCAACGGCCCGCTGACGCAGCAAGTTTTGATCCATCGCGATGAACCACTGGGCAGTCGCGCGGAAGATCACGGGATTGTGGCACCGCCAGCAGTGCGGATACGAGTGCTCGATCTCGCCCGAGCGCCACAGCGCCCCGCTCGCCTTTAGATCCTCGACGATTTTCTTGTTGGCTTTGAAGATGAACTGGCCGGCGTAGGGACCGGCTTCCGCCGTGAAATGCCCGCGGGCGTCGACCGGATTGAGAATTGGGAGATTGTATTTGACGCCCGTGTTAAAGTCGTCGGCGCCGTGACCGGGGGCCGTGTGCACGGCGCCCGTTCCGGTTTCGAGGTCGACGTAATCGGCCAGCACGACCGCCGAGTCGCGATCCATGAACGGATGGCGTACCGCCAGACCGTCGAGCCCGGCTCCGGTCGTTCGCGAGATCAGGCGTGCTTCACCGAAGCGTTCGCCGAACGTCTGCTCCGCCAGCGCCGTCGCGACGACGATGAGTTCGTCGCCGATTGCGTACAGACCGTAGGTCGCATCGGGCCGCACCGCGATGGCGACATTGGCCGGCAGCGTCCACGGCGTCGTCGTCCAAATGAGCAAGGAAAGTTCGCCGTCACCCTGAGCGGAGCGAGCGCCGGCGAGCGAAGTCGAAGGAGCGAATGCATCGAGGATGGCGCGCCGTTGTTCGGCATTCGCAGTGAAACGCACGTAAATGGACGGCGACGTTTTGGTTTCGTACTCGATCTCGGCTTCGGCGAGCGCGGTTTCGTCGTGCACGCACCACAGCGTCGAACGCAACCCTTTGTAGAGCTGCTGCTTCTCGGCTAAGTCGCCGAGCGCGTTGACGATCGTCGCTTCGAACGACGGATCGATCGTCCGGTAGGGACGATCCCACAAGCCGAAGTTTCCCATGCGGATGCGAATCTCGCGCTGGCGGTCGAGCCAAAAGAGCGCGCGTTCGGTGCATTGCCGCCGCAGTTCGAGCGGATCGATGTCGTGAAAATCTTTGATGCCGAGGTGTTTGAGCGTTTCCAGCTCGATCGGCAAACCGTGCATATCCCAGCCGGGAACGAACTTCGCGTATTTGCCGGCCAGCAGCGCAATCTTCACGAAGACGTCCTTGAGCACCATGTTGAAGAAACCGCCCATGTGCGGCTCGTTGTTGGCATACGGCGGCCCGTCGTGCAGAATCCACGGCCCGTTATGGACGTTGCGTTCCAAACGCCGTTCGTAGGTGTTGCGTTCGCGCCACCACGCGACGCGATCGGGCTCGCGCTTGGGCAGATCGGCCTTCATTGGGAAAGCCGTCTTCGGAAGGTTCAGCGTGTCGCGATAGTCCTGCACCGGAGTCTTTTCCGTCATTCTTTCATCAACTCGTCGAGCACGTCGAAGTTTCGCTCGGCCAGGCGCCGCACCGCTTCGACCTGCCCAGCCAGATGCGTTGCGAGGGCGTCGCGCTGAGCCACGAGGCGGTCGACCAGCTCGTCGACGGCCTCGTCCGAGGGACGTTGCTGCCCGGGAGTCCAGAGCGGCTCGAGGGGATACTGCAAGTCGTCGCAGAGCGATTCGACTTTCGGGTCGTACGGGATCGCCAGAAACGGAACCGCGTAGCGTGCCGCCAGAATCAGAGCGTGCAGCCGCATGCCGATAACGACGCGCGCGCCGCGCAAGATGGCCGCCGCTTTGGGAAGATCGGGTTCGGGCAAAAGCACGGGCGCGGAAGCACACTCCCGAATGATGGCCGTGGAGATCTCGGCGTCCGGTATTCCGCCCAGCGGCACGAAGGCGGCGCGGATGCCGTGCTTGGTCGCGAGGCGGTCGACTGCGCGCGCCACCGCGCGGCCGCCGTCACGCAAGCCCGCGGCTTTACGCACGCTGACGACGGCGTACGCGCCGCTTTCGGGCCCGAGCCCCTCGCCCGATAAATCGACGCGTTCGCCGGGCGCGTCGTACAGAAACACCGGATCCGAGGTGCGTTCGACCGGCGTTTGCGGAAGCAACTCCGCAAGCAGCGCGCGCGAACGTTCGTCGCGTACCGTCGCGCGGCGAAGTCCGCGACACGAACGCCGCACGACGAAGCGGCCGATCGCGTCGAGCGGGCCGATCGATTGTGCGAACACCATCGTCTTGCGCTTGGCGCGGATTGCATCGCGCAGAATCGCCGCGTAGTAGAACAAGCTGCGCAGGCTGGTCGCGTTTTGCAGCAGTCCGCCGCCGCCCGACAGGACGACGTCGGCACGCCCGATGGCTTCGCGCACCGAGCGCCACTGCCAGCGCGACACGCTGTCGATGCCGTACGCTTTCGCCGTTGCTTGCGGCGTTGCGGACAACACCTCGAGCTGCAGCTGCGGAAAACGCTCGCGCAGACGCCGCACGATCACGTCGAGCAGCGCATCGTCGCCGAGATTGCCGAAGCCGTAGTAACCGGAAAGTAACACGCGCATGCCGTTTTTGTCACCCTGCGGTTGTCGAAGAGCGCATCCCGGCGACGCGGCGGTACACGAGAATTGCGACGATACCCACGAGCGCGCCGACCCACAGACCGTTGAACACGCGCAGGATCGACACCGACAGCGGTGTGTGCAAATGCGAGAACGTGTCGATGACGTCGCCGATGCCCACCCCCGCGCCGAGTGCGAGGAGCCACCCCGCGGCGCGGCGATGTGCGGCGATCAGCGCTGGAATCAGCATGATGCACGGAAAGCCGATCAGAAATTCTTTGAACCGCGGTCGCACGCTGAGCACGTGCGTCAGCACGTGGCGCAGCGACAGCTCGATTTGCGACGGCGAGACATCGCTGTCGTTACCGCTGCGCATGACGAGCAGCACGCCGCCCGCAACCAGAACGATGCCGAGAAAGAGCTGATACGTAAGCACCGGCGAGAGGAAGACGTCGCGCGGACGCTCGACGCCCGAACCGTACCGTTTATCGAAAAGATAGAGCAGCAGCGCGACCAGCGGCGGAACGGCCAGCACGGCTTTTACGCCCCGGAACCGTTCGATCTCTTCCATCGCCAAGGGCGAACTCATCAGTCCGACGACGACCAGCGCCCCCAACAGCGCGACCGCCGTCGCCAAAACGGTCCACCCGAGGCTGCGCAAAACCTGGTCGCGCGCGTTGGGGGCCGGCGCTTCCACAAACGCGGGAATGAGCGCGAGAAACGCCGCCGTTGCAAATAACAGCGCGCCTGCCAAGGCGATGACCGAGCGCGCGATCATGTCGTGATGCGCGACGACCGCGCCGCCGTACAGCGCAATCGTCAGCGCGTAGGCGGCAATCGCCCACGCGTGGCGGTACCAGCCGAAGAACCCGAGCAGCAGGACGAAAATCGACGGCACGGCCAGCGCCGCAAGACCGACCAGCAGCCGGTTGTTGCCGCGATACGGCAGAATCGGCGTCGCGCGCCCCAGCTTGTAGCCGTCGGACTTGAGCTCGTCGGCGATCGCTTTGATCATCTCGACGTTGGTGGCCTCGATCGACAGGTTGCCGTCTTGGTGATCCCACGGCCGCAGATACACGACGCGAACGTTGCGTTCGCGCACGCCGAGCACGTAGCGCGCGACGACCTCGTCGAGCCGCAGTTTGTCGAGCTCGGTCTTGGCGATGGCTTGCACGCGCACGGTGCGTCCGGGGATCAGCCGCGCCAGCGTAACGTTGCCCTTCTGCACTTGGCTGTCGTCGTACGTCTCGATCGCACCGAAGCTAAAGGCGTGTTTCTTGAACGCGGCGGCCGCGTCGTCGATATGGTCGGGATATCCCAGCACCTGATTGCGCAGCCCGAAGAAGATCACGGTCGACACCTTCGGGTCGTAGCCGAGCACGTCGTCGAAGAGCGCGTTCATCTGCGGTTCCTGGAAGCGTTCGTCGTTTTGAAAGCGCGGTATGACGAGCAGTCCCAAATACCGTGCGAGCCGCAGCTGATCCGTGGGGATGCCGAGCGCGGTGTTGTTGAAGTAGTCGATCTGCGTGTGCACTTCCAGCAGCCACGGACGCTTCGCCCGAAGCACGCGCACCGTTTTCGGCATGAAGTGCAGCGCGAGCTGCGTGCGGTAACGATGGTACGAGGCGGGATCGGAAATTAAAAGGTAGACGGCGCCTGGATCGACGCGCTTGGCCGCCAGGAGCCGCGCGAGCAGCGGATCGGCGATGGCGGAGACGCGCGCCTGATTGAGCAGCTGCGCGCCGGTTACCGCGTACGCCTTGCCGTCGTATCCGACGTTGCCGCCCAGCTCTTCGGTCAGCGCGAGCGAGGTAAGGCCGGCCCGGCGCAGCGCGATCAAAAATGCCGCCGGGTTGTAGTTGTACGAGCGTGCCAGCGCGTCGAAATCTTGAAAATCCATCGCCAGCTCTACCCGTTTGGCGTGCGACTCCGCGCGAGCGCGCAAGACGGCGACGGTGAACGAGGCGAGCAAGGCGATAACCAAGACGATCGCCGCATAACGCGTTTTCGGGTCGATCCAACTCACGAGGGCGCCGTTTTCTAGGAACCCGCGCGTAATCCGCTTGAAAAACAAGAGGACCCGCCATAAGCGAGCCCTCTTGCCGTCGCGTATGCGCATCGCCCTTTTTGTCGGGTTAGCACATACCGGGTGTGGGCGACGTCGTTCATCGTCGCGCTGCCGAAGCCCACGTTGCGGCGGCGCGGACGGCTACGTTTCAACTCGCTCGGAAAGACCCCTCCACTGTGGTTGCCGCTTATCTAGGAACGCGCCCATGCCTTCGCGCGCGTCGTCTTCGGATGCGTTCGCGATCATCACGTCTTTGGCGTACGCATACGCATCGGATGCACCGAGATCGATTTGCCGGTAGAATGCGGCTTTCCCGATACCCACGATCGTGCGGCTTGCCGACGTCACGCGCGCGGCCAGCGCCATCGTTTCCTCGTGCAGCCGCTCGGGCGCAACGACGCGATTGACGAGACCCCATTCGAAGGCCGTTCGCGCGTCGATCGCCTCGCCGGTGAGCAGCATCTCCATGGCGCGTTTGCGACCGACCGCGCGCGTCAACGCGACCATCGGGGTGCTGCAGAACAATCCTATGCGCACGCCGGGTGTCGCGAACGTCGCCTTCTCCGACGCGACCGCCAGATCACACGCCGCCACGAGCTGGCAGCCGGCGGCGGTGGCGACGCCGGCGACCTCGGCGATAACCGGCTGCGGAACGCGCGTCAAGCGTTCCATTAAATTGACGCACGCTTCAAAGACTGTGCGGTGGTTCTCTTCGCTGCCCTCGACGAGCTCGCGCAGATCGTGTCCGGCCGAGAACGCCGGGCCTTGGGCTCGCAGTACGATGGCGCCGATCGAGCGGTCCTCTCCGAGCTCCGACAACCTGCGGTCGAGTTCGCGCATCATCTCCAGCGAGAGTGCGTTGCGCTTCTCGGGACGGTTCAGCGTGAGGATCGCGATCGCGCCCTCGCGATCGACGGTAACGTGCTGTTCAGTCATAGGAATGGTGGGCGATGACGGGCTCGAACCGCCGACATCCTCCTTGTAAGGGAGGCGCTCTCCCAGCTGAGCTAATCGCCCTCGTGACTGTTTGCTAGCCTTTCCCCTCACGCGACCTCGCACCCCGCAGAGTTCGTAGTTCCTGTCGAGCCTGAGAGACAGCGGATTCCCGGCGGGCCATGCTGTAGACTAAAGCCCATGGACCCAACCGGGGTACTCCGGTAGGAGGGTTTATGTGTTCGAACTTTCAGGCGGTGCTTCTGACGCTCGCCGTATCATCGCTTTCGGCGTGCACGACGTCCGGCGGTTCCGCCGTCTCGGCCCGTGCCGCCCTTCCCGCACTTCGGCCGTCGGGACCGGTTCACGGTGTGATCAAAGACAAGCATTGGCTGGTTCCGGAGGCCGAGACGCTCAAGGTCGATGGCAATTTAGCCGTCTTTGCAAGCCAGGAGATCGACGTTGAGGGCGCCCTGGAGATCGAAAAACCGGGCATTTCGCTCGCGCTCTTCGCGCCGACGATAATTATCAACGGCGGAATTGGCTCGGGGTATAAGGGAACGACGCTGACCGGACAGTCGAAAGTCGCCGACGTAATCAGCGGTTGCGACGTGCGACTGCTGTCCGCCTCGCGCGTCGCCAGCGCACAAGGCGATGACCTCGCAGTGTCGGCAAGCGGCCCTGCTTGCCGATTGTACGTCGGCACGAATTCAGCGCTTGGCGGTGGTCTCGGACTCGACGGCACGGCGCAGCAAGGCCTTCGAGACGCTACCGACGGCGGGAGTTTGTATGTCGGAACGAAGTACGCAATCGACGCCGCCGAGCACTTGGCGCGCGGGGATGGAGTCAAGCGAAAAGCGTACGAGCCGGCCACCGTCGTCCTAGGTGACGGTGCGATCTTGTACGGTGGCTCCGGCGGAAACGGCGGCTCGGTCAACGGCGTCTACGTTCCTCCGCCGGCAGACCGCTGGATATTTCAACCCGGCATCGGGGGCGACGGCGGTTCGGTATTCATCGCTGCCGGCAAACTTGAAGCGCTGCCGGGAATGCCGGCCGGCGCGATCGTCGCCGGCGGAAACGGCGGCACCGGCGGAGGGGCGGCACTGAGCAAATACGATCAACTAAACGGAACGAGCGCTCA
>JAFAHZ010000249.1 GCA_019236975.1 Vulcanimicrobiota bacterium | reverse complement strand
CGATCCGCAGCCCACGCTCCCGCGCGACGCACGAGCCTACGCACGCACGCGCCGGCGGCTGGAAGTCGCCGAGACCGTACGCACGATTGCGGCTACCGTGGCGTTTGCCTACGGGCCGTTCGGTGAGGCGGCGGACCGTGCGACCCTGGGCGTTCCGGCGTGGCTGCGTCCCGCATTGCTGATAGGCCCGCTGTCGCTGCTGGCGTCGGCGCTCGACTTGCCCGTAGCGTTCGTCGAGGACCATACGCTCGAGCGGCGGTACGGGTTGAGCGATCAATCGCGCGATGGGTGGCTTGCAGATTACGTGAAGAGCAGCGCGCTCGGCGCGGGGCTTTCCATGCTCGTCGCCTCGTTGTTCGGCATCGCCGTCCGGCACGCGCCGCGCCGCTGGCCGCTCGTGGCGGGCATCGGCGTCTTTCCGCTGTTCGTGCTCGGCAATCTGATCGTTCCGCTGTATATTATGCCGCTTTTCAACGACTTTTCGGCGGTCACGGGTTCGCTCGAAGTTCGCTTGCGTGCGCTTGCCGGCCGATTTGGCGTCGGCGATGCCGAGATCTTACGGATGGATATGAGCCGGCAGACGCGTAAGGCGAACGCCTTCGTCACCGGTATCGGCCGCACGCATCGCATCGTTTTGGGCGATACGCTCATCGACGCATTTCCGGAAAGCGAGATCGAGTTCGTCGTCGCGCACGAGCTCGGACATTACGTGACCAAGGATACGTGGCGGCTCATCGGCGTCGGTGAAGCTGTGGCGCTCGCGGTATTTACGATCGCGTTTCGCGCGACGCCGCAAGCCGAGCGCGAGGAGCTGCGCAAGCATCCGCTGCTGCTGCTTCGCTTCTACGCGATCATGCTGCTCGCAACGCAGGCGCTGCGTCCCTTGCTGTTCGGTTTCTCGCGTTCGCGCGAATGGGCCGCCGATCGCTTTGCGCTAGAGACGACGCAAGATCCGGACGGCGGCGCCTCGGCGTTCCGCCGCTTGCGCGACCAGAATCTCGCCGACGAAGACCCGCCCGGGTGGTACGAATTCTTCTTTTCGTCGCATCCGTCGTTGAGGAAGCGCATCGCCGCGCTGGAAGGCAACCCGGCCTAAACGCTTATACCTAGTGACCGAACGCCGGGAGATCGGGTTTGAGCACCATCACGATCAAGGCGATGAACGGCAGAATCAGTGCGACGTTGCCGTAGACGTTCCACTTCTTCGAAAGGGCCTCGTATTCGGCGCGCTGTTCTCCCGTCTGCATACCGGTTTGCGCGACGGCGAGGATCGCGCGTTGGGTTTGGGCCAGCGGGCCGAAAGCAATGCCGGAAACGATGAAGAGACCCAAGCCCCACAATATCCAGCCGGTACCGAGGATCGAGTAATGACCCACTAACGCCGTCGCCACGCCGGCGACGACGATCGTAACGACGCCTGGAATTGTAAACACGCGGTCGGCTTTGATGATGCCGTCCATCGCAAACGCCATGATTTTGGCATCGCCCGTCCGGTCCGCGAACAGCTTCCAAAAGACGCCCACCGTAATGTTGCCCAAGAAGGCGACGACGGCCACGATGTGTACGGCTTTCAACACCAAGTAGAGCATAAATTCAATCGTAGCTTTCGCGGACGGTTTCGAGCAAGGTGCGTCCCTGCACGGCGATGTCATCGCCGTCGAGCACCTCGACGTCGAAACCGGGGTAGAGATTGACGAATCGCTCCTGACGCCACTTAGCAACCGTCCAGGCATCCCGGGCCGCAACTTCGTACGGCCACGGCGGCATCCCCTCGCGATCGGAGCGGACGTTGCGGCTGTCCCACATCACGCGCACGCGAAAACCCTCGATGCGAGCAATTTTCATTTCCAGCGTACCGATTTTCACGCGAGCACTGCCGACGCGCGCGTTCCGAGCCACGCGGCGAGGTCGGTTTTGTTCGTGACTTGTTTTCCCGTACGCAGTTCTTCGCGAAACTCGGCGAACGTCCCGAAGCCTTCGGCGAACGCGTCGTGTTTGTGAATCGATTCGTAGTTGACTTGGCTCGCAAGGACGAACGTGTCGTCGCCGAGGTCGGCGTAGACGTCCAGTGCGTTCGAAAGAATTCCGCGCACCACGTCTTCGACGAACTTCGGATTGTAATGTGCCTTGTTAACGATAAAGAATTCGTCGGGCCGCTTGAGCAGATCGTAGGTTTCGCTCGACATCGCGTTTTCTACGATTTCGACCAGATCTTCGGCCCGAACCGCACCCGCGTGAGCGTCGCCGGCACCGATCAAGACGGCGCCGCGGCCGCGCTGGTTGTGCGTAGCACCCGGGAGAACGTCGAGCGCGCGCTTGGCGTCGGCTTCGCTAAAGCCGGCTTCGACGAGCTGATGGTGCGAGTGTTCGCGAACCATCGCCTGCGCGCACGGACACGCCGTCATGCCTTCTGCCTCGACTCCTACGACGCGCCGGGTCCCGCGCTCGTCGGCGTGCGCGATCCCGATCAGCGCGTACGTCTCTTCTCCGCGCTTCCCGCTCACCGGCGTCCATCGCTCGAGCGCGAAATCGGCGCGCAGCCGAACGTCGGCGCGCACCGCACGCTGGCTCATCACGATCTCGCGCGCAATGGACTCGACGAGACGCTCGATGCGCGCGGGCTTCTCGTCGCGAGCCAGCACGTCGAGTGTCGCCTCCTCGAGAATCTCGGCGAAACGCGACATATGCACGCCGGCTTTGTGCGGCGCTAAATCGGCGACCATGGCAAACTCACCGTTGTAGACGCGCTCCTGGCCGTCGACGTCGAGCCGCACGACGCGCCGAACGCTCGACACGCCTACGCGGTTGAGCGACAGCGCGACCGAGGGCGCTTCTTCTTGGCGATCCGTATCGAAGCGCAGGCTGCGCTCGCGCTTGCGGACGACGCCGTTGGGCCGTGCCGTAATGAGTTCCGGCGCGATTTCGGCAAGGGGAACGGCGTTATACGACCGGCGTTCGAGATTGCGCGCCACGATCGTCCCGTCGAAAGCCAGGACGTCGATGTCGATCGGCCGCGCGGCCAGCTTGTTCAAGCTTCCGCCCGAGCGCCCTACGGCAAGCTCGACGTCGTATGCGAAGCGTTCGAACGCCTCGCGGTCGAGATCCGTGCCGAGCAGCGCGGCAACGTTGAGGTATTCGGGGCCTTCGGCGCCGTGCGCCGCCTTCGACTCGTAAAATGCCGAGACCGCGGTGACCTTCGCCCGAACGCGAAGCCGCTGCAGCGCGGCGAGAATATTACTCTGACGATCGCCGAGGTTGGAGCCGATCCCGATATGAATGGAATGCACGTTCCGACGGGTCTTCCGCGGCCAGCGGCGGCGGCCCCTTCGTGCCCTGCTGCGGTTGCGTCGCGGGCGTTATTTCTCTGCGAGCAGCATGCTTACGATGGCGCTCACGACGGCGTCTTGCGAATCGCCGACGACGGTTTGGCGAAGCCGGCCGCGGCGATCGAAAAAGAGCTGGGTCGGCCAGGCGCCTACGCCGTAGGCATTCCATAAATTGAAGTTGTTGTCGACGGCAACCGGCCAGACGATGCCCTGGCGAGCCAAACTGTCGGCAACGTAGCTGCGGTCCCGCTCGGCGGGGGTTTCGGGCGCGTGGATTCCGACGATCGCAAGACCCTTGCTTCGTTCGTCTGCATAAAGCCGCCGCAGCGTCGGAACGACGTTTTGGCAGTTGATGCAATCGACGGTGAAGACGTCAACGACCACGACTTTCCCCCGCACGTCGGGCCGCCCGTTGAGCCAATTCCCGGTTCCCAGCAGCGGACCGAGGCCGCCACTACTTGGCGCGGCCCCGCCGCAGGCAAAGATGAGAGCGCAAGCAAGCGCGAATGACCGCCGATTCATGGTCAGAGAACGCTTGCCGCGCCGAAGCGGATGAGAATCGTTGCGGGGAACCTGCTATTCGAGTCTCCCTCCGAAGTCGTGCGAACGTCGCGCCCTGCCGAACTTCGCACGGCGTTCGCGCAGTGCGAGGCGGCCCTCGAGCGCGGCGCGTGGATTGCCGGCTACGTTCCGTACGAGGGCGCGGACGCAGCGCTCGGGGTATTCGGACCGCCCAGGGCGATCGAGTTGCCCGATCCGGTGTCGGTCCGGCATTCGCCGCTGCTCGCTACCGTCGATCGCGCGACCTACGACACAACCGTCGCGCGGCTGCACCGTGCGATCTACGACGGCGAAGTCTACCAGGTGAACTACACGATTCCGTTTGCGCTGGCGACGCAAAGCGACCCGTTCGCGCTGTGGGCGTATTACGCGCGCCGCTGCGGAGCGCGGTATCAGGCGTACGTTGAAGACGGTAACAGGCGCGCTCTCTCCTGGTCGCCGGAGCTGTTCTTGGAGTTTGACGGCCGCCGCGTTCGCACGAAGCCGATGAAAGGCACCGCCCCGCTGGAAGCGATTGCCGAACTGCACGATGCGAAAAACCGCGCGGAGCATGTGATGATCGTCGACCTTCTGCGCAACGATCTCCACCGCGTATGCGACCAGGTCGAGGTCGAACGCTTTACCGATATCGAACGCTATCCAACGTACGCCACCATGACGTCGACGATCGCCGGAACCTTGCGTGACGGCGTCACGATCGGCGACGTTTTCATCGCGGCCTTTCCGTGCGGAAGCGTCACGGGAGCGCCCAAACGCGCTGCCATGCGCTTCATCGCTGCAGTCGAAGCGCAACCCCGCGGCTGTTACTGCGGGGCGATCGGTTTTCTTTCGCCGCAGCGGCGCGGATGGTGGAACGTCGCGATTCGGACCGCAACGCTCGATGCCGTTTCGGGCGCCGGCCGCTTCGACGTCGGCGGCGGGATCGTTGCCGATTCGCGTCCTTCCGCGGAGTGGGCCGAGATGTTGGTCAAATCGCGTTTCTTACGCGAAACGCCGTTCGACATTCTCGAAAAGTTCGCGGGCGACGCGGACGACGTGACGATTGCCCGGCACGTCGAACGCCTGCTGCGCAGCGCGCAGGCTTTCGGCATCGCCGTTACCGAGCACGAGATTGCAGCTGCCCTTCGACAGGACCAGGGTGACAAAGGATTAGTGCGCGTGCGGCTCGGTTTCGACGGCAGCTTGCACGTTTTTGCCGAAACGGCCGGGCCGCTCGAGGAGCCAGTGTCGATAGGTTTATCGAGCGCGCGCGTACGGTGCGACGATCCATTCTTACACCATAAGACGTCGTGGCGGCCCGCGCACGACGCTGCGATGCGGGAGACGCAAACGCGCGGATGGTTCGACGCACTCCTTCAGAACGGCCGCGGCGAAATTACGGAAGGTTGGCGCAGCAACGTCTTCGTCGATCGCGGCGGCACGCTGCTCACACCGCCTCTTTCGGCGGGCGTGCTGCCGGGCATACTGCGGCGGCGGCTCCTCGATGAACGCCGGGCGAGAGAAGCAACGATTGTCGCCGGCGACCTGCGCGATGGGTTTTTCGTCGGGAGCGCGGCACGCGGGCTGCTGCGTGCCGTTCTGGCCGATATATAAGATGAGGGGAGGACGCGCGGATGACTCTGCGGGCCGGCGTTTTTCTTGCATTCTGCGCCTTGCTGCTCGCGACCGCGTGCTCGAATCGCGACGGCGGCAGCTTCTTGGCCAGCGTTCCGGCAGCAAAGCCGGGCGGTATTCCCGTGAACGTGCGGCTTCGGATTCCCGCGCAGCGGCACACGCGCAATCCTCGATTGCGGCGGGAGCGGTTCGTCGCGGCGAGCACCCTGGGCATCCAAGTGCTCGCGTACCGCGCCGACTCGCCGCATAACGGCAAGACGCTGCTGGCGTCGCTCCTCATGAATCTCGCCAAGAACTCGGGAGCGTGCATGGTCGGCAGCGGCGGTACGCGCGTG
The DNA here is from genome assembly GCA_019236975.1 of Vulcanimicrobiota bacterium. GTDB lineage: Bacteria > Vulcanimicrobiota > Vulcanimicrobiia > Vulcanimicrobiales > Vulcanimicrobiaceae > JAFAHZ01. The sequence continues at coordinate 9,930 of JAFAHZ010000249.1, read as the reverse complement.
TGCAGCGGAAAGATCGTCGTTCCGCCCCCCGCCGTCGATTTCGTCGTCACGACCTGGGACCAGCCGCCGATCGGGCAGGTACCCGCCGGAAAACAGCTCGCCGCCGGAAACTTCCCCGACCGCAAGATCCAACGCGGCAAGCCGAATCAACTCGGTTTGACCGTCGGCGGAATCCCCGCAAGCTTAGCCATCGCACTACCGAGTCCGACGCCGGTCGCGGGCGTCGAGACTGCGTACATTCACGGCACCTCGGCGTCGAACACAACGATCGACGCCAATGCCTACGATGCCGACGGCAACCTCATCTTAGCCGACAACTACGTCAACGCAGACGGCGACGATCGGAACCTCACGCTGACGCTCTCGCCGTCGGCCGCGACGTGCGGCAGTGCGACGATGCTCGGCAGCAGCGGCACGCCTTCGACCACGCTGCAGATTCCGGCACCGCAAGTCAACGGCATTACGTTCGAGTACGGGCAGACGGCCTTAGCGCAACCGTTCACGGCGGCGTCGCCGTGTACGTTTACGCTCGTCGCGACGATGCCGGGGTTGGCGCCGGCAACCGGTGCGGTCGCGCTCACCGGCCCGACGCTGTCGACCTATCCCGTCACCGGAAAGCACGGCGCCAGCGCCCCCGACGGCATCGTTTCGGGACCCGATAACAATATCTGGTTTGCCGACCCGGGCGGCGAGGGGGTGGGCGTCGTTAACGTTGCAAACCCGTCGTCGCCGATCGTTGAATACGAAGCCGGTACTTCACCCGCCGCTCCGTTCGGCATCGTCGTCGGAACGAACAACAACCTCTGGTTCACGGAGAACGGCCATCTCGGAACGTTCAGTACCGGATCGCCGGCGAGCCTTTACTGGTATGCGATCGCCGGCTCGCCGGCACTGGGCGAGCAAATTACGAAAGGTCCGGCGGACGTGCTCGAATGGTTCGTCAGCTCTTCGGCAGACGAGGTCTATCGCATCAACGACTCCGGCGCCGGTTTGGTGCCGTACACGCCGGCGACGCCGCTGCCGGCCGGCCCGAGTGGCATCGTTGCGGACTCGAGTTACCCGGGGCACACGGCGACGTACGTGCTCGTCGTCGCCGATCAAACCAACAACACGATCGACGTTATTTCGACGAACGGCGTGCAGATCGCCACGTATGCCCTCGCGGGAACCGCTTCGAATCCGCAGTTCGTCGCACTCGACGGCTACGGCTTCATTTGGTTTACCTCGGCGGTGCAAGGTTCGATTGACTTGGTCACTCCGGGCGGCAGCTACGAATCCTTCCCGATCGGTTCGGGCGCGAAACCGTGGGGCCTGACGTTTGGGCCGGACGGCGCGATGTGGTTCGCCGATTGCGGGAAGAACGCGATCGGGCGCATTCCGTTAGACGCAACGAGCCCGTCGCAAATCACCGAGTTTCCCGTCGGCGCCGGAACCAAACCGAAATGGGTGACGTTCGGCAGCGACGGGGCGCTGTGGTTTACCGCATCCGGAACGGGAAGCATCGGGCGATTGACGATTTGATCTACTCTTCGCCTTCGTAGTAGTTTTCGTGGCCCTCATTCTCGCGAAAGAGCGCGCGCTTCGGCAGACGCACGCCGATCTTTCCGCTATCCGGATAGTGCCACGACTCGCCGATCGGATTATCCGCAACCACGTACGCGATCAAGTTCTCGGTACCGTCGTTGATCAATTGATGCGCTTCACCCGGCTTGAAGATGAAGGCATCGCCCGGGCCGATCGCCGTTTCGCCGCCTTCGTGACGCACTTTGCCGTGCCCCGAGATGACGTGGTAAAACTCCCATTGCGCGCTGTGCGAGTGGTACGGATACGGCAACTTGCCCGGCAACACCGATAAGATCTCGACATCGAACGGATGGCGCTCCAGCATATCGGTGGAGTTGGGCTTGCGGCCAAGCGCTTCCGAAACTTGAATGCCTTCTCCGCCGAACTTTCCCTTGGGGGACGACCAGGTGAGCGGCTTTACCGCATTGACGTTGACTTTGTGCATCCGTAGTATTTTCGCCGCTTTTATGGAATAAACCCGGAAATGGAAACGACGATCTATCCGTACGTACTCGATCCTAAGCTCGCGCCGGCGATCTGGGGCGGCAACGAGCTGGTGACCGAGTTCGGCAAACGCGGCGATCCGAACGCGAAACTCGGCGAGTCGTGGGAATGCTGGGACGCCAACGCCGTCATCGACGGTGCGCTCGCGAAGTCGACCGTTGCGGAGCTGCGCGGAAAACTCGGTCCCAAGCTGCTGGGCGATCTCGATCCCGCCCGGATCTTTCCGGTCTTGACGAAAATCATCACCGCGCACGACTGGCTGTCGGTTCAAGTGCATCCCGACGATGCGTACGCGCAGCGCGTCGAGCATCAGCCCAACGGCAAGACGGAATGCTGGTACGTGTTCTCGGCAGAACCGAATGCCGAACTCGTGCTCGGCTGGAGCCGCGACACGTCGCGTGAAGAGTACGAGCGCCGCGTCGCCGACGGCACGCTCGGCGACATTCTCCGCCGCATCCCGGTGAAAGCCGGCGATACGATCTACATTCCGGCCGGAATGGTGCACGCGATCGGCGCGGGAGTCGTACTATTCGAAACGCAGCAAGCCAGCGACCTGACGTATCGCATGTTCGACTGGAATCGCATCGGTGCCGACGGCAAGCCGCGCGAGCTGCACGTCCAGAAAGCGGCCGACGTGCTCGATTACCGGCAGGGGACCGCGGGAGCCCTACTACAGGTGCCATATTTCTTTGAAGGCATGGAGCGAACGGCGCTCATCGCCGATCCGCGCTTCGTCGTCGAGCGCATCGCCGCCGGACCGGAGCCTGCGTCGCTGGCCACCAACGGCCGTCCGCTGATTCTCATGTCGCTCGACGCCCAGCTGGAAGTGACGTGCGACGACGTCACGGTGACGCTCGAACCGTACCAAACCACGCTCGTCGCCGCATCGTGCCCGTGGTGTACGGTGCGCTCGCCCGGCGAGTGCTCGCCCTTCATGATGGTCACTCCGCCGGCAGATCGCGAGCTGCTGCCGGTTCGTCTGCTCGCGGCCGGCGTAGAACAGTCGACGATCGATCGTTTCATGGAACAGTTTTCGGGACCCGTTCGTGCGGATTAGCGGCGTCGACGCGCTCGAACTCGTACGAACCTACGGAACCCCGCTCACGGTCGTTAACGTCGACGCGATCGACGCCGCAATCGCCGCCCTGCACGTCGCGTGCGATCGGTACAAAACGGAAATCGCGTATGCGGCGAAGGCGTTCTTCTGCGTCGAACTCGCGCGGCACCTCACCGGTCATTCCGGCTTGGCGCTGGACGTCTGTTCGCTCGGAGAACTCGTCACCGCCGAACGCGGCGGGTTTCCCGCGAATCGCATCACGCTGCACGGCGCCGGCAAGAGCGACGACGAGCTGCGCGCCGCGCTGGAGAGACGCGTCGGGCGCATCGTCGTCGACTCCGCGGCCGAACTCGACCGATTGGCCGAACTCCGGAGCGGCGATGCGCGCCTCGACGTTATGCTTAGGCTCAATACCGGCATCGAGGCGCACACGCACGCGTTCGTTCGCACCGGTGGCGACGATACGAAGTTCGGAATCGCGCAGAACGACGAGGCCGCCGCGGCCGCCGCGCTGCTCGCCCATCCGTGGATGCGATTTGCGGGATTACACGCGCACGTCGGCTCTCAAATTTACGACGGCGCACCCTTCGTCGCTAATTCGCACGCGCTCGTCGAAGCGGCCGCGCGTTTCGCTAGCCACGGTCTCGTGGCGGAGCGCATCGTCATCGGCGGCGGATTCGGCGTGCAGATGCGCCCGAACGCCGGCGGTGAAAAGCTCGACATGGTGGCGACCATCGCCGACGTTGCGCGCTGCGTGCGGGAGTGCGCGGCCGACTTGGGCATGCCGCCGCCGAACGTCGGCATCGAGCCGGGGCGCGCGATCGTCGCAGCTGCCGGCACCACACTGTACCGCGTCCTCGCGGTGAAACGACAGCACAGCCGAACCTTCGCGATCGTCGACGGCGGCATGTACGAAAATCCGCGGCCCGCGATTTACGGTGCGCACCACCACGTCGTTGCGGTCACCGGACATAGCAGCGAACGAGTCGAGATGACGCTCTGCGGACGCACGTGCGAAAACGACGAGCTGGGAGCGGCAGTACTGCCGAAAAACCTGGCCGCCGGAGACGTTCTGGCGATGCTCGCCACGGGCGCATACACGTTCGGTATGGCTGGAAACTACAACCGTCTTCCGCGTCCGGCGGTCGTGGCGGTTCACGCCGGCGAACACCGGCTCTGGGTGCGGCGCGAAACCGTCGACGACGTCCTCGCGCGCGATACCGGCGCCTGACGCATCCGCGGGGGCCCGCCCGGCGTTCTAAGGGCGTATGAGTTCCACCGCTACCGCAACCTTCGCCGCCGGCTGCTTCTGGGGCGTCGAAGCTGCCTTTCGCCAAGTTCCCGGCGTGATCGATGCCGTCTCCGGCTACACCGGCGGCCGCACGGAAAACCCCACCTATCGCCAGGTGTGCGGCCACAACACGGGCCACGCCGAGGCGGTCGAAGTGACCTACGATCCGCAGCGCGTGAGCTACGATACGCTGCTCGGAGTGTTCTGGCAGATTCACGATCCGACGCAAGTGAACCGGCAAGGCCCCGACGTCGGCGATCAGTACCGCTCCGCGATTTTCACGCATGCGCCCGAGCAGCAAGCCGCGGCGATCGCGTCGCGGGATCGCGAGCAAGCCAAACATCGGCAGCCGATTGCAACGCGCATCGAACCCGCGCCGAAATTCTGGCCGGCCGAAGAATACCATCAGCGCTACTTCGAAAAAAACGGCGGCGCGGCGTGCCACGTCGTTTTGCCGGGAGCCACATCGTGAACCGGACGGCGTTCGTCACCGCGCTAGGCGGGAGTGCGGCCGGGCTTGCGATGTTCTACGGCCGTGCGTGGAGTGCGCCTTCGGGCGCGTACGCCGTCACGCACAGCGACGCGGAGTGGCAGCGTCTATTAGGCGCCGATCGGTACGCGATTCTTCGTGAAGGCGGGACTGAGCCGGCTAACTCCAGTCCGCTGATCGGGGAAAATCGACCGGGTACGTATCGCTGCGCCGGGTGCGCTCTGGCGCTCTTCAGCTCGAAAACGAAATACGATAGCGGTGACGGCTGGCCGTCGTTCTGGGACGTCCTGCCAAACGCGATTAGAAAAAAGGCCGACTACGAGCTGATCGAAGCCCGCACCGAAGTGCACTGCCGTCAGTGCGGCGGACACTTGGGACACGTCTTCGACGACGGTCCGTCGCCGACGTACCTTCGCTACTGCATCGACGGTTTAGCGCTGCGCTTCGTTCCACTCGGCTAACGCGGAAGGCATGCCGCTAACGTAGCGACGGCCGCGCGGGCTTTTGCGGGCGGCGTCGCGGCGAAGCCGACGAGGATACCGTTTTCCGGACGCGTTGCCCAGTAGTAGCGCGAAAGCGGCGGCACGATCACCCCGCGCTTGCGGGCTGCGGCGCTGAACGAGACGTCGGGAATCCCCGCAGGCAGCTCCGCAATGAAATGCAATCCGGCGAGCGAATCGCGAATGCGAAAGCTGTCGCCGGCGACGCTGCCGAGACTGGCCGCGACAAACCGCCGGCGCTCGTCGTACACCTTGCGCATCTTTGCGATGTGGCGCGCGAAATAGCCGGCGTCCATAAACCGCGCGAGCGCCGCTTGCACGATCGTATTCTGTACGTTGCCCGAGACGCGATGCGCCGCTTCGATCGGACGCCGCAGTTCCGGCGGCACGACGAGAAACGCGATACGAAGCGCAGGCGACAGCACTTTGCTCATGGTGCCGAGGTAGAGCACGCGCCGTCCCCCGGCGAGCCCGTGGAGTGCCGGTTGCGGGCGCCCCGTGTAGTTGAACTCGCTGTCGTAGTCGTCTTCCAGTATCCATGCGTCGTGTTTCTCCGCCCAACGCAAAAGTGCGAGGCGGCGTTCGAGCGAGAGCATCGCGCCGCTCGGATATTGGTGGGAAGGCGTGACGTAGACGAGGCGCGCGGCTTTGCGGGGGAAGAGGGAAGGGTCGACGCCGTCGCGGTCGACGCGGCCCGGAACCGCGACCGCCTCGCGCGCCGCGAAGACGGCGCGCGCGTTGGGAAAACCGGGATCTTCCACCAGCACGCAATCGCGCGGACGCAGCAGCACGGTAGCGACGACGTCGAGTGCCGCTTGTGCGCCGCACGTGATCAGGATCTGCGCGGGGTCGCATGCGACGCCGCGCGTTTGCTTCAGCCGACGCGCGATCGCCTCGCGCAGGGCCGGCAGTCCGAGGCTATGCGGTTCGTCGAGCCGGTCGGCGCTCCAATCCTCCGTGTGGAAACACCGTTTGAACTGCGCGGCCGGGAAGAGATCGAGGGCCGGTACGCCGGGACGAAACGGCGCGACGGGACCGAGACTATCGGTAAGCGGCAGAGCCGCCAGATAGGCTTTGGAGGCTGCCGAAGTCGCGACCCTTACGCGCGTTTTCCCCGGCGCGGCGGAACGCTGGAAGTTTTCGGATACGAACGTACCGACGCCGCGCACCGTCTGCAGAAATCCTTCGGCATGCAGTTGTTCGAGTGCCTCGACGACGGTGTTGCGCGAGAGGCCGAGGTGCTGCTGTAACTCGCGGCTGGACAAGAGACGCTCCCCAGCTCGCAGCCTGCCCGCGAGAATCGCATCGCGAATCGAGGCGGCGAGTTGGCGATGCAGCGGCACGTCGAGTTTGCGGTTGACCAGAATACCGGCGCGCGACATGGCCGCCTGCTTCGCGAACCGCTACAGGAAACCGTGTTCGAGCCGACAATGGCACTTGCCACGCGGAGGACGATCATGCACGCATTCCTGAAGGCACCGGCTGCCGGGCTCGTCGCACTGTTGGCGGTTTCCGGCTGCTCGCAAAGCAGCAGTACCGCAACGTCGACGACGACCGAGAGCAGCGCGGCAAGCGCATCCGAAGCCCCGGCCACGTCGGCGCCGACCACGGCCTCGAACGCGATGGCCGCAGGCGCACCGGCCGGCGACGGTGCGAAGGTGTATCAAACCAATTGCTCCAGCTGTCATCAGACCAACGGGCAAGGAACGCCCGGTGCGTTCCCGCCCCTTGCCGGCAACTCGGTCGTCACGGGCGATCCGGTGAAGCTCGTTCACATCGTGAAATACGGCCTCTCCGGCGCAATCGAGGTCTCGGGTCACTCGTTCAACGGCATGATGCCGGCGTGGGGTGCCCAACTCTCCAACGCCGACATCGCCGCTGCTCTCACCTACGTTCGCTCGTCCTGGGGCAACAAGGCTTCGGCCGTAACCGAAGCGCAAGTCGCCGCCGTTTCTAAGTAGCGATCAGCGAAACGCGCGCCCTCGCTCGACGAGTGGTGCGACCCGGAACGGGAGCGACGGAAAAGGCAGCACGGGTACGTTCGGACGTATTCCGCGCGCTTCCGTGCCGGCTTTTACGGCGCTCGCAATCAGCGTTTCGGTTCCCACTTGGTGCGACGTGAGGCCGCCCCAGTGCCCGGCCGCGAACACCCAGCCGTTGGCGTAGTTGTCGTTGGTGTAGTTCTCGACGATGCAGGCAAACCAGAACTGCCCCTTCGCAAGCGCTAAGAGATAGTAATCGGCCGTGTACGTATTGTAGGAGCCCGCAACGGGATCCAGATTCGCAAACGATTCGACGACGTGGGTCGCACTTTGCCCGGCGCGCGACTTGCACGTGCTGGGCGTAGTCGCCGTTCCGATCACGCGAAAGTCGTCTTTGTAGAGCGCGGAAGGCAGCGCGCCGCCGCCCGGATACCAGTCCTTCACCTTGACGGTTCCGCGCTTAGCAGGCAGCGGCCGTTTTCCCGAGTTCGTCACCGCAATCGTGCCGCCGGCCGGAAGGGCGAACGTCTGGGTCAGTTCGTTCATTCCTGCGGCGGGCATCGCCAGCGAATAGGTCGACGGAGCCGTCAGCGACACGGATGCCGTCGACGCGTAGTTATCTTGATTTGCGCCGCCTTTCGTGCTCGAATAGTTCGTTTGCGACGCGTACGTTCCGTCGGCGTTCTCGTTCACCGACGAGTTCTGTCCGTACGCGCCCTTCCCGGACAGCTGCGCGTTGGTATACGACACGTGCGTCGCGGCAGCGCTCCACGCACGGCCCGGCGTCATCGGAAAGTCGATAGAGTTCTGCGTTTGAGGATACGTGTCCATACCCGTCTGAACGAACGGCCCCGCAACGTACGAGAAGTTGTCGGAGAGAATGATCTGCGCGATACCGCCCCGGTAGCGGTAAAAGCCGATTGCCGAGTTGAGCACTTCGACGTACCCGCTCTTCGAGGCGATGGTTTCCGGTACGTCGTATACGCCCGTCTTCGGATCGACCGCGAACTTCACCGTCGTGACGCCTGTATCGCTGCCGGGTGTCGTCTTGCCCTTCGAACCGGGGCCGGAATACGTCGTCGTCGTCCAGTTGTTGACGTACGGATACGGAATCGTCACCGGCGCGGTGACGGGCGGCGTCGGCGCCGCGTTCGGCGCAAATGCGGCCGAGCCGGATGGTACGGCTGACGGTGCGCCGGGTTGCGCGCATCCCGCAGCTAACGCGCAGAAGGCCCAGACGGCGAGCAGCCGCGGCCGATGGAATCGATATCGCATGTGAGTCCTCCGATCGGTAGGGAAATTCCCGAAGGAGCCGCCAAGGAAGCGGGCCGAACAACGGAAGTTCTGAAAGGAGACCCGCCTTAATGCTACGTTTTACCCGTTTTTGCGCCTGCGTCGCACTCGTTGCGGCAAGTTTCGGCGCCTCGGTAGCTCCGGCGTCGGCCGCCGCACCGGTGTTGGTCAAACAGTGCTTCATAAGTGCACCAAAACTCATGAGCAAGAACGCCAGCGGCACGCAGATCGATTACATTATCTACGGTAAGAAGAACGCCTCGCAAATCACCTTTGCGGTCGCGTATCGCAACGCCGCGCAGCACTTTTTGCGCACCGTCACCGATTACGGCACCTTCGCTCCCGGCGTCGAAATCCAGCATCACTTCGACCTCTATAACGACGTGACGTACGCCGGAAAAGAAGTTCAATCGTGCGTACCGACGAAGGTCAAGTGGTCCGACTCGACGCTCTGGATCGCACCGTCGTCCCACCACTAAGGTTCGTTAGCTTACCGCGGCAGCTCTCGTGCTCACATTGCGCTTCGCGAGCTGCCGCCTCTTTTTTTTCGCCTGCTTTCTGAGCGCGCTGACGGCCTGCACGAGCAGCTCGCTCGTCACCGTGCCCGGCCCCACGCAAACTCCGGCAGCCCAAACCGCGCTCTACGCCTATTCGCCCGACGGACCGGGCGCGTTGCTCGCCTATCCGGCGTCGGCTCGCGGGCGCACGCCGCCCACGAGCATTCTGGCCGGTCCGAAGACGACGTTTGTAGGCGGCAAAGCAAATCTCTTCGGCGGCGGCATTTCGATCGCCGCCGACGGCACGACCTATGTCTTCGACGCGATGCGCGCGCGCGTGCTGACGTTCGCCGCAGGTTCGCGAGGCGACGTCGCGCCGTCGCACGTCGAACGGCTGCCGCCCAACGATAACGTGCGGTTGAAGGCTCCGCAATACGCCGGATTTGCGCTGGACGGACTCGGAAACTTTTGGACCGTCGACCGCTCGAATGGCAACATCGATCGTTTCCGCATTGGCGGCGACGGTGATGTGATGCCGGGCCTGACCTTCAAGCCGTCGGTGCTTGCGTGGACGAAATTCGTCCCGGGAGTCGCTTCGACGGTTGCCTCAGACGAAGCGGGTAATATCTACTGCATCTGCCAGCCCGACGATCTGATCCTGCAGCTCTACTGCATCACCCAGTACGACGTGACGCACGGCGATCCAAAGCTCGTGCGGAGCTTCTACGGAATACTCGGCAACCTCGACACGCA
>JAFAHZ010000186.1 GCA_019236975.1 Vulcanimicrobiota bacterium | reverse complement strand
TTTTCGGCATCGAAAGAGTACATTCTGATGATCATCGCGGTCATCGGGACGACGATCTCGCCGTGGATGCAGTTTTACATCCAAGCGGCCATCGTCGATAAAGGCGTGCGCGAAGAGGATTACAAGTATTCGCGGATCGACGTCGTGACCGGCGCGATTTGGACCGACGTCATTGCGTTTTTCATCATCGTGGCGTGTGCCGCAACCATTTACGTGCACAACCTGCACGTTCCGGCGGCACATCAAATCGTCGTCAACGATCCCGGCGACGTCGCGGTCGCGCTGCAACCGTTAGTCGGTAAGTTCGCCGCACTGCTCTTTGGGCTAGGGCTTCTCAACGCCGCGATATTCACGGCCTCGATCCTGCCGCTCTCCACGGCATACTACGTCTGCGAGGCGTTCGGCTTCGAGCGCGGTGTCGATCACTCGTTCCGCGATGCTCCCGTCTTCTACGGTTTGTATCTCGCGCTCATTACGATCGGCGCGGGAGTGGTGATCGTCCCGGGAGCGCCGCTGCTGGCGATCATCTTCTACTCGCAGGTCGCCAACGGGATGCTGCTGCCGATCGTACTGGTGCTGATGCTGCTGCTGATCAACAACCGGCACCTCATGGGCAAGCACGTGAACGGTCCCGTCCTCAACGTCATAACGTGGGCATCGGTCGTCATCGTCGCCGTACTCACGCTCATATCAACCGTGCAGCTCTTCTTCCCGAGCTAGTCCCGTTACGTCGCTTTCTTTTGCGCGAAGCCGGCGCGAGCGGTATCTTCGTTAGCGAAGAACCAGCGGTTGCGTCCTTCCCGCTTGGCGCGATAGAGCGCGGCATCGGCGAGCTCCATTAATTCGCCGATATCCGGCGAGTCGTTGGGGTAGAGTGCGATGCCGATGCTAGCCTGCACGCCGTGTTCGACGCCATCGACGATGACCGGCCGCTGAAGCACCGTCAGGATTTTGCGCGCGAGGTCGGCTGAATCGGCCACGCCGTCGATGACCGGCTGCAGAATGACGAACTCGTCGCCGCCGAAGCGCGCGACGGTGTCGCTTTCGCGGAGCGTTTCGCGAAGACGCGTAGCCACCGCTTTGAGCACCTCGTCCCCTACCGGATGGCCGTACGTATCGTTGATATTTTTGAAGCGGTCCAGATCGAGGTACATCACGGCGAAACCGCGTTTATAGCGCCGCCCCGTCGCCATCGTATTATTGATGCGGTCCTCGAATAGCCGCCGGTTCGGCAAGCCGGTCAGCGAATCGTTGAACGCGAGGTGCTCGACCCGTTCGGTGTGCTCGGCGCGCTCCAGCGCGGCCGCGACGAACAGGCCCATCAGCGCGATGATGTCGCGATCGCCCGCCGGAATCTCCGTGTGTGGCTTGAGGCCCGCGAAGACGAGCGCACCGAACACCCGCGCGCCGGCGGTGAGTTTCATCGCGACGTACGAGCGCCAATCGGCGGTCACACGCGCGGGATCGCTGCGGAATTCGGACCGCTCGATATCTTCGATGACGAGCATCTCCTGCGCGCCTTGGAGATGGCGCGAGAACGTCGCGCTGAGCGGATAGACCGCCCCCTTGAGAATGGGCGTGCCTTTGCCGACGGAGTTCCGAATGCGCAGCCGTTCGCCTTCGAACGCGGTGATGTACGCGGCGTCGAAGTGAAACAACTCGAGACCCAAGCGCAGCGTCGCGTCGATTTGCCGGTCCACGGTGCCGCCGCGCTCGGCGGCGACCATGTACAAACGACCGATGCGTTCGGCCTGCTGCGCAATCGTGCGCTCGGCGGTCTTCTGCGGGGCGACGTTCTTGAAAATCGCGTAAGCGCCGACGATCTCTTCGCGCACGTGCAGCGGCACGAGCTTGAGCTGCACGTCGAGCCTGTTGCCGAGCCGGTCCAGCAGCTGGGAATCGTGTTCCGCAGCTTCGCCGCGCATCGCCGCTTCGAGAGCGCGATCGGCTTCTTGCCGGCGATCGGGGGCGATCAGCTCGACCCACTGTTTACCGATCAACTGCTCGGTATAAAATCCTGTCTCGCTTTCGAGCGCGACGTTAACGCGCGAGATCGCACCCGTGCTGCGCAGCTCCATGATGCCGTCGGGATGATATTCGAACAGCGAGCGAAAGCGCTGCTGGTTGAGCGCGAGCGATTCTTCGGCGGCTTTGAGGCCCGCAATGTCGTGTGCCTGGACGAACACACCCGTCATAGTGCCCTCGCCGTCGCGCGCCGGAAACACCGCGCATTCGACCGGAACGATCTCGCCGCTTTTGGTCTTGGCTCCCGTCTCGAAGTGGTCGTACCCCTCCGCCAGCGCGGTGCGCACGGCCAGCTCGACGCGGTCGGGATCGCTTCCGACGAGGTCGCGGTAGCTTCGGCCCGAGAGCTCCTCGAGCGTGTAGCCGCTCAGCCCCAGCGCCGCTTCGTTGGCCGCCACGACGTGACCGCGCAGATCGTAGAGCACGACGGCATCGGGCGTCTCGGCGTAGAGCGCCGCGAGGACGTCGCGTAAACTACATTCGTGCATAGCGCAAGTCGACCGCCTGAAAGCGAAGAGCCGTCGGTTTCTTCGCCGAAAGACGCGGCATGACTCCCGAAGCGATCGTGGAGTTCGCCGAGGGATTGGCGCGGATTGCGGCATCGGGCGGGGGTGCCAAGGCGCTGGCGGCGCATCTGGCCGAGACGATCCACACCGGCGTGCTGATCGAGGATTCGCAGTGGCATCACCTCGCGGCGGCCGGCCCCGGCGCGACGCCGCCGAGCGCGCGGCACGCGCCCGATCGCGCCCAGCCGATCATGGCCGGCACCGTTCAGGTGGGCTGGCTTTCGATCGGCGAAGCGCATCGTGAGCTTGCGTACGACGCCGTGCATTTGGTGCGGCTGACGGCGTCGGCCGTCGGCGTCGAACTGGCCCGCAACGGCGAAACCGGGCGCGGCCGGCGGCGGATCTTTTGGGAGCGCTTGGTGGGGCGCACCTATCACGATACGACGGCCGCTCGCGACGATGCCGCCGCACGCGGTGTCGTCATCGCGCCGGCGTACGTTGCCGTTGCGCTCGAAGCCGAAAGCGAGCCCGGCGGCGATTCGGCCGCCGATCGCGCCGAGCTGCGCGCCGTCGCCGCCGAAGCGTTTCGCGGCGGCGACGCCGACGTCGGTTTCTTCGAACGCAGCGCCGCGCTGCTCGTGTTCGTTCCGGCGGTGCGCGAAATCGATGCCAGCAACGCGCGTACGGCCGCGACGCTGCTGCCGAAAAGCGCGGCGAAGCGCGCGGCGCACCTGCGGCTCTCCGGCGGCATCGGCCGCGTCGAATCGCTGCTCTCCGCTTATCAAAGCGTGGAGAGCGCCGAAGCCGCGCTCGCGATCGGACGGCGCGTGTTCGGGCCGGGGCGCGTCGTCGCCTACGACGATCTGGGTGCGTATCCTCTCCTCTACGAAGGCGCCGACGTCGACCGGCTCAAGCGTTTTGCCGAAGCGACGCTGGCGCCGCTACGGGCATACGATGAAAAACACCAAACGGAACTCGCGCGCACGCTGGCGCTCTACTTCGCCGTCGGTCAAAACGTCAAGACGGCAGCAGAGCGGCTGAGCGTGCATCGCCATACCGTGTTTTACCGGTTGCGGCAGATCGGCGAGATCTGCGGCCGTTCGCTGGAAAGTCCCCACGACCAACTCACCCTCCGATTGGCGGTAGCAATTGACGTCCTCCACTTCGCGTAACGCGCTCAAGCTGGCGCGCGAGCGCAACGTGCGCTTCGTCCGGCTCGTCTTTGCCGACATCTTCGGCGTGAGTAAGAACGTGTCGATCCCCATCGACGTTCTCGAAGCGGCGCTCGACGGGCGCGTCACCTTCGACGGCGGCTCGATCGACGGTTTCGTGCGCGGCGAAGAGCTCGATATGCTGCTGCGCCCCGATCCGGCAACGTTTGCCGTCTATCCGTGGCCCGTCGGCGATGGTTGGGAAGCGCGTTTGATCTGCGATATTGCAATGCCCGACGGCACGCCGTTCGAAGGCTGCCCGCGCACCACGCTGCGCCGCGCGATCGAGAGCGCGCCGTCCCTTGCGGGATTGCGCGTCGGATTGGAAGTCGAGTTCTACCTCTTCGACAAACAGCCCGGCGAGATCGCGTCGACGGCAACTGCCGACGTGGGATCCTACTTCGATTTTTCGGCCAGCGATCGCGGTGAGGAAGCGCGTAACGCGATCGTCGCCGCCTTGCAGGCGATGGGCGTGCGGATCGCGTCCGCGCATCACGAACACGGCGCCGGACAGCACGAGATCGATATCGCGCACGACGACCCGCTGACGGCTGCCGACAACGCGCTCACGCTGCGGACGATCGCCAAGCACGTTGCAGCCGGTTTCGGACTCGACGCAACCTTCATGCCGAAACCGCTCGAAGATCGCGCCGGCAACGGCCTGCACGTCGATTTCCGGCTCGCCGACGACACCGGCAGCGAAACGGCGCTTTACGCCGTCGGCGGTCTGCTCGCGCATGCGGCTGCAACGACGGCGATCTGCAATCCGACGGTCAACTCGTACAAACGCCTCGTTGCCGCCTGGGACGCGCCGATTTACACCGTCTGGTCGGAGCGCAGCGCAAATGCGCTCGTGCGCGTCCCGCCCGGACAAACGCCGCCGCGCGTCGAGATGCGCAGCCCTGATCCGGCCTGCAATCCCTATCTGGCGCTCGCCGTGTTAATTGGTGCGGCGGCCGACGGCATCGCGCACGCAACGCTGCCCGGTCCGGCACTGACCGGCTCGACGTACGAGCTCACCGATCGCGACCGGCGCGAGCGCGGCATCGGAACGCTGCCGAAGTCGTTACGGCAAGCGATTACCGAGCTGGATGCGGATCCGGTCGTGCGCGCGTCGCTGGGCGATCATCTCTACCACGCCTTTCGCGACGCCAAACTCGAGGAGTACGAACGCTACCGTCGCGCCGTGCACCCGTGGGAACGCGACGCGTATTTACGCTTGTACTAAGCCGCCGCCGCTAGCGCAGCGCCGTACAGACCTTTCGCGGCAGCGGTTTCGGTAAGCCCCGGGGCATGCGCCCGATCGTCAACTCGACCAGCCGCGGGCTCGGATTCGTAATCGTACTGGCTTGATTGGCCGCGTCGTCGTAGGCAAACGCATACGTTGCGAAGTGCAGCGAGTAGTTGTGCAGCAGGCAGGCGTACTGGTTGTTGATGGTGCCTTTAGGATAGAAGCTGCTCGGCGCCGTCACCGGATGCGATGCGGTCATCGCGACGCCGCGATTGAGCTCTTGCAGAAGAATCTTGTCAAGCAAGTACGTGCACGTGTTGGAGCTGTAAGCCGGGCTGTCGGCGAAGATGTAGTTGGTCGTAAGCTGCGAGTTCGGGTACGTATTCGTTTGGCCGCCCTGCGTAAACGTGAATGCGCTGCCGGTCGAACCAGCGCTCCAGCTGCCGGGACAGTAACTCTTGTACGCGGTGCTGTAGGTAATTGCCGCCGGTGGATTTTGGTAGTAGCCGGCCACTTTGTTGATGAAGCCGCCCGGATAGTAGCTCGCGCTGTTGAAGACGTCGGGAAAGTTCGGCAGATGGCTGGGATTGATGATCCGCGGAACGCGCAGCGGGCGGACGAGGATGACGGTCTGCCCGAACGGAGCGTCGCCGCGCATCTCGCGCAGCAGCCGGACGTATTGATCGGTCTTTTCACCGACGGCAGCCCATGGTTTGCTCTTGCCCGGCGGCAAAACGCGCAGCTGCATCGGCAAACCGAGCATATCGACGCGCGTCATGTTGACGAAGATACCCGGATTGTTATCGGAAAGCTCGACCGTATCGTACGGCACGTCGAAGCCCGCTTTTCCACGGATCCACCCCGTCGGTCCGACGAACTGCCCGTTCGCCGCTCCGGCGATGGGCAGCTTGCCGAACACGATCCACACGCGTCCGCCCGGCAACAACGGAAACGTAAACCGACGGCCGCCGCGTGCGAGGCTGCCGGGGAAGCAGCGAAAGAGGGGAAACGGCTGCGCGCGATTTCCGATCGCGAAAGTCGTCATCGTACCGTCGCGGTTGAGGAACTGAAACTGCGCGAGGTTCGACGGAACGCTGGACGTGAAATAGAGCGTCAACCGCCTGATCGGCAGGCCCGACCGATCGTGAATCACCAGCGGCACGCCGTGCGCTGCCGATCGCGGACACGGCACCTTGTCGGTATCGTCGTCGAGGAAGCTCGGGCCGTTGGGTAGCGTTCCCGTCGCGGGCAGTGGAACGTATGGACGCCCGCCGCCGCAGGCGACTAGCGCGAGCAGGGCAGCGAACCAGAGCAGTCGGCGCATCAGTTTCCTTCTTCGATGACGTTCATGAGATCGGTAACCAGGAACGGCTGCGCGAGCGTGGCGTCCCAGCTGCCGCCGCCATCGCCGATACCGATGACGCGGATCGCTCCCGGCGGTGCAAACTTGCGAATCTCTTCGGCCCGCGCGACCATCGGGTCGGCCAGCACCACGTCGCCGGGGCGGAGGTCGCCCACGTGGGCGAGATCCTCGAGCTCGGAACATTCGCGCACGCGATAGCCGCGCGAGCGCAGCTCGTACGCCGCAAATCGCGAGAGGTCGGTATCTTTGGTGAGAATCGCGACGCGCATCGGCTTCTGCGAGACGCGCGCGTCAAACGACGGCAGCACGACGCCGAACGTGCTTCCTTCGCCCAGCGCGCTGCTGACGTCGACCGTCCCGCCGTGCCGCTCGACGATCATCTTCACGATGAACAGCCCGATTCCGGTGCCGGCGATCTTCGCTCGCCGCGCGTTGGAACCGCGCGCAAAACGGCCGAAGAGGCGCGGCAAATCCTCTGGAGGAATGCCGATGCCCCGATCGCGCACCTCGACGCGGTAATCCTCGCCTGCGCTGGAGATCGTCACGCCGATCGGATCGCCGCCAGCCGAATACTTGATGGCGTTGCGCAAAAGATTGTCGAACACTTGGCGCAGCCGTTCGGCGTCGCCGCGCACGTACGCGTGCGACAATTCGGTTTCGACGTGGACGTTACGTTCGGCAACGTGCGTCTCGGCAACGTTCTTGATGAGGTCGACCAGATCGACGCGCTCGTCGGCAATTTCGAGCTCGCCGTGCTCGACGCGCGACAGCGCGAGCACGTCGTTGGCGAGCGTCGCCAACCGCTGCGCGTTCGTGCGAATCGTGTGCGCCGCATCGACGGCTGCGGGTCCTTCGAGGTATCCCTCCTCCAGCAGCTCGGCAAAGCCGGCGATCGACGTCAGCGGCCCCTTGATATCGTGCGCGAGCACGGCGATGAGGTCGTTCTTGAGCTGGTTGAGCTGCAAAACGCTGGCGCGCTGCCGCTCGAGTTCGTCGATGCTCGCGGCGAGGCGATGCGCGAGCTCGCGATCGATAGCATCTTTGCGTTCCTTGAGCTCTTCGGTCTGCTTCATACTACCGCGTGCTCCAGCTTCGCTGCCTCGCGGCGCAGCACGCTCCACGCCGCTTCGACGTCCTCGCGCTGCGTCCTCAGGTTGCCGATCGCCAAGCGCAGCGCGTAGACGCCGTCGATCTTCGTATGCGAGATGAATATTTCGCCCGTGTCGTTGACGGCTTCCATCAGCCGCTCGTTGTCGACGCTCGTGCTGCGAAAGCAGACGGCCGAGAGCGGATGCGGTGCGAGCACTTCCCAGCCGGGTTCGCCGCGCACCCAGGATGCGAATTCTTGCGCCAGCGCGATGTGCTGGCGGAGCTTGGCGCGAATCCCTTCGGCGCCGAGACTGCGCAGAACGAACCAAAGCTTGAGCGCGCGGAAGCGGCGGCCGAGCTGGATTCCGTATTCCATGTAGTTGACGACGTCGTTCTCGCCGCCCGTCAAAATGAACTCGGGCGTCAAGCGAAACGCACGGCGAACCGACGCTTCGTCCTTCAAATAGAGCGCCGAGCAATCCATCGGCACGAACATCCACTTGTGCGGGTTGACGGCCAGCGAGTCGGCGCACTCGATCCCGTCGAGCAGCCAGCGAAACTCCGGAACGATCGCCGCAACGCCGGCGTATGCCGCGTCGACGTGCAGCCACGCGCGGTGCTCGCGCGCGATGCGGGCGATCTCGCGAACCGGATCGGTCGACGTCGTCGAGGTCGTACCGGCGGTGGCCACGATCGCCATAGGCCGCATTCCGGCTGCAACGTCGCTTCGGATCCGGCTCGCCAGCGCATCGGGACGCATGCGAAACTCGGCGTCGCACGGCACGCGCACGACGTTCGCCTGGCCGACACCCAGCGCGATGGCCGCTTTCTCGATGTGCGAGTGCGTCTGATCGGTGATGTAGATGCGCAGCGCCGGGACGTCACGCCCACTCATGCCGCGCTCGCGAATGCCGAGATCGAGGGCCTCGCGCGCGGCCGCCATCGCGGTAAAACCCGCCACCGACGCGGTGTCGTAGATGATGCCGGTCCAGCCGTCCGGCAAGCCCATGAGCTGTGCGAGCCATCGCATCGTCACTTGCTCGAGCTCGGTAGCGGCGGGCGACGTTCGCCACAGCATCGCCTTCACGTCAATGGTCGCAGCCAGCGCTTCGGCCGCGATCGCCGCCGGCGCCGCACTCGTCGCGAAGTAGGCGAAGAACCGGGGATGATTCCAGTGCGTCGTCGCGGGAACGACGATCCGCTCGAAATCGTCCATGATGCGGTCGAAGCTTTCGCCTGCTTCCGGCGCGGATTCGGGCAGCGCCGCGATCACCTCGCCCGGCCGAACGGCGGGAAGCACGCGGAAGCGCTCGGGGTAGGCGAAATACTCGTCGATCCAACGCCCGACCCGTTCCAAATCGTCGCGAAAGGTGGTAGCCACCCGCTCCATACTGCGAGAGACTTAGGCAGGTGGGCCCCGAAGCCCGCCCGGCGAACCTCAGGAGGCCTTATGAAGTACCGCACCTACCCCAACAGCGACGTGACCGTGAGCGAGGTCGGCTTCGGCCTCTGGACCACGTCGACCGGCTGGTGGGGCGACAAGACCGACGACGACGCCGTCGCCATGCTGCAGCGCGCGTTCGATGCGGGGATTACCTTCTACGACGCCGCCGACACCTACGGCAACGGCCGCAGCGAAGAGCAACTCGCCAAAGCCTTCGCGGGGCGACGCGACCGCGCCGTGTACGCGACCAAATTCGGCTACGATTTTTACTCGCCGCAGAACGCCGAGAAGCGGCGCGGGCAGTTCGAACTTCCGCACGACTTCTCTCCGGCTTTCGTTCGCAAGGCCCTCGAGGAGTCGCTCCGCCGCCTGCAGACCGACTACGTCGACATCTATCAAATGCACAACGCGCGCATGGCGCAAGTCGACG
>JAFAHZ010000185.1 GCA_019236975.1 Vulcanimicrobiota bacterium | reverse complement strand
TCGCTTCCAGCGGCACAAACGACTGCCGCATGCAAGTTATCGTATCCGGCGACCTCGCGCGGAGCGTAGCCTCCGGCGCGCTCGTGGTCCCCGTCTTTTCCGACAAGAAGCTCGAAGGCGCAGCCGCCGACGTCGATCCCAAGCTGGGCGGCGTCGTCGCAGCGGCACTCGCAGACGGCGAGCATCAGGGCAAGCCGAATGAGGTCGCGCTCTTTCACGCTACCGGCGCCGCCGATTTGGGCGTGCGCCGCGTGTTGGTCGTCGGCCTCGGCGACCGCAATAAATTCGAGCTCGCGCAGCTCGCGCAATACGCCGGCACTGCCGTTCGCTATTTGGGCAAGCGCGGCGTGCGCGACATCGCGCTGACGTTCCCGTATGAAGTGAAAGATGCCGAAATGGCGGCGTCCTTTCTCACGGAAGGCGCCTTTGTCGCTACCGTCGACACGACGATCTACCGCAAGGAACAAGAGCGGCCGATCGAGATCGGCACCGTAACGATTGTCGCCGGCGCGCTCGATCGCGGCGCCTTGACGCGGGGTTCGAAGCGCGGACAAGTCCTCGGCAAATCGGTTAACTTCACGCGGCGGCTGGCGCTGACTCCGGCGAACGACATGACGCCGCGCATCCTTGCCGAGCGCGCGGAAGAGATTGCCAAGAAGAACGATCTCGGTTTCGACGCACTTGACGAAGCGCGCATGAAAGATCTCGGGATGGGCGCATTGCTCGGCGTCTCACAAGGCAGCTCGCAGCCGGCGCGGCTTATCGTGCTCACCTACGACGGCGATCGCAATTCAAACGAACGGCTCGCGCTGGTTGGAAAGGGCATCACCTTCGATAGCGGGGGCATCTCGCTCAAGCCCGCCGAGAACATGCACGAGATGAAATACGACATGAGCGGCGGGGCGGCAGTCATCGGCGCCATGCGCGCCATCGGCAAGTTGCGGCCGAAGCTCAACGTCGTGGGCATCGTTCCGGCGAGTGAAAATCTCCCCGGGCCGGATGCAACCAAACCGGGTGACATACATCGTGCGATGAACGGTAAGACGATCGAAATCATCAACACCGACGCCGAGGGCCGTTTAATTCTCGCCGACGCGTTGGCGTACGCGACGATGAAACTCGGCGCGACCCGATTGATCGACTGCGCGACGCTTACGGGCGCGATGGTCATCTCGCTCGGACATAGCTCGACCGGAGCGGTCAGCAACGACGATGCGTTCGCCGATGCGTTCTTACGCGTTGCAAATGCGAGCGGAGAACGCTATTGGCGGCTGCCGCTGTACGACGACTATCTCACCGCGATGAAGAGCGACATCGCCGATCTGAAGAACACGGGCGGTCGTGCTGCGGGGAGCTTAACGGCGGGCGCATTCTTGCGCGAGTTCGTCGACGGCAGGCCGTGGATCCACCTCGACATTGCCGGCACCGCGTATTCCGACAAGGAACAGCCGTTCCAGGCGAAGGGCCCTACGGGCGTTCCGGTGCGCGCGCTGGTCGCGTTCGTCGAGGCGAGCGCGCGCGAAGCCGCGCCCGCCGAGCCGGCGTTCGATCAGATTCCGGTCTCCGTTTAACGAAGTAAGCCGGCGCTCGTAACCTTCCCGAAATTTAGCTGCCTTTAACGTGACCTGCCGCCCTTTGGGCCGCGGGTCGCGTTTTTTGATATGAGCAGCGAGGGGAAGGAATCATTCATGGGCTTACTTACTAGACTTCTCAGCTTCGGGACCGCGACCGCGCTGGCTGTCGGGACATTGCTCGCAATGCCGAGCGCAGCGTTCGCGCAGGCGCCGGACGTTGCGTACATCAGCTCGATGTCGGGCAACGTTTCGATCACGCGTGGGGATTCCGGTAATGCCGAGGCAGCGGCGATCAATGCGCCGCTGATGGTCGGCGATTATCTGGCGACTGATCCAAGCGGACGTTCCGAAGTTCAATTCGACTCCGGTCATATTCTGCGTGTTGGACCGAACACACAGCTGCGGTTTGCGCAGATCGATTACAATGCCGACACCGTCCAATTGGCGTCGGGAGAGATCGGCGTAGGCGTGGTGCGTGGGACGAACGAGTACACGCAAATCGAGACGCCGTCGGTTACCATTCGCCCGCGCGACATGGGGTACTACCGCGTCGACGTCAACCCGCAGAACGTTACGGCGATAACCGTTCGTGACGGCGCGGCCGCGGTGTTGCTGCCGCAAGGCACCCAGTACCTCGATCCGGGCAGCACGATGCTGGTTTGGGGCGATCCCAATAACCCGCAATTCCGCTTTGTCGGCGCATACGGAGAAAACGCGTTCGATCAGTGGAACATGAACCGCGACAACGCATTCATGCGTTCGGCCGCCTATCAGCAAGACGTTCCGGCCTGGATGCCGGGCGCGTACGATCTCGACGACTACGGAACGTGGCAAAACGATCCGGCGTACGGCCAGGTCTGGACGCCTAACAACGTCGCCCCGAATTGGTCACCGTATTCGAACGGACGTTGGGTTTGGGAACCCTACTACGGCTGGACCTGGGTGGACTACGCTCAGTGGGGCTACGCGCCGTTCCATTACGGACGCTGGTACCGCTATCACGACCGGTGGGCGTGGTATCCGGGCGGCTATGCGGCATCAGTACAGCCGTGGTCGCCGGCACTTGTTGCCTTCATCGGTTTCAATACCGG
>JAFAHZ010000198.1 GCA_019236975.1 Vulcanimicrobiota bacterium | reverse complement strand
ATCCGCATCGACGTGGGGCCGCTCATCCTCCAAAACACGGTTGGCGGCTAGCTTTCCGGCTCTCAGCCACCGTTTGTCGAAGCCGGTACGCCGAGGCTTCTCCGTCTGGCCAATGCCTGGGACCCCCCTCCGGCGATACGCTATGGCCAAGAAGCAGCCGCACGTGCGGCCCTGCCAATGGTTCAGAGGAGAACACCACCGTGGAAAGCTTGATGTCGCTCGGCGCGTTCGTCGTCATGATGGTAATCTTGTTTGCGGTTCCGGAACCCGCAAAGTCTCTCTCGAAGGCTGAGTTGACGGAGCTTCGGCCCGCTGCATAAGGCTTCGGCCGCCTAACGTTTCGTTTCGTTCGTCTCTTGGCAAACCGCGCCCGTAATCGGCGCGGTTTTTCGTTTTTGTCGAACGCACGGCACAATTGATTAGCCGCGCGTCGAATGTCGAGCGTCTCGCACGCTGCTATTCTGGGCGTACGGTCGTTTGGATAATCCGTTCGGAGGCTCGTGCGACGTTCAAAAACGTCGTACACAGAGACCTAGCGGCATTTCAATAGCCGAATCCCCTCTCGGCTCGTGGCCGTGGAAGAAAGCCGCGCAAGTCCACCGTGGCTGCGCGGTTTTCCTTTTCAAAAACAAGGAGAGCTCTTTCTTGCGAAAACTGTTGATGGCCGCTTTCATGCTCGGCGTTCTTACGATGTCATCGTATGCGCGTGCGCTCGCGCAAACGGCGCCGGCAACCGCAGCTTCGCCATCGCCGGCACCGTCGCCGACGGCGACGCCGACGCCGCCTTGGACGTTCAGCGGCTTTGCCGACATAACGTACACCAAGCCGATACCGAGCGGCGGTACGCTGCTGTTTACGAACGGCGCTCCCGCACGAGTTTTCGACGGCATCACCGGCATCAACACGAAATCGCCCGAAGAGACGAGCTTCGTCTTCAACAACCTCAACGTCAACGTTCGCAAGAACACCTCGAACGGGCTCGGCGGACAATTCGAAGCCAGCCTCGGCTCGGACGCCAATGTCATCGCATCCTACGGCGGCTCGGCCAATACGTACACCGACATCACGCAGGCCTACCTCTACTATGCGGCCGGCCAGTTTACGCTCAATGCCGGCAAATACGAAACGCTGGCGGGATACGAAGTGATCGAATCGCCCAGCGACAACCAGATCTCGCGCTCGATTTTGTTCGGCTTCGCGGTTCCGTTCACGCATACGGGTGCGCGCCTGGTGTGGGCGCCAAGCGCGAAGATCAGCGTCACGGGCGGCGTAAACTATGGCTGGGACCAGATCATCAGCACGCAAGGCCTGAACACCATCGAGGGCGGCGTCACGTGGAATCCGTCCTCGATCTTGTCCTTCAGCGGCGACGTCTACAGCGGAAAAGAGCCGTCAGTATTGACCCCATACCCGACGGGCGGAACGATTGCGCCGCCGCCCGGGCCGGCGACGATCTACGGCCAACGCACGCTCCTCGATCTCGTGATGCACTATAATCCCACGAGCCTGTGGAATTTCGGGCTCAACGGCGACATCGCGCAGCAATTCAACGACCAGTTCTTCAACAGCGCGGGCGCGATCGTCACGAACGGCGTCGGCGTGCCGCTGCAGGGCACGGCGCGATGGAGCGGGATCGCCGGTTACGCCGTCTACAACGTTTCGTCGCTGTTCACGTTGTCCGCACGCCTCGAGACCTTCAACGACCAGAACGGCGTGCGCACCGGCATCGCGCAGACCTGGAACGAGGGCACGGTCACCGTCCAATACGCGCCCAATGGCAACATGAAGTTCCGCCTCGAAGGCCGCGGTGATTGGTCGAACGTACCGTCCTTTGCACGGTACACCTCGCCGCTCGGCACCTCGTCGAATAACAACGAGACCATCGGCGCGGAAGCGATCTTCTCGTGGCCGTGATCTAAACGCGCCGGGTGTGGGCACCGACGCTGGTAGATGCGCCGGAGCCCGCCCCAAAGCGAACGCGGCTTCACGCTGCTCGAGGTCCTGGTTGCAATCGGGATCTGGGTCGCGCTTGCGGGCGCGTTGCTCTACGCCGCGCAAGGCGCGTTGGCGGCGGCGCGCCAAGCGACCGCGCAGCAGCAGCAATACCTGCAGCTCGCGCAGCTCCTCGAAACGCTCGAAGCCGAAGCGAGCTCGGCGCTCGCGATCTACGTTCCCGTCCGCGACGTGCTTGGTGCCGATAACGGCGACGGTCACGAACTTGATTTCTATTCGCGCGACGCCTCCCGTGCGGGCCACTTCTGGGCGTATCGCTGGGACCACACCGCAGCCACGCTGCAGCGTTACACGTACAACTCACCCGGCGAACACGCCGTACTGAGCGATCCGCCGCACAGCGGCATCCGTGCTTTTCATGCGTACCGGCGCGCTGCAAGCACGCTGTCGCCGGCATTTCTGCGCGGCTACGCAGCGCGCGACGTCGCGGTCAACTTCGGCTATCCCGGCGTCGACGGCGGGAATGCGGTCGCGGCCCTTACGATCGGCGACACGCGCGATAGCTTCATGCTCGAGTTATTGCCGGGAACGATGACCTCGGGCTTCTCCGTGGTCGTCTCCACGTTCACGCCCTCGCCGACGTCGACTCCCCGCGCGACGTCAACGCCCGCGCCGACGGCGACGCCCGGACCGGCATTGGTCTCGGCGTCATACGTCTTCGATTACTTGTCGACCGGCTGCCTCAACGATGATTGCGGCGCCGTCTTGTATAGCGTGTGGAGTTGCATCGGCGTGTACTCGGACGGCAGCCAAGCCGATCTCTTCGACGCAATCAATAACGACG
>JAFAHZ010000170.1 GCA_019236975.1 Vulcanimicrobiota bacterium | reverse complement strand
ACGACCAGGGCTTCGGCCCAAAAGAACACCAGGAAATCGGCGAGCGTTCCCAGCGGTGGTCCTCCCGGCAAACTCGTGCGCACCGCCGGGAGCACGAACAAAAGGGCGGCACTCCATCCGATCTGTCCGAATTCCAGCTTGTAACCGCGAAACACGACGCAGATCGTGACCGTAACGGCGACCGTTGCAACGAGCGCAGTGAGGAGATAGAGGAAGAGCGCGAAGACTCTGACCGAGGACGAGCGCGAGTAGTCCGCGTCCAAAATGAGCGGCGTGGAACCATTTTTCGTGTCGGCCGAAATGTGTGCGTGGAACGCCTGTAGGTCCGATTCCCAATGAACCGCAAACGGCGTGTCGGAATCGAACGAGATCCAGCCGGAATACTGGTCGAACGGATAGGCGGAAATATTCCCAAACGCCGAGATCGGCACGTCGATCGTCGTGATGGGCTGGCCCGCCTTGATGTCGACCGTTTTCTGCGAATCGCCCGTGTAGATTGTGAACGAGATATTTTTCTTGGACGTGAACCCGTTGTCGTCGGTCAGATTGCCTTGCGGGTCCGGAAGAATCGATAAGTCCACTTGTTGCTTCGCGACGTCGATCGACATTGTCGTCACGTTGATACCGAGCCGGTCTGCCGGAGGGTTCTCCGGCGAATCGAATACGCCGACTCCCGTGTCCTTGAAGTAGGCGAAGATGCCGGCGGCATAGAGAATGACGAGAGCGGCGACGACGCCTACGATCGTTCCACGTCGCATCGCAGTACCTCCTTATTTACTCAGGTAGAGGATTGAGCGGATCTTGCGGAATTTGTCCGTCGGGCAAAGCGTTCGCGCAGGTGGCGGCACCGGGAATCTGCGCGACGTCGGCCTGCGCGTTGACGCCGCCATTGGGAAAGAACAGCTCGATGCCGCCGCCCTCTTGTGAAAAACCCTTGGCAACCATTCCGAAGTACGCATCGTGTCCGGTTCCAGCGTCCATTCCCGTTGCCGCGCACGAGGGCATCGCCGGAAGCGCGAGGACGTCGCTGATCTCGCGCACGTCGCGCAAGGTCTTTCCGTCGGCGCTGACTTGTGCAAATGTCGTCCACCATTTTCCTAAGCGTGCGCTTGCGGCCGACGACGCCGCCCGTTCGAGATGGTTAACGCCGGAGAAGATCTTGCGAATGTCGCCCGCTACGCGAAAATGAACGACCAGCGACCCCGGCTGGAATGCGGGAAAGTCGTCGTCGTACGGGTCGTGCCCGTTGACGACTGCCGCGGGAAGCACCTCGATGACGGTAACGTACGGATTCGGTTTGGTAAGGGATGCGAACAGGTCGCAGATCGAGGCGGCGCCCGCGGCAACCTCGACTGGGGGCGGCTCCGTCGGAGTCGGTTGCGGTTTCTGCGGATGCTCCGCGATGCACGTCGGTATCACCGGCCAACTCCACGGCGACGAGGGTGCCGGCTGCGGAGCCACTTCGACGGTGGCATCTACATCGGCAAACGCTACCCGCGGCAGCGTAATAGCAATAGTGACGAGTAGCAAAAAAAGATATCTTGCCATCGATTGCCTTTCGCTGAGGCGCCGGCGCCCCTTATGGAGCGACCCTTCGGCGTATCGGCGCCATCGCCTAGGCGGAGGGCGGCGCCGCCTTCTAAAACTCTTAACTCGTCGGAGGAAGCCATGAAGGCACGCTCGCTCTTTTCACTCGTTTCGATCGTGCTCGTCAGCGCGTGCGGTCTGCCCGGCCCATCGAACGTTCCGCGCGCCGTCTTCGCCGCGTCGGCTCTGCAGCGCGCTCGGTCTCTGTATTTCGCCGGCATTGCGCTCAACGCCCGAGGCCCCGGCTTCCTCGGCCCCGGCGAGCTCGGAACGTATCCGGCCACGGCTAACGGCAACGTCGCTCCCACGCACGTGATCGCCGGCGAAAAAACGGGTCTATTCGAGGAGGGCGGCTGTTGCGTTCCGCAGAGCGCGTGGTTCGACGCAGCGGATAACTCGGTTTGGACGTGCCGCACCTTTAGCAAATTCATTTCGCGATTCTCCGCGAACTCGTGGGGAAACGTCAGGCCGGCCGGCCGCCTCGCGATTTCGCCGCACACCGTTTCGTGTGGCGGCGTCGCGGTCACGAAGATGGGCGACGTCGTTGCCGACGACGTGAACAACGCGTTCGTCGCGACGTGGGCATCTGGGGCAGCCGGTGACGATCGCCCGCTCCGAGAAATTGCGGGTGGCGCAACCGGTCTGTTCCTGCCGTCGGGAATTACGTTTGACGGGCAGGGCAACTACATCGTCGCCGATCGCTGCAGCCCGCCGGCGTGCGGCGGAAAACTTGGCGGCGAAATCCTCACGTTCGACGCGCGCGCCGACGGAAACGTTGCGCCCGTGCGTGTTTTGGCGGGCGGAAAAACTCAGCTCTCCGGACCCGACCGCGTTGCGTACGATCCGATCCACAATAGGATCTACGCGGCCAACCTCTATACGAGTACGATTACGGCCTATCCGGCTACTTCGACGGGTAACGTCGCGCCCACGATCTCCATTGCGGGCACGAACACGCACCTCTGGAATCCCGACTCGATCGCCATCGACGACGCCGGTTACTTGTACGTCGGCAACGAGCCGCTGGTGCCCGGGCCGCCGCCCGCGTCGATTCTGGTCTTTGCACCGGGTGCCGACGGAAACGCGGCACCCGTGCAAATCATCCAAGGCTCCAAGACCGGGCTAGCGGAAGTCGACGGCCTTTCCGTCCACTGATCGG